>JAQGMO010000276.1 GCA_028292315.1 Herminiimonas sp. | reverse complement strand
GAAAAAGTGTTCGGCGCCGCACTGGCCGGAAATGCCGCGGTCCTGGCCTACTACACGCGTTGGCTGAAAGCGATGCCGGCCTATCTGCGCTGGGCTAATGAACGGGAAGCCGACGGCTGGCATTTCGTCGCGGGCGAGCGCTGGTTCGAACGTACCTTGCAATGGGGCGATGGCGAAATTACCCTGCGCGGACGGGTCGACCGGATCGACGAAAATGACGCCGGCGAGCGTGCGGTGCTGGACTACAAGACTAAAAATGTGTCGGCGCTGCGCAAAAAGCTCAAGGAGAATGAAGACTATCAGCTCGCATTCTACGGACTGCTGTCGGACACCCCGGTGTCGGCCGCGCACTATGTTGCGCTTGAACCGGAGCGGGACAAAACCGGCGACGCCGCCGCCGACCGGTACGCCGAATGGCAGCAGGCATTGGCCGACCATATCACCGCGAGCATGCGCGCGGTGGCGGGCGGCGCACCGCTGCCTGCAAGCGGCATCGAACTGGTGTGCCGGTTTTGCGACGTGCGCGGGCTGTGCCGCAAGGGAGGCTGGTGATGTCTGGCATGCGTCCGCCGCCGCGCGCCTATGAAGTCGACGGCCAGCAGGTTGATCCGCAGGCATTCACCAATATCGCTTGCGATCCCTTGCGTTCGGTCGCCGTGGAAGCCTGTGCCGGTAGCGGGAAAACCTGGCTGCTGGTGGCGCGCATGCTGCGCCTGCTGCTGGCGGGGGCTGAACCGTCGGAATTGCTGGCGATTACCTTCACCCGCAAGGCGGCGCAGGAAATGCGCGAGCGCCTGATGAGCCTGCTGCGCGACATGGCGCTTTTGCCGGACAATGCGGTGACTACGCTGTTGCGCGAACGTGGCATCGCCGAGCGCGACCTGGCGGCGATATTGCCGGTGGCGCGCGGTCTGTATGAAAGGGTATTGTCCAGTCCGCAAACACTCGCGATCGACACCTTTCACAGCTGGTTCGCCCGCTTGCTGCAGATCGCGCCGCTCTCGTCCGGCGTACCGAATGGCTATTCGCTGACCGAAGCCAGCGGCGAATTGCTGGGCGAGGCGTATATCCGGTTCATGCAATCGCTCAACGAGACGTCGCAAGCCGAGGTCAAGGCGGCGATGCTGACATTATATGAAATGGCGGGAGACTGGAACACGCGAAGATTGCTCGATGCGTTTGCCGACAAGCGCGCCGAGTGGTGGGCTGCCACGCTGGAGGGCGCGCCGCTGGAATGGCTGCATGAATTATGCGGCGACGATATTGAATGCGACCCCAGGCTCAGCCTGTGGGAGGATGAAGACCTGCTTGAGCGGCTCGGAAATGTCGCGCGGCTGCTCGGGCACGGCACGGCGGTCAATCAGAAGCGCGCCACCGCAATTGAAATGGCGCTGTCGGCCGGCGCCACCCTGGAAAGTTTCGAGGCGCTTTGCCATGAATTTTTCGGCGCCGATGGCGAACCGCGCAAGAATCAAAAAACCAATAACTTGAAAAAGGCGCTGGAAGAGCAGTTGGGTGAAAACGGCATAGCTGAATTCGATGAAGAATTTTGCGTGCTTTGCGCTATCCTGCAAGAGCTGGTGCGGCGCAGCTTCGAGCCCGCGGTCCTGGCGCTTAACGATGCCTTGTTCACGGCCGGCGCCGCATTCCTGGAACGCTACCAGGCGGTCAAGGCGGAGCGACGGGTGGTCGATTTTGCCGACCTGGAATGGCATGCCTACCGTTTGCTCGCCAATGAAGAACATGCAGCGTATTTGCAAAGCCGGCTCGATTCCCGCTACCGCCATATCCTGCTCGATGAATTCCAGGATACCAACCCGCTGCAGTGGAGCATCGTGCGGGCCTGGCTCAATGCCTATGGTGAAGAAGCCGGCAGGCCGAGCGTATTCATCGTCGGCGATCCCAAGCAATCGATCTACCGCTTCCGGCGCGCCGAGCCGCGCGTGTTCAGCGCCGCCACTGCGATGCTGGCGGCGCAGGGCGCGGCCGTGCTGCGTACCAATCAGACGCGGCGCAACGGCGGCGCGATTGTCGATTTGTTGAATGCAAGCTTCGCATGCAACCGGATATTTTCACCGCAAACCACGCTCGCTTCGGCGCATGGCGCAGTCTGGCGCCTGCCGCTGATCCGCGCGACGAAAGAGGAAGCGCCCCTGTCGTCATTGCTGGCATTGCGGGACCCGCTGGTCACGCCGCGCGAAGAAGAGGAAGACGCCCGCCGCCAGGAAGAGGGCAGGGCGGTCGCGCAGGCGATCCTTCACGCCAGAAGCATGCCCGGTGAATTGCGATGGTCCGATGTGATGATGCTGGTAAAAAAGCGTGCCCATCTCGGCGCGTATGAAAGCGCTTTGCGCGAGGCCGGCATTCCATTCGTTTCCGACAAGCGCGGCGGTTTGCTGCAATCGCTGGAAGTAGCCGACCTGATAGCCCTCATGCGGTTTTTGATCACGCCAGGCGACAATCGCGCCCTGGCGCATGTATTGAAATGTCCCATCATCGGCGCAAGCGACGATGACCTGATTTTATTAGCACAACGGACGGAGGATAGCTGGTGGATGCGGCTGTGCGCAGCTGTATGTGAACCATCCCCGGAGCCGTTGCGGCGGGCCGCGCTGCTGCTTGAAAAATGGCTGTCGGTGGCGCCGCGTTTGCCGGTGCATGATTTGCTGGACCGTATCCTCCATGAAGGACAGTTGATCGCGCGCTATGCCCAGGCTACGCCGCCGCTGATGCGCGGCAAGGTAATCGGCAATATCGAGGCATTTACCGAACTGGCATTGAATCTGGACGCCGGCCGGTATCCGAGTTTGCCGAAATTTATCGATGCGCTGAACCGGCTGCAAAAAGGCGCCGACAGTGATGCGCCTGATGAAGCCAGTGTCGATGTGTCTACCGATGCGGTGCGAATCATGACCATTCATAGTGCGAAAGGATTGGAGGCGGCGGTTGTTGTCGTACTCGATGCCAACCATAGTGATCCCGCGCGCGACGATCTCGGTATTCTATGCGACTGGCCGCAGGATGCCGGCGCGCCCGTGCATTTCTCGGCGTTCGGCCGCAAGGCGGAGCGTGGGCTTGCGCGCGATGCTTTATTTGCCGCCGAAGAGGCGTTCAGGGTGCAGGAAGACTGGAACCTGCTGTATGTTGCCGCCACGCGGGCCAAGGAATTATTGATCGTCAGCGGAGTGGCAGGTGAAAGGAATGCGGGTCCCGATGGCGTCATTGAAGGAAGCTGGTATGCGCGCTTATCGATTGCGTTCACACCCGATTTAAGCGAGCAACGCAAACTCGAAACGCTCACATTCGAAGGTGCTTTCCAGTTGCCGATTTTTAATCCACCGCTGATTGCGATGGCCCTTGGCGGACCGGTCGAGCCTGACGCCCCGCAAAGTGCCGCCATCGATGAAGGAGTCGCTCTGCACGCGCTGCTCGAGCGGTTGACGCAATCAAGCGTCTGGCCGATCAGCGTACCAGGGCCTGAAGCAATTTCCCACTGGCTGCCTTGTTCGATGGAAATCGCAGCGATTGTTCGGGTACAAGCATTGACCATATTGTCGCAACCGAAACTTGAGCGTTTCTTTAATCCGACGAAATTTCGGGCCGCGCGCAACGAAATGGATATCGTCGTTGAAAATCGTTTGATGCGCTTTGATCGCGTGGTAATGTTTGACGACGCAATTTGGATCCTGGATTACAAGCGCAATTTGCTGGATGGCGAGCGGGTGGCTTATCGAGCACAACTTGCGCAATATCGTGCTGCAGGACGGGCGATATTTCTTGAAGATAATCTCAAGACTGCCTTGATAACGGCAGACGGGCAATTGTGGGAAATGGAGTAAGCATCGCTGTGTAGGGAATCTTTCTCTTTAATCGACACCAATCCAGTATCAACGCATCGATCGTTGCATCGCCATTTCCCGCGTAACAATCTTCATCCACGTCCTTCAGCGCTTCCAGTGGTTCAGGTTCCAATAGTTCACAACGTCAGGAAATGTCCAACGGGAGCCTTTATGAAATGGTGTCTGTTCGGTTTTTATTTTCTTTCCATCATCTATATCCATCTCAGAGGCAAAGTCAGGCTACCGTTTTTCCGCCAGCTGTTTGATCACTCCTCATTCATGGCGCCGATCAGCCTGTTCATGTATTTCTTTTCCGCCGTTCCCAGCTCTTCCCGCTATTTTCCCGCCAATACCTTCAGTGAACTTCAACCGCTGGCGAATCATTGGGAAGAAATCAGGACGGAGGCGCTTGACCTGCTCGCCATGCAGAAAATCCGTGCGCCTGAAGTAAACAACGACGCCGGTTTCAATTCTTTTTTTAAAGCTGGATGGAAACGCTTTTATCTCAAGTGGTATGACGCCAGTCATCCTTCGGCCCAGCGCTTTTGTCCGACCACGTTTGCGCTGCTGCGAAAAATTTCCATCGTCAAGGCGGCGATGTTCGCCGAATTGCCGGCGGGAGGCAAGCTTAAGCGGCATCGCGATCCGTTTGCCGGTTCGCTGCGATACCACCTCGGGCTGGCGACACCAAACAGCGAGCGTTGTTTTATCGACGTCGATGGCCAGCGATATAGCTGGCGGGATGGGGAGGTGGTGATCTTCGACGAGACTTACATTCATTGGGCGCAAAACGGCAGCGGCGAGACCCGGATAATTCTGTTTTGCGATATCGAACGTCCGATGCGCTATCAGTGGGCGCAGGGCGTAAACCGGTGGCTGGGAAGAACGATAATGACTGCGGCAAGCTCGCCCAATGAAACCGGCGATCAGACCGGCGGAATTAACAAGGTATTCCATTTGGTCTGGATGGCAGGTCAGTATCGCAGGGCTCTGAAAGCCTGGAGCCGGCCGGTCTACTACCTGATCAAGGCGGCACTGATCCTCGGTGGCGGCTTCCTGTTTTTCATGTGGTAGCAACCGGGCGCGGTTTAGGCGCGCTTCGACAACGCCAGCCGCTGCCGAAAAGAAAGCGCCCGTGGCCAACGGACCCGGCGCCGCAAGCGCATAATATAAGCATCCAGCCTGGCCATAGGTGCATATTATGAAACCGTTATTCCGGATTACCCTGACAGCCCTTGTACTATCTGCGTTGAATGCCTGCGCCACGTGGGGCGGGGCAGCGCTCCAGCCGGGTTTGCCCGAGCAGGAAGTGATCACGCACCTGGGCAAGCCAACCCATGTGTATCAGGATGGAAACAGCCGGATGCTCGAATACATGCATGGCCCGATGGGGCAGACGACCGAGATGGCGCGCATCGGCCCTGATGGCAAACTTGTTTCTTACGAACAGGTCCTGACGATGCAGCACTTCGCAAAACTGAAGCTGAATGAATCGCGTGAGTCGGATGTATTGCGTACTGTCGGCGCACCGAGCGAAACCAGGTTTTATTCGCGAATCGGTCTGATATCATGGAACTATCCATATAAGGAAAGCGGTGTATGGGACTCGGAGATGTCAGTCTATTTTGACGGACAGGGCATCGTGCGCCGGCTTGAAAACGGCCCGGACCCGCGGCGCATGCCGTCGGATGGCGGGAGAAATTGACGCTCCGGGCTTAGGACTGGCGGCCGGTGTGCATGGGACCTGACAGGTTTTATAAAAACAGCGCGTCGATTGGTCGAATCTATTGACTGCAATTCACTTGCACCTCTATAGTGGCGGGATGATCTCAGAATTCCATCAGCTTTCCGAAAAAATCACGCAACTGGCCGCGCTGGCAGATTCGCTGCGGCGCGAGAATGGTGAATTACGCCAGTATGCCGCCACGGTGACAGCGGAAAATGAAGAGCTTTCCAGCCGAATGATGGAAGCGCACCGGCGTGTTTCGGCCCTGCTTGAAAAAATTCCGGAGCAGGTACGGGATGAGGAGGCCGCATGACCCGGCTTGACGTCAGCATCATGGGGCAATCCTACATGCTGGCATGCCGGGAAGGCGAAGAGGCGGCCCTGCGGGAAGCGGTCACTTACCTGGACGAGCGCATGTGCTCGATCCGCGATGCCGGCAAAATCAAGGGCAATGACCGGATCGCCGTTATTGCGGCACTTGGCATAGCCGCCGAACTGCTCGCGACCAAATCACCGGATGGTCCGTTGTCGGAAATGACGATGGCAGAGGTCAGGCAAAAAATTACTTCAATGCATGCTGTGCTCGATGCGGCGCTGGCACCACAAGAAAATCTGTTCTGAATTTCACGTCAAACTGTTTGACATGTTGCGTGAATAGGGTAGACTTAAACCTTCCTGCCGTGTTCGCGATTGCCATATATTCCTTGAACCATTTATGCGCATCGGTTGCGGAATTTTGTTCGATGGGAGTGAGCGTCGCTAGTCCGACGAACCCGAAATTGAACTAACTGTGACCACCTTGAACCGTCTTGGTTCGGGATGCCGGCAAAGCGGCACAGGCGGGGCTTAATTCGGAAGCGGTTGCATTAGATGCAGCCGCTTTTTTTTGGTGTGCAGATTCGGTGCGCATTCAGCCGACGTGTGGTGCACCGCACTGCACTGCGTATTCAGTACAGGCGACATGCCTGTGCAGACTGGGTAAGCCCTTGTCACGTGCCGTCTGCCCCTTTGCATTTTTGAGCGACATGCGTTATTGGTTAATGAAGTCCGAGCCTTCCGACGTCAGCATCGACGATGTGGCGGGCGCATCGCTGCGGCAAACCTGCTGGTATGGTGTGCGCAATTACCAGGCGCGGAATTTCATGCGCGACGTCATGCGAGCCGGCGACCTGGTGTTCTTCTATCATTCGAGTTGTGCCGAGCCCGGCATTGCCGGGATTGTTGAAATCATTTCGGCGGCCTATCCCGACCCGACGCAGTTTGATCCCAAAAGCCGCTATTACGACCCGAAGGCAACCGTGGAAAACCCGCGGTGGTTCAGCGTCGATGTAAAACTGGTGCGCAAGACCAGGCTTATGAGCCTGAAAGAATTGCGTACCTATTCTGAACTGTCGGACATGCGCCTGCTGGCGAGGGGCAATCGCTTATCCATCTCGCCAGTCGAACCGGGCGAATGGCGCTTTATCGAAAAAAAACTGGATAGCACGATGGCAGCGGCCTGAGCGCCTTGTTTCGATTCGCTGTCCTCCTGCCGCGCAGGGTCCTAAGTCTTGCATAGAAGGAGGTGCGCGACGTCCTTGTCTCTTCAACCCCTGATAAGCGATGCCCGGTTTTTCCACTTTCGTTTGGGAAGGTGTTTATTTTTTCGCAACGCCCGGGCCGGTCTGAATGCGTTATAGTACGCACCGCTGATCGACAGGGATCGCAGACCGAATTTTGCCGGGCGCTTTAACGAAGCGAATAAAAAATAAATTTTTGGAGTACGTGGATGGATTTGAGTTTGATCGCGGCCTTTCTGGTGCTGGGGGCCGCAACCGGCTTTGCCGCAGGGTTACTGGGTATCGGAGGCGGCATGCTTTTGGTGCCATTCATTACACTGCTTCTGGGAGTGAATAATTTTCCCGAAGAGCTGATTGTTCACATGGCGATCGCAACATCGCTCGCCACTATTATGTTCACCTCGATTTCCTCGGTGCGCGCGCATCACAAGCGCGGCGCGGTTTCATGGCGCATCGTCAAGCTGCTCGCGCCCGGCATCCTGATCGGATCATGGATCGGACCATGGATCGGCAAGCAAATGAATTCCTCCGGGCTGGCGCTGTTCTTTGCGCTGTTCGTGGCCTTTTCCGCGACCCAGATGCTGCTCGATAAAAAGCCGGCGGCCGCGCGCGACTTGCCAAAGGCGCCCGGCATGCTGGGAGCGGGAGCCATAATCGGCATGCTATCCGGACTGGTGGGAGCGGGCGGCGGCTTTGTATCGGTGCCGTTCATGACCTGGTGTAACGTCAGGATTCATCAGGCTGTCGCTACCAGCGCAGCGCTCGGTTTCCCGATCGCGTTGGCCGGTACGCTATCGAATATCTATCACGGCATGAATGTGCCGGGGCTGCCGCCCGGCTCGCTAGGGTTCATCTACCTTCCCGCATTGCTGGTAATTTCAATTACAAGCGTGATGACAGCGCCGCTCGGCGCAAGGACGGCACATAATCTGTCCGTCAAACCGTTGAAACGCGTGTTCGCAATCATGCTCTATGTGCTGGCTGCGTTCATGCTTTACAAGGCATTCCGCTAACGTCCTCGCCCAGGACGCCTGATTCAAGCACCGCTGTCCATTAGACAAAACATTGTTGGTCAGATAAATAGAACGAGCAGCCGGCGATTCGGCCGGCGCGGCGCATGCCGGGCTTGCGCCGCCTGCTCAGGCAGCCTGAAACCGATCGCGCAGCAGATTTTTCTGGACCTTGCCCATTGTATTGCGCGGTAAATCTTCGATGAAGAATACGCGCTTAGGCACCTTGAAATTAGCGATGTTCGATTTCAGCGCGCTAATAATCTCCGCTTCGGAGAAGCGTTTGCCCGGTTTCGCGACGATGACCGCGGTGACCGCTTCGCCAAAATCCGCATGGGGCACGCCGATGACCGCCGACTCCAGCACGCCATCGATGTCATCAATCAGGGTTTCGATTTCTTTCGGATAGACATTGTAGCCCCCGGTGATAATCAAATCCTTGCTGCGGCCGACGATCGACAGGTAGCCGCGCGCATCGAACTTGCCGACGTCGCCGGTTTTAAAATACCCATCCGCGGTAAATTCTTCAGCGGTCTTTTCCGGCATGCGCCAGTAGCCCTTGAAGACGTTCGGACCGCGCACCTGGACATCGCCGATTTCGACGGTCGCACATTCCTCGCCGGTCTGGTTCATTACCCGCACCTGGACCCCAGGCAGCGGCGCGCCGACCGTGCCGCCGACCCGCTCGCCATCGTAAGGATTGGAAGTCAGCATGGTCGTTTCGCTCATGCCGTAACGTTCCAGTATCGTGTGACCGGTGCGGCGTTTGAATGCGTTAAAGGTCTCGGTCAGCAGCGGCGCCGACCCTGAAATGAACAGGCGCATGCCGGCGCATGCGGCGGCATCGAATGCCGGATCGGCCAGGAGCCGGCTATAAAAAGTCGGCACGCCCATGAACACGGTCGAACGGGGCAGGAGCCTGATGACATCGGCAGTGTCGAACTTAGGCAGGAAAATCATCTTGCTGCCATTAAGCAGCGCGCCATTAGACGCCACAAACAGGCCGTGCACATGAAACAGCGGCAGCGCATGCAACAGCACATCGCCGGGCTGCCATTGCCAGAATTCCTTGAGCACTTTTGCATTCGACGCGAGGTTTTCGTGGCTCAGCATTGCTCCCTTGCTGCGTCCGGTGGTGCCGGAGGTGTACAGGATTGCGGCCAGGTCATCCGGCTGTTTGTCGACGGTCTGAAAAGTATCCGGCTGGTGCCGCGCGCGATCGAGCAGCGAACCGGAGTTTCTTCCATTGTGGCCGTCGTCGAGGGTGAACACATGCCGGGTACCGGCCTTGAATGCGCATTGCGCAACCCAGCCGAAATTTTTCGGCGAACAAACGACGACCGCCGGTTCCGCATTGCCGACAAAATAAGCGATCTCGCTGGCGCGATAGGCCGTGTTCAGCGGCAGGTAGACATAGCCGGCACGAATGGTCGCCAGGTAAAGTATCAGCGCTTCCGGGGATTTCTCGACTTGCACGGCGATCCGCGCATCCTTGTCGAGTTTCAGGCTGGTCAAAAGATTGGCGATCCCGGCGCTGGCGCGATCGATGTCATCCCATGAGTAATATTGGCCAAGATGGCTTTCAATGCAGCAGGCGCTGCGATCGGCAGGAAAAGCGGATTCAAATAATGCGTAGAGATTGGCGTTCATATCGGGTGAGCTTGTACGTTTTAATTATTTACCGGTAAAAACCGGTTTTGTCTTGGCAAGAAACGTTTGCACGCCTTCGCGGTAATCGTGCGAGGTAAGAAAGGAAAAGGCGTCGCGCAATTCCTGCTCGTCAAGCGGTTCGGGCACCGGTGAAAGACGGCGCGCCAGCTTCTTGTTCATTCGGGCGGCAAGCGGTGCTCCTTGCGCTATGCGGGCTGCGGTATTGCGCGCTTCGGCTGGAACGTCGGCGACGATCCGGTGCAACAAGCCCTTTTCCCTGGCCTCGGCTGCATCGAATACGCGACCCTCGAGCAGGATTTCCAGCGCGGTCGCCCGGCCGACCAGTTGCAGCAGTCCGATGTATTCTCCCGGCGCCAGTGGAAAGCCGAGCCGCGTGACCGGGATGCCGAAGCGCGCCGAGGGGGCTGCTATCCGCAGGTCGCAAGCGCACGCGATTTCAAGGCCGCCCCCGACACACACGCCTTCGATCGCGGCAACCACCGGGTGCAGGCAGTTCGCTATCGCCTCCAGGGCATCGGCGATCGTCCTGGTGTGATAGTGCATGCCTTGCTCGAGCGTGCTGCGAACGCTGGCGAATTCTTCGATGTCGGCGCCGGCGGCAAAATTTCCATCGGCGCCGCGCACGATGATGCAGCGCAGCGACTCATCGCGGGAAAGACCGCTGAAGGCTTCCGTCAGGCCATTCCACATCGAGACATCAATCGCATTGAGCTTGCCCGGATTCGACAGGGTAACGGTGGCGACGCCACCGTCGTGACCGACAATAATCTTGCTCATGAATTCAGTTTCAGGTTAGGGCGGGGCGCTCAGTCGAGCTTGACGCCGGACGCTTTCACGACCTGGCCCCAGCGCGTGATGTCGGACGCCACCATCGCCGTAAATTGCGCCTGTGTCATCTGCGGAATATCGGAACCGGCATTATTCCAGCTGGTCTTCAGCTCCGGCGAGGCCAGCGCCTTTTGAACTTCGCCGCTCATGCGCTCGATGACTTCGGCCGGCGTCCCCTTGACCGCCCACATGCCGTACCAGGTCGACACCTCATAGCCGGGAACGCCGGCTTCGGCCGTGGTCGGCACATCGGGAAAGCCGGGTGCCCGCTTGTTCGATGCCACGGCCAGCGCCTTGATGCGTCCGCCCTTGATATGCCCGGACGAGGAGCCGAGTCCGTCAAACATCACGTCGACCTGGCCGGCAATCAGGTCCTGCAGCGCGGGACCGGCGCCGCGGTAAGGTATGTGGGTGATAAAGGTTTTGGTTTGCAGCTTGAACAGTTCGCCGGCCAGGTGATGCGAGGTGCCGTTGCCGGCGGAACCATAGTTGAGCTTGCCCGGATTCTTTTTCGCATAGTCGAGAAAGGCTTTCAAATCATTGACCGGCACCTTTTGTGGATTGACGACGATGACTTGGGGCGGGGTGGCAAGCAGGGCGACCGGGATCAGGTCCTTCTGGATGTCATAGTCCAGTTTCGGATAGATCGCCGGGGCGATCGCATGATGCGCCGCGCCGATGAACCAGGTATACCCATCCGGCGTGGCGCGGGCGGCAATGCCGGCGCCCAGCGTGCCGCCGGCGCCGCCGCGATTGTCGATCACGACCTGTCGGCCGAGCTGCTTGCTCAGTTGCGCGGCTAGTGGACGGGCAAAGGCATCGGTGCCGCCGCCGGCCGGGAACGGCACGATCAGCGTGATTGGCCTGGTCGGCCACGACTGGGCCGCGGCAGAAGCCGACAGCACCAGGCCGGCGGCGATTGCAATCGCACGTTTGATATTCACAGTTTGTCTCCTGTTGATGTTATCTATTTAATTATTTATTTATTGGCTGATCGTTCGATGCAGCGGCTAACCTTTAAATACTGGCATCCTTTAAGCGGGATTTTTCCTGTACGCGATAAATAATAAAGCAATTCCGAGAGCAACCATAGGCAAGGACAACATTTGTCCGGCTGAAATGGACCAGCCGGCCAGCTGAACCGTGTAATCCGGGGTTCGGAAATACTCGGTAAAGAAACGCGCCAAGCCATAACCAAGCGCGAATACCCCGCTGACGGCTAATCTCGGGCGCGGTTTGCGCGAATACGCCCACAGGATGATGAACAGCAGCACCCCGTCGATCAGGGCCTGGTAAATCGGCGATGGATGACGCGGCAGGTTATCGACGTTGGGCCAGATCATTGCCCACGGCAGCGAAGCATCGGCGACGCGGCCCGGCAATTCCGCGTTGATGAAATTGCCGATGCGGCCGGCGGCATAACCGAGCGGCACAAGCGGCGCGATGAAATCCATCACATCCATGAGTTTGCGGCCGGTCTTGCGGCCCCATAGCCACATTGCAAACATCACGCCGAGGAAGCCGCCGTGAAACGACATGCCGCCTTTCCACACCGCGAAAATTTCCAGTGGATGCGAAAAGTACCAGGCCGGATTGTAAAACAGCACTTCTCCCAGGCGGCCGCCGATCACGACGCCCATCACGCCATATAACAGCATGTCGTCCAGGTCTTCCTTTTTCCATCCAGCCGCCGCAATATGCGGCTGACGCGCGCGCAGTCTTCCGAGCAGGATGAACTGCGCGAACGCGAACAGGTACATCAGTCCGTACCAGCGCACGGCGAGCGGTCCAAGGGAAAAAGCAATCGGATCGGGCATCGGATGGATCAGCATTCAGGCTTTCTTTCTTAATAATTGCAAAAAGGCGCGCAGCACCGGGGAGGGGTTGTCTCGCCGCCAGGCCAGCCCGGTTTCTATCAACGGGGTTTTATCCAGCAAGGGCTTGTATTCAACGCCAGGCCGCTTCAGATTCGACACCGATTGTGGCACAAGAGCGATCCCCATGCCGGCCGAGACCAGCCCGACGATGGTTTGCATCTGGATAGCCTCCTGTCCGATGTGCGGTGTCAGCCCCGCATCGCGAAAGCAGCTGACGATCGCGTCGTGAAACGCCGGCGCGATACGGCGCGGAAAAATAATCAGCGGCATATCCCCAAGATCCTTCAATGCGACCCGGGCTTTATCGCGCAGCGACGCAAGTCCCTTCGGCGCGGCGACAATCAGGGGCTCCGACAATACCGGCGCATAGTCCAGTTCCGCGCGCAGCCGCTCCGGCACCGGGGAAATCAGCAAGCCGGCGTCTATCCTGCCGTGCGACAGGTCTTCCAGCTGCACATCGCTGGTGGCCTCACGCAAGTCGATCTGCACTTGCGGATAGCGTTGCCTGAAATCGCGCAGGAATGGCGGCAGCACGCTATAGTCCGCGGTCGAGACGAAAGCCAGCGTCAGGTGGCCGGATTCGCCGGTGGCTGCGCGCCGGGCCATTTCCGGCAGCGCATCAGCCTGCAGGAGCAGGCGCTGCGCCTGCGGCAGCAGGGCCGCGCCAGCCGGGGTCAGCGCCACATTGCGGCTGGTGCGCATGAACAACGGGGTTCCCAAGGCGGCTTCCAGCGATTGTATGGTTTGCGACAACGGTGGCTGCGTCATGTGAAGACGCTGGGCAGCGCGTCCAAAATGCATTTCTTCCGCCACCGCAACGAAGTAGCGAAGTTGTCGCAATTCAATTTTCATGGTGCCAGTGATTTTGCATACTTTTTGTCAGCGCTGTATCTGTTTCGTGCGCAGCCGACTATTATCCGTTTGATCCATATGTATTTTATATCAATGGCGTCTGAATGATATATTTGACAGAAGGCTATGCACAAGGCATCGTTACGGATCAATCCAGGAGGCATCATGGCATTCAATCGCCGTTCAAAAAATATTACCCAGGGCGTCGCCCGCAGTCCAAACCGTTCAATGTACTACGCGATGGGCTATGAAAAGGCCGACTTCGACAAACCGATGGTCGGCATTGCGAATGGCCATTCTACGATTACGCCGTGTAATTCGGGTTTGCAAAAGCTGGCCGATATCGCGATCAGGACTGTGAAAGAAGCCGGCGCCAATCCGCAGGTATTCGGTACGCCAACAATTTCAGATGGCATGTCGATGGGTACGGAAGGCATGAAATATTCGCTGATTTCACGCGAGGTGATTGCCGACTGTATCGAAACCGCGGTCAATGGACAGTGGATGGATGGCTGCGTCGTGATCGGCGGATGCGACAAGAATATGCCGGGCGGGATGATCGGCCTGGCGCGCACCAATGTGCCCGGCATTTATGTTTATGGCGGCACCATCAGGCCGGGCAACTGGAAGGGCAAGGACCTGACGATCGTGTCGTCGTTCGAAGCGGTCGGCGAGTTTACGGCCGGGCGCATGTCGCAGGAGGATTTCGAGGGAATTGAAAAAAATGCCTGCCCGTCATCCGGTTCCTGCGGTGGCATGTACACGGCGAACACGATGTCGTCTTCCTTCGAAGCGCTCGGCATGTCGCTGTTGTATTCATCGACGATGGCCAATCCCGATGACGAAAAAACCGGTTCCGCGGCCGAGTCGGCGCGCGTGCTGGTGGAAGCGGTCAAGCGCGACCTGAAGCCGCGCGACATCATCACCCGCAAATCGATCGAAAACGCCGTGGCGCTGATCATGGCGACTGGCGGTTCGACCAATGCGGTGCTGCATTACCTCGCGATTGCCCATGCGGCTGAAGTGGAATGGACGATTGACGATTTTGAACGGATGCGGCGCAAGGTGCCGGTTATTTGCGATTTGAAGCCATCGGGGAAGTATGTGGCGACCGACCTGCATAAGGCCGGGGGCATTCCCCAGGTGATGAAGCTTTTGCTGGACGCCGGCCTGATGCATGGCGATTGCATTACCATCACCGGCCGCACGCTGGCTGAAGAACTGGCGGATGTGCCGTCGGTCCCACGCGCTGACCAGAACGTCATCCACACGATCGACAAGGCCTTGTACAAGGAAGGCCACTTGGCGATCCTGAAGGGCAACCTGTCGCCGGAAGGCTGCGTTGCCAAGATCACCGGCCTGAAAAACCCGGTAATCACCGGGCCGGCCCGTGTCTTCGACGATGAATATTCGGCGATGGATGCGATCCTGGCCGACCAGATCAAAGCCGGTGATGTGTTGGTCCTGCGCTATCTCGGACCGAAGGGCGCGCCCGGCATGCCGGAAATGCTGGCGCCGACTTCCGCATTGATCGGCAAAGGTCTGGGCGAGTCGGTCGGATTGATTACCGATGGCCGTTTTTCAGGCGGCACCTGGGGCATGGTGGTCGGCCACGTGGCGCCGGAAGCCTATGCGGGCGGAACGATTGCGCTGGTACAGGAAGGCGACTCGGTCACGATCGACGCCCACCAGCAACTGATTCAGCTGAATGTGGCGGATGAGGAAATCGCGCGCCGCCGCGCAAACTGGAAAGCGCCGGCGCCGAAATATACGCGCGGCGTGCTGGCCAAGTTTGCCGCGCTGGCATCCTCGGCCAGTAAAGGAGCCGTTACGGGCTAATTGTTGGTCCTCCCGATCCGAAGACGCTTGTGTAAAGGTTTTGGACGACTGTACGGGCCGATCCCGCACTTGGGATGACCCGTACCAGAATCATTTCAGCCTGTGCCAGGCTGAAATGATTCTATAGTACGTTGCGCTCTCCGGCCCGTCGTCTCTCCCGACCATGTGCCTGTCAACCGCTCGATCCTTCCAGCCCCATCAGCCAGTATTCCAGCGACATCGCGCGCGATTACAAGAAATACAAGCCCAAGAGTCTAATAGCCCAAGAATCTAATTGTGCATTTCGACGAACCCGGCGTTATTTAAAATTCTTCTTCACCCGTTCCTTGCGCGCCTTCTCGGACTCGTCATGGGCTTTACGTTTATCCAGCCCGAACGCCTTTTCGATAAACTCGAACCAGATATAAGCCAGCGCGAACAACCCGGCCAGCCACCACCACGACAGAGTCGCGAATGGCCCGATTTCGAAATAGCGAAGAATGACGAATAAGACAATCAGTATGATGAGTGGCATGGTTGCTCCTTTCCACAAGGATATTGTTAATGAGTGTAACGGTCAACAAGGGAGTGGCGGGCGCGTGGTAAGTTATTCACGTGATAGACCTTGCTCTCGAATAATTGGGAAACAAGGTAAAATCACTTGAATGATTACCATGGAGAAGTTAATGAAACGTCTGTTGTTACTCGGTGTGGCGATAAGTGCTTTCGCGTCGAATATGGCAATGGCAAATGCCGATCTGGCGAAAGCCAAGAATTGCATGGCATGCCATGCGGTGGCGAACAAGGTGGTTGGTCCATCTTTTAAAGACGTGGCGGGAAAGTACGCCGGTCAAAAGGATGCGGAAGACAAACTGACGCAAAAAGTCATCAAAGGCGGCAGCGGCGTCTGGGGAGCCGTTCCCATGCCGGCTAATCCGCAAGTGTCCGAGGCGGAAGCCCGTACGCTGGTGAAATGGGTTTTGTCACAGAAATAAGCGGCTTCAAAGCGGCTCCAGATACGTAAAAAGCGCTCAAAGAGCGCTTTTTTTTCGACATTCATTCCGGATTAAGTCCGTTTGTAAATCGACGTCCCCGATTATCTGACCTGCGACACCGGTTTACTGCACTACCGCGATCTTTTCCTTCTTGCCGCCCTTGTAGGTGAACAAGGTCAGCTTCCCATCCTTGATATCGCCCTTGGAATCAAATGCGATCGGACCGGTAACCCCGTCGTACTTAACCTTGGCCAGCTCAGGCAGGTATTTCGCCGGCTCGGCCGAATTGGCCTTCTGCATGGCGGTC
>JAQGMO010000205.1 GCA_028292315.1 Herminiimonas sp. | reverse complement strand
GCCGGAAAAACCAATCTCGCCGAACCGTCCGCAAATTATCGCGATCGCCGCGTTGCTGGGATTGTTCCTTGGCGTTGTCGCCGCCTTCGTCCGGAAAGCGCTGCATGCCGGTATCGACGATCCAAGTGAAATCGAAAAGATGCTGGGCGTGCCGGTCTATGCCACTATCCCGCACAGCAAGATGCAAAAAGAGCTGTTCGACCAGGTCACCCGGAAATCGCCGAAGCTGCCTCTGCTGGCCAAGATATCGTCGATGGACGTTGCGGTTGAAGCATTGCGCAACTTCCGCACTGCGCTGCAGTTCTCGATGTCCCATTCGAAAAACAATATCGTGCTGATGACAGGCCCGACCGCCGGCATGGGCAAATCATTCGTGTCAGCCAATCTCGCGGCCGTCATGGCCTCGTCCGGCAAGCGCGTATTGTTGATTGATGCGGATTTCCGCAACGGCCACCTGCACCGCTATTTCGATCTCGGCCGCCAGGACGGCCTGGCCGATGCGATCGCCGGCACCAAGCGGCTTGAGCAAATCATCCACCGCGATGTGATTGAAAACGTGGATTTCATTACAACCGGCGCCTTGCCGTCAAATCCGTCCGAATTGCTGGAGCGCCCGAACCTGGGCACGCTGCTCGAATCGCTGTCGGCCCTGTACGACGTGGTATTGATCGACGGCACGCCGATTCTGGCGGTATCCGATACCTTGATCATCGGCGCGCATGCAGGCGCAATTTATATCCTGACCCGGGCCGGCGTCACCACCTCGGGAGAAATCGCCGAATCGATCAAGCGTTTGAGCCAGGCCGGTCTGTCCGCCAAGGGGGTTTTGTTCAACGACCTGACCTTGCGTCCCGGACGTTATGGCTATGGCTACAAGTATGGCAAATATCGCCAGGTCCAGTATTCATTCGGATCGCAGCAGCCATTGATCGAAGCATCGCCGAGCATACGATAGGGTTCAGCAGTCTCCGGGGCGCCGTGCCGGATGCGGCCGGCGCCCGCGGTGAGCACCATGGCCGAAACAGGCCGGTAATAATTTCCAAAAATTTTCAATTAGTCGATCCGGAAGTAATGGCAGCGGTCGGGAATGAGGCATAAATGATTTTCGATGGAACTACCATCGCGTGTTACGAGCATGCGATTCCGCCATTCGTCGAGGCGGAGCTGCACAGGTTATATGGGAATGTTTTCTCATCACTGGCCCAGTTCAGAATTTACGGCGGCCTGTCGCCGGCAACCAATACCTACGTGGTTCGCTCGGGCGAAACGATCACCACGATATTCCTGTTCACGCGCGACAAGGACCGGGTCCACGTCCTGAATGAGGGAATCAGGCTGGACGATGCCGAAGTCACGCGCTTCGCCGACTATGTGTTCAAGACTTGGCGCGGGGTCGGCGTAATTACCTTCCGCGCGGTGCAGGCCGATATTCATCGATTGCCGTTTGCGCACCAAAAGTGCAATCACTCGGAAGATATCGTGCTCGACCTGCCGGCCAGCGCCGACGAATACACCGCGAGCCTGGGCAAGCGTACCCGCAAGAACATCCGGTACTACATGAGCCGTCTCACCCGCAACTATCCGACTTTCAGTTACCGGGTGTATTCGAAAGATGAAGTCGGCCCGCAACATATCAAGGCGATCGCGGCGCTCAACCATGCCAGGATGGCCGACAAGAACAAGCAATCCGACATCGATGAAGAAGAAGTGAGGCAGCTTACCAGCATGGCCAGGGAATGCGGCATGGTCGGCGTGATCATGATCGACGGCCGTATCTGCGCCGGCGCGATCTGCAGCCAGTCCGGCCCTAATTTTTTCCTTAATGTAATCGGCCACGATCCGGCGTACGACGAAGACCGTATCGGGACGCTGTGCTGCTACCTGACGATTTGCGAAAGCATCGCGCGCGGCGGCAAGGAATTTCATTTCCTGTGGGGGCGGTATGAATACAAATTCCTGCTGCTCGGGGTATTGCGCGACTTGGACAATCTTGTGATTTATCGGTCCAGCGTGCGCTACCTGTTGAACAGCAATATCGCGCTGAGGACCGCGGCCAGGGGAGTGATGCGGCGCGCCAAGCTCTGGCTGGATGAAGGCCGGCGTGAAGGTCATGCTGTGGCCCGTCATATTTCGGCCAGCCTGGAACTGCTGCGAAGTTTGAAACGGGCCGGCTTCGCCCTGGTAAACCGCCCCGCGAAATGACGACTTGATAGATTAATGCATGTATTGTCGGCAAGTACTCCGACATTTGATATTTTCGAACATGAACCCGAGTGCTTTAAGGCAAGCTTATCACCTGGACACCAGCAAGCTCTTGACAGGTGAGGGAGGAAAAGAACAATGTTCATAGATACAAGGCGGGTCGAAGATGACACGCGGATTGACACAACGGTGTGCATTATCGGTGGTGGCGTGGCGGGTATTACGCTGGCGCGCGAAATGAACGCGAAGGGCATCGATACCTGCCTGCTCGAAAGCGGCGGTTTCGATCCGGACGATGAAACGCGCGATCTTTACCGTGGTGAGGATGTCGGCCTGCCATACAGTTTCGCCGACGGCTGCCGCGGCCGTTTCTTTGGCGGCAGCAGCAATTGCTGGGGCGGATGGTGCCGGCCGCTTGATGCCTGGGACTTCGATCAGCGCGACTGGATTCCGCATAGCGGCTGGCCATTCGGACTGGATGAATTGCGCCCATATTACGAGCGCACCCATCGGTTGCTGAAACTCGGCCC
This sequence comes from Herminiimonas sp., assembly GCA_028292315.1. Classification (GTDB taxonomy): domain Bacteria; phylum Pseudomonadota; class Gammaproteobacteria; order Burkholderiales; family Burkholderiaceae_D; genus JAQGMO01. Next base: position 8,357 of record JAQGMO010000205.1, on the reverse strand, counting down.
TAACAATTTCGAGCCGGCGTTCTGGGAAGAGGCGATCGGCCGACGCGACGTCAGGAGAATTCCACTGGTAAGCGGAAAGGTGCGCGACACGATTTCACAGTTCAGTCCGCCGGCGCGTTTCGGCAAGCTTTATCGCGATGAACTGAAACGGTCGAAATTTGTGCGGGTATTTTTATATGCCAATGCGACCAGTATCGACACCGACCGGGCCGCGCGCAATGTATCGAGGATACAGGTGGCCACGCTGTCCGGACGCAAGATGACCGTGTCGGCGCGGATATACGTGCTGGCGACCGGCGGCATCGAGAACGCTCGCCTGCTGCTGGCATCCGACAAGGTGCAAAGCGCCGGCGTCGGCAATGCGCATGATCTGGTCGGACGCTACTTCATGGACCATCCGCGTTTGCAGTCCGGCAGCATTCGTTTCGCCAGAAAGTGGTCGCGCAATAAACTGTACGATATCAAATATCACTACATGAATTCGGCAGTCGCGGCGCATGGCACGCATATCGCGTCACAACTTGCGCTGGCGCCGGAAGTGCTGAAGCAAGAGCGGCTGCTCAATGCGCGGGTCTGGTTTTCGTCGATCTTCCCCGGCGAGGGCACCGAAGGCGCGCAGGCGCTGTTCCGCTGCAAGCAGGCCCTGCTGCACAAGGAACAGGCGGGATGGAAGCTGCACCAGGACCTGGCCACGATCGCCGCTCACCCGGTCGATACGTTCGGCTATGGCTTCACGCGGCTGTTTCAGCCGCGCGCGCTGATACGCGGCGTTAAATTCCAGATCATCGTCGAACCGGCGCCGGACCCCGACAGCCGTGTTACGTTATCGCCAACCGAAAGGGACCAGCTTGGCATGCGCAGGGTGCGGGTCGACTGGCGCCTGGGCAACCAGGTGCGCCGAACCTTTGACCGGACGCTGGCGATCCTGGCCGATGAAATGCGCCAGAGCGGGGTGGCGGAAGTAGCGCTCGATCCCTTGATAGAAGGCGGCGTCTGGCCTTCGACCCTCGAGAAGGAAGGAACCTGGCATCACATGGGCACCACCAGGATGCACGATTCGCCGCGGCAGGGCGTGGTTGACCGTAACTGCAAGGTGCATGACATAAGCAATCTCTATATTGCCGGCAGTTCGGTATTCCCCACCGCCGGGGCCAATTTCCCCACCATTACCATCGCGGCGCTGACGCTGCGGCTGGCTGAGCATATCGGCGTGGTGCTGGATCATGTGGACGTCAGCCCGGCGATAGTCCACATGCCGGGAGAGAACAGGATGACGGCGCCGTCCGAGCTGCCGATCGCGGCGCAGAGCGGCTTCACCGAAGGACCGAGAAGTCTTCGCGCGGCTTCCCGTGCGCTCGAGCATGAGCGGCATATCGGCGTGTTTATCGAAATGCCAAGACACCAGCCGACCGGCGGCGCATAAAGGCTCGTTTTTTACGCTGCGGCGGAATGATCGGTCCGGCAAGCCCGGCATCGTTACGATGCCGGGCTTTTTTATGCCGGTCGAACCATGAAATTATCGAACCGACGACAGTATTTTCCGACAACTTTTCAAGGTATGCATGCAATAAGCGGCTATGCCGGTTTGAAACCGTGTCCGATTTTGCTTTATAAACCGGCATAAAAAGCGTTCTTTTTCGCCCCGGTTCGAAATATTTTCGCTTTTTTTGATTTTTTTTTGCTGTCGAAATTGCTATTCAATCAAGCAATTTCTTTTGCCGGTTATTTCTTGTCTGCAAGACATTTAGTGTGCGCCATTTTTTCGTCGTTTCCCCTAGTAAATCATGATTTTCGGCATTAACTTCGAGCGCTAAATTCCTGATAAAGCGCCAAGCACTTTCTTTTCAAAACTGCATTGCCGGTTTTTTAATAAAACTCCCCTCGGTAACTTTTTCTTGCTTGAAAGCTACTTTTCCCGTCGGAACTATTTCGATTGGGAAAGACTCACATGCAGGACCTTACATGAGACTTGATGCTAAGAAAGATTAAACAACGCATGAGTCCACATTTACCGAGAGAGAAATTTTTATGTTCAACGTATCAATCATCCGTCGTTCACTTCGTGCCATGTTTTGTGCTGGCGTTGCAACCGTAATGCTAGCGTCCTGCGGCGGCGGCGGCGGCACCAGCGGCTCCGCGCAAAATCCCGACGCGACCCTGCAGTCCGAATTGCAGGCGCAGACGAATGCCGGCGTGGCGGTGGCGAATACGCCGGCTGCCGACGCGACAGCAGGCGCGCCGGTCGCTGGCGCGGCAGCGGGTGCATCGGTTGCCGATACGGCTGCGAGCGTGGCGCCGGAATCGATGACGCCATACGGTCAGACTGCGGCAAACTATACGCTGTCCTTTTCGGAAGAGTTCGACAGCTTCAACACCAGCCGCTGGAACGACAAGATCTGGTATGAAACCGGCAATGCCACGAAAAACTACACCGTTGAAAACGGCGCACTGAAAATCTGGCCGCAACGCGACGCGAGCGGCAAGTTTTTCAACCGTACCATCGACACCGATGGCAAGTATTACCAGACCTACGGTTACTTCGAAATCGAAGCGAAGCTGCCGATCGGTAAAGGCACCTGGCCTGCGTTCTGGCTATTCAACCATATCGACAATCGTCGTCCTGAGATCGATGTGATGGAAGCGTACGCCGGCGGCGGCCCGTCGAGCGGCTGGTCGGATGCGAACATGCACCCGACCGCTTATGCACCGACAGTCTGGAAAGACCAAAGCGTCCTGGCGGGAACCAAGACGATCCAGACGACGGATCTGTCGGCCGGGTTCCACAAGTATGCGGTGAAGTGGGAGCCGAACAAGCAAACTTTCTATTTCGATGGAAAAGAAGTGTATTCGGTTGACGTTTCCATGGGCGACAAGATGTACCTGATGCTTGACCTCTGGTACGGCAGCGCCAGCGGCCAGGCCGATGACTCGACCCCGCAAGGCAAGAGCAATTCGTATGAAGTGAACTACGTCCGGGCCTGGAAATTCAACTAACAACTGCTCTTCGCGTGGACAGTCCGGTATGAATCGCCCCACGCGAGGTGTTACCAAGAAGGGCCGGCAGGCTAACCTGCCGGCCCTTTCCGCATTTGGAACGCCTGAGGCTTACACCCTTATTGATTCATGCCAAGACGGGATGTTCGGTTTCCGGCATGCTTTGCCTATCGTCACGCTCTCGTTACGCAGGCATGAATCAAAAGAATAAACCGGATGTTTCGCTGCCGCGGTCCTGTTTGGCCGCCGTTGGTTTGACCGTTATCATGGGGTCCGGCGCGTTGCCGGCGCACGCCGCGCCGGGCAAGGCAAACGGCGACGTGAATCGCGCACCGACATCGGTACTGCCGCTGCCGACTGATGTCGCCAATGGCAGCACTGTTTATTTGCGGTGTGGCCGCACGTATGGCGGGACGTTGAACCTGGCCGGCAAATACCGCGTTACCGTGCGTACCGAAGGCAGTTGCGGCAAGGCCGGCATTTCCCCCGGTGAAGCGATCACGGGATGGAAGCGCCACCAAGGCAATATTTATTCCGCGCCTATCCGTTTCACGCCGGTGCAAGTCGCGATTGGCGGCCAGCCGATTGCGCGTGCCCATTTTCCAAACAAGCCGCAAACCTGGGCGAAAGGAAAGAGCCGGCGCCCCGACGCCGTGGAATTCGCCATGCCCAGCCGCGACCTGGCCGGCGCGCTGCTGGTGTACCGGCCCCATGAATGGATGATAGAAACCCGTCCGATCAAGGAGTATACGGATGGCGCCATCGTCCTCGGGCCGAAGACCGGCGATGCCTACGATCCGCCGCCCGTGACCGATTTCTATGTCGAAGGAAAACTATGGATGCTCGATGCGCCCGGCGAATGGGCCGTCAGCGACGAGCGTCTGTATGTCTGGGCGCCCGATGGACAATCGCCGGAGGGGCGGGTCTGGGCCGCCCCCGAGCGCGCCGGCATCGACGCCACCGATTCAAAGGAAATCACGGTGGACGGCGTGCGGATTTTTTCAGCCTCGATCGGCGTCGATGGCAGCAATTCGAAAAACCTGCGCATCCTGAACACGGACATCAGCAACAGTTCGCAGGATGGCATTTTCGCCGGCGGCAGCGGGCTGATCGTCGACAATGTCACGGTCAGTAACTCGGTGCAGAACGGCATTTACGGCTTCTACGGCATCGCCGACTCCATCGTCAGTAATACTACTGTCACGGGAACCGGCATGACCGGCATGCCGAAACGCTCCAAGGGCGGCATCGTATTCGAGGATGCGTCCGGCCAGCGCATCCTCGATAACAAGGTGCTGAATTCTTCCTATATCGGTATTCGCGTCCACAGGAATGCGCTAGTATCCGGCAACCTGGTTGATGGCGCCTGCCTGATCCTGACCGATTGCGGCGGCATTTATACCTTTGCGCCGGACCGGCAGCCGCTGAACGTTCGGATCGAAGGGAATGTCGTGAAAAATCTGGCGCAACGTTATGCGTACGGGGTTTACCTGGATGACAATGCGAATGGGGTGGTCGTGACGCGCAATACGCTCTCCAATAATCCAGGCGGCCTGGAGTTCAACAATGGCTTCAACAATCTGATCTCGCAGAATATCTTCGAATCGAACACCTATGAACATATTCTCTTCAACGAAACCGGCAACGGCGGCGCCAGCATCCGGCAGAACCGGATCTTCAACAATACCTTCGTGTCGGGCAAGGGGGAAGTGACTTACCGCTTGTGGAGCGTGATGGGCGGCGTCGCGGTCGACCAGTTCGCCCACTTCAACGACAACATCTACACGACGAAACAAAACAATTTCGCGGAAGTCGCCGGCACCGGTATGCTCAGTTACGCGGCATGGAAGCGCAAGATGAACCAGGACAGCCGCTCGACCCTGAAGGCCGACCCGGCGCCAGCCGCGGCGCCGACGCCGGCGCCGCGGCTGGCGCCATTACTCAAGCGGGCCCTTCCGTCCTAACAGCTGACGTGAAAATCCGATGATGAAGAGCGTGTTCGTCACGAGGTAACGCTTCATCAGGCGCTGCGGTTCCGAGCCGAGGCGATACAGCCACTCCAGCCCGTTTCGTTGCCACCACAGCGGCGCCCGGCGAATCATCCCGGAATGGTAATCGAAAGCGGCGCCGACCCCGATCATCACGGCATTCAGGCGGCCGCGGTGCGCCGCCATCCATTTTTCCTGCTTCGGGCAGCCGAGTCCGACAAAGACGACATGGGCGCCGGAGCGGTTGATCATGTCGACCTCCGCCTGATCTTCGCTGTCGGAAAGCGGGCGGAACGGCGGTGAATGCGCGCCGCCAACCTGCAGTTTCGGAAAGTGGCGGGCGATGTTTTCACACAGTTTATCCAGCGTGCGTTGCGTGCTGCCGTAAAAGAACACGACCTGGCCGAGCCGTTCAGCCTCGCGCAGATAACGCCACATCAGGTCCGGCCCGTTGACGCGTTCTTGTCCGGGAAACCCGAAGCGGCGCAATGCCCATGCAATCGGCGCGCCGTCCGGCGTCGACATGTCGGCCTCGTTGACCACCCGCAGGAAATCCGGATCGCGGGTCGTCGTCACCACCGAATGGACATTGCAGATACAAACATAGCGCGACTCGCGCGCCGCTCCCCACGACACAATGCGGCCGATGGCGTCGTCCCATGTCAGCGCGTCGATCCGCGCACCTAGTACCGAACAGGCTTTACGCGGCATGCGGCACTCCATGATTCGCCGCGATGGCATCTTCGTATATATCAATCAGCATTTGATAGTTTCGCTCCGGTGTGTAAGTCGATTCATATTCGGCCCGCGCCGCTTCGCCCATCTTTCGCATTGCGTCGGGATGTGCCTCGGCCCATGCAATCTTCGCCGCCAGATCGGCGGCGTCCCCGGGCGTGACCAGCAGACCGGTGACGCCATCCCTGACCAGTTCTCCCAGGCCGCCATGCCGGCTGGCGATGACCGGCGTGCCGCACGCAAATGCTTCCAGCGCCGCCAGTCCGAATGTTTCATAGCAGGTGCTCGGCGCCACCATGTATTGCGCATCGTGCAGCAGCTCGAGCACGCGGGGCATCTCCTGGTAGCCGAGATAATCCTGCTGAAAAACCTGACTCACCTGCGCTTCGAGCGGGCCCTTGCCGACGATGCGGATCAGACCCGGACGCAGCCGGCCGAGCGCATCGATCAGCACGGACAATCCCTTTTCATGCGACAGGCGGCCCACGAAAATTCCGCCACGGCGCGGACGGCTATCCGGCCGGCGCGGCGATACGACGAAGTTCGGCTTGATGCGGAAGCGTTCGGCCGGAAAACCGCCCTTGACGAATTTGTCGCGGCAAAATTGATTGAGCGCGATGTAACGGGTAATTTTGCCGCGGTATGTTCCGAGCCCGAGATGGGCCGACAGCATGCCGGACAATACCGCCGACTGGGCAGTCGAATCACGGTAGCACTTTCTCGTCACCGCGCGCCATGGCAATTTCCCTACGCAGTCTTCGCATACCTTCCCATCGCGTAAAAGCATCGCCTGCGGACAAAGCATGCGAAAGTTATGCAGCGTTTGCACGACCGGCACATTGCGGCGCGCCGCGCTCCAGTAAAGCGATGGCGAGATCAGCGGAAAGGTATTATGAACATGGACCAGGTCCGGCATGAAATCGCGGCAGACATGGTCAATATCGCGCGAGGAGCGGCGCGACCAGATGGTTGAGACCGCCGCAATCGCGGGCGACATGTTTTGCAACTCGAGGTTGTCGCGCTGATAGAGCTCGACCTCATGGCCATTCGCGCGCAACAGCGCCACTTCGGCCTCGACCACGACATCCTCACCTCCCCGATACTGGTACGCGTTATGTGCAATCAGGATTTTCATGGAGCTGGCCAAGGGTCAGGGAAGAAGCAAATTAAGCGACGTGCGGTGATTTCTTATTGGACACTGAGGAGCGCCTGGCGTCACTGACAATCGTCAATTCAAACTGCAATTGTCGGTGCTCCTATCATCGGCTCTTGCTCGAGGGGTGAGGCGATTGTGCGATTGTGCGATTGTGGCTTGGTGATTGCGGGTCCCATGATCGCTGCAAGCTGAAGGTGGTGCCATCGGGTACTCTCATTGCGATATGCAGCCTGCAGACAACGCATCACAGCCGTGCTTGCGTGTTCATGCGAGTTCTTGCTATTTCACAAACCATGCATAAGCGCTTCAGTCAATATTTATCCGGTACGCGCGCGGCCTTCCTTCGAGGTCGCGCGTCCTTCATTATTATGCAGCGCAATCGCCAGGAGACCAAAAAGTGAAAAATACATTGGATGCCGACTTCAACGCCATGCCGGCGGGAGGCGCCCTGGAAAAAATGCTGAACCCGCAGCGTGACCGGATGTTCGATGCGTTCATGGCATTCAAGGGCGATAGTGAGACCGATAGCATTCTCGAGGTCAGCGCACGTTCCGCCTTGCTGGACCAGAATGCCGGCTGCCTGCTGTCGCGTAGCGAAGCGCAGCAGCGAACACACGTCGTGTCATGCGCGATCGCCGCGCCCGGCGACCAGTCGCGCCATTGCGCGAATCCGGATAACCGGCAAAAATATCAACGTCTCGATGGCCGTTGCCTGCCATTCTCGGATGGCGAATTCGACTGGGTATTTTGCAGTGAGGTTATCGAACATGCGGGTGGCTTCGAGCGCCAGTATGAATTGTTGAAGGAGTTGAACCGGGTAGCGCGCAAGGGCGTCTTTGTCACCACGCCGAACCGCTGGTATCCGCTCGAGTTCAACACCGCGCAATGGTTCGCGCACTGGTTGCCGGCCGCGTGGTGGCGCCGCATCCTGAAGCTGTCGGGGCGTGGTGCGTGGGCGGGCGAGTCAGTGCTGAATCTGCTCGACGCGCGCGCACTTCAAAAGCTGACCAGCCTGTTGCCGGGCAAGCCGAAAGGGGACGTCGGGCATCTCCGGCTGTTTGGCGTCAAGGCCCATTTTTTTCTGCAGATCAGGAAGGCGGCGGGGCAGGAAGAACGGACTATTCCATAACGCTGTCGCCCGACATGCCTACTTGACGCCGGCCGCGGCCGTCCTGGCGAGCTTGTCCGGGACAGCGCCGGAAAACGGATTGCCGTGCGACGAAACATAAACTTTACCCAACAGGGCCGCCGCCTTGGCATTGATGTGGTTTGCATCCTTGTATAAGGCGGTATTGCCGATATAGGTCACGCATTCCAATGCGTTGCACATGACCTGCTTCGGATCGACCACGATGGCCTTCGGAAAAGTCTTTGCCACCTGGTCGATCACCCGATCCACCTCCGCCTCCGTGGCAACGACGCCCTGGTACGGAATATTGCAGTTCCTGTCTTCCGGATACCAGCCGCGCCGTTTGAACAGGATG
>JAQGMO010000204.1 GCA_028292315.1 Herminiimonas sp. | reverse complement strand
ATCATGCCGACCGCCTGTTTCATCTTTACGGCATCCGCATTGATATAGGACTCGAACTCGGCGGTATCCAGGTAAAGCACCGGGCTGCCGGCACCGGAAATGACTTGCCTTACTCTTGCATCATTTGCCGCGACGCGGGCGGCTTCGCGCAGTCTGGCGACGATGGCATCCGGCGTTTTGGCCGGCACGAACAAACCGGACCATTGTGCGAATTCGACCGGATAACCGGCCTCTTTCAAACTCGGCACACCCGGCAACGCGGCCAGCGGCTCGCTGCCCCAGTGCGCCAGCGCGCGCAATTTTCCGGCTTTGATCTGGCCTACCACGCTGGCCGGACCGGTGGATACCGCATCCACCTGCCCGCCAAGCAGCGCTACCACCGCGGGGCCGGCGCCGGTATAGGGGACATGCACCATCCGAAATTTGGCGCTCGCCTTCAGCATCTCCATCGGCACATGCATGGTCCCGTAGTTACCGGATGAACTATAGTTGTACTTGCCCGGTTTCGCTTTCATCTCCGCAATGAACTCGGCCAGCGTCTTCCAAGGGCTGTCGGCACGCACCACAAGCACAGTGGGATCCGCGGTAAAGCGCGCGATCGGCTTAAGCTGGGATATCTGGTAAAGCGGCTGGCGCCCGAGGATTTTGTCAGCTTCGGGAATGATGGAAATCGACGATAGCGCCATCATGACCGTATAGCCGTTCGGTTCCGCTCGCGCCGCCTGGCCCATGCCGATCGCCCCGCCGGCGCCGGCCTTGTTTTCAACCACCACATTTTGCTGCAAATGCCGTGACATGGCTTCCGCCACGGGACGCGCGACGGTATCGGCCACGCCGCCCGGTGGAAACGGCACGATCATGGTAATCGGCCGGCTCGGATAGGCATCCTGGGCCAGGGCAGCAGTTGAAAAGACGGGCAAAGCCGGCGCGCCGGCAATGAGAACTGCGCACAAGAACAAGCGTTTCATGGTGCTCCCTGACAATGGACGTGACATGACACGCGCCCGGTTTGGCTGCTACTGATGCGTGCCCGCCGAAATTTCCAGAAACGGGTACCCGCAATTTGGTTCTATTTGGTTCTGTGAAAGCACCATCTTGATCCAATATATATTTTGGGTTTGAAATTGTCAACGAGGAAGGCGGCGATCGTGACGTTAGCAACGTGTTGCTACAGGCTAAAATTTAAGTCAACGCGATAAACAGTGTTTTGGAAGATCGATGGAACACGAACAGGCTGTGCGGGCCAGTCGATTGCGCACGAATGAATGCGCATGACTTGGTCGCTCATGCTCCTTGCGATTGGTCGGCCGGGCAGGACTCAGGCCGCGAATCGAGTGATTAATTCGCCTGCCAACGGCGCCCCGGAAAGCATGCCATTTTCATTGGCGACCATTTGACCGGCCACCCAGACGCCGTGCACGCCGACCGCATCGGTATGAAGCCGCGGCGCGCCGCCCGGCAAATCGAACACCCGATGGCTCGGTCCACGCGCCACGGTTTTCGGATCAAACAGCAACAAGTCCGCCGCGTAGCCTTCCCGGATCAGGCCCCTTCCTTCGAACCCGAATATGCCGGCCGGCAGGCTGGTCAATTGACGCACCGCTTCGCTCATGCTCATCGCGCGCAGGTCACGCGACCAGTGGCCGAGCAAATGCAATCCGAAACCCGCATCGTTGAAGAAAGTCAGGTGGGCCCCGGCGTCACTCAAAGTGATCAGGCTGTATGGATGATTCAGCATTTTCTGCACTTCCGGCTCATCGCTATTAAGCAGCATCGCCGTAAACACGGTTTGCAAATCTTCTTCCAGCGCGACATCGAGCATGACGTCGAGCGGATCGCCGCCAAGCCGGCGCGCCAGCGCATCGAGCGGCATCTGTTCATATTGCCGGTTCGCCACCGACGCCGCTTCGGTAATATGCACCTTGTTCCATTCGCCGTTAAACAGCCGGAATACTGCGGGCGCGCTCAGTTCCCGGCGCAGGGCGTCGCGAAATCCTGGATCGGCCAGCACGGCTTTCAGGGCCGGACCGCGCAGGCCGAGCGCGGGTTGCCAGCTTTTGAGACCTTCGAACGGATAGGCAGAGGCCAGCGTGAAATCCATCGAAAGCGGACAGCACGACACCTGCCCCACCACGCGGCGGCCGCGCTGGTTGGCTGCGGTGATTGCGTCTAGATCCTTGAATACGGCCTGCGGGTTGGTGCTGTTATGCAGCAACGCGGCGATCATGACCGGGCGGCCCGAGACGGCGCTCATCTCTTCCAGCAGGGACACCGGCATCTGACCGCCTTTCGTAACCATGTAGACGCCACCGCTTTTCCCATTCACCGGCTCGGCCATGGCCTTGATCAGGGCCAGGTGTTCCTCATCGGCTGCCAGGCGCGATGGCATCGGTTTGCCGCCTTCGCCATTGTGCGCCGGGCTGGTGGAACTGGCGAAACCCACCGCTCCCTGCCGCATGGCGTCGCGCACCAACTCCGCCATGCGGGCGATTTCTTCCTCGCTGGCTGCCCGTTCCGCCGCCGCTTCGCCCATCACATAGGTGCGCACGCTGCTATGACCGACATACGCCGCTACGTTGGGGACCGACCGGTGTTTGCGTACCTGTTCCAGATATTCGCCGAACGATTCGAAGTTCCAGTCGATGCCGCGCTTCAGCACGTCGAGCGACATGCCCTCGACCTGGGTCAGGTTTCGCATGGTGAGCTCGCGATGCTCGGGTCTGCAAGGCGCAATCGCAAATCCGCAGTTGCCGATCACTGTTGTCGTGACACCGAGCGCAGGCGATGGCGCCAACGTCGGGTCCCAGGTAATCTGCGCATCGAAATGGGTATGGCTATCGATAATTCCGGGCATCAGCGCAAGACCATGCGCATCGATCACTTCGGCCGCGTGCCACGTATCCAGGAGATCGTTACTGTCGCGCAGCGCAACGATTTTTCCGTCCGCTACGGCGACATCTCTCTGCGCCGGTGGCGCGCCGCTGCCGTCAAATACCATGGCGTTCCTGAAAAGCAGCTGGAAATCCATTTTTCTCCTTTTTTTTATCTTTATTGTTTTGAATCTGAATCTTAACCGAATATTAATTCCGCAGGACCTCGGGGCGCCGGCAATTGCGCCGTCCCAGGCCCGCGCCGGCCTGACATCGATTTGCGTCCGGATGCTATTGCGCCTCTGTCGGGCATTCTCCGACACGACAATCGGCATTCCGCCGATATCCCATGCGGCCTTGCCTGACGATAATTGGCACTGGTAAACAAACAGGACCAATTGAATGCTGCAAGCGATCCCTCGGCCCGCCCCGCCTTATACTACGACTTCTCGCGCCGCCACCGAACCGGCCGGAACCGCCCGCCAGGTATATTTCGATTTACTGGATGACGGCGGCACGTCGGGACAAAACGCGGGACAAAACGCCGCCTCGCGCACATTCCTGGAAGCACAGCTGGATGCAACGCGCGCGCTTACTGCGGACCTGCCTGCCGACATGCGCGCCATCGCCGCCTGGATAGAACATAACAATGAGCAGGTCGGACACCAGTATCGCGCCTATCTCGCCGAACGCCATGCCGGCGCCCCGCGCCGTTATTTCACCGCCAAATCGCATGCGCTACACTTTCTTAAATCGGTTGCGCCGACCAAGCTCGTCGATGGCGCATGGTTATATGGCTTGCTGCCGCATTGGCGTGATGCGCGCTTTACCCCGCTGATCAGAATATATCTGGAGGAGTTGGGCGAAGGGGTTCCGGACAAAAATCATGTTCTGTTATACAAGCAGCTGCTGGCCGCGCACGATTGCGGCCAATGGCAAGACCTTGACGACAATCATTTCATACAGGGCGCGATCCAGCTATCCCTTGCTGCCCATGCGGGCGATTTCCTGCCTGAGGTGATCGGCTTCAACCTCGGCTATGAACAGCTTCCGCTGCATCTGCTGATCGCTGCGTACGAATTGAACGAACTCGGCATCGACCCCTACTATTTCACGCTGCATGTGACGGTCGATAATGCGGACACCGGCCATGCAAAAAAATCGCTGCAGGGCTTGCAGGATGCCCTGCCGCGCGCCGGCGACGCCAACGCTTTTTATCAGCGCGTAATCGACGGCTACAAGTTGAACATGCTGGGAGCCGGGACCACATCGGTAATTGCCGCCTTTGATCTCGACGAAGAATTGATTTCGGTTTTCCGAAAAAAAAGCGCGGTTGGAAAATTTGCCCACTCCGACTATTGCCGTGTCGCACAGAGAACCGTAAGCGACTGGCTGGCCGACCCGGCGCAAATTCCCGCCTTTCTCGACGCCTTGGTCAACGCCGGCTGGATAAGACGCAACGAAGACCCGAAGAACAGCCGTTTCTGGAAACTGATACAAGGCGACCGGGCAGAAATGTTCGGCGTGTTCAGCGCCTACGAGCAGCAGCTTCTTCACGACTGGATCGCAGGACCCGCCGGCTATCCGGGTTCCGGCCAAACGCCTCGCACTCTTTCCTACAAGGCGCGGCAAAGGCTGCATGACACGCTCGGCGGACAGGCATATGACAGGCCGCCGGGCGATGCAGCGCGCGGCATCTTTCGGCGGCATTATGGCAGCGGCGCCAGCGGCGCCAGCGGCGGCCAGGATGACTTCAGTTCGGAATTACGCGTACTGGAAGAAACGCTGTCTTCCTTGCCTGGCAAGCAAGAAGCAATGACGATGCTGGTGCAGCTCATGTCGCCTGCGCGGCATCATACGTCCGCCGGATTGATGGCGACGCGTATTTTCACCAGTCTGCTACCATGATCAGTTCGACCCAAGGCAGGCGCCCGCATCGTTAACGTTGTGGCATTCCGGCGTTTGCACACGGCGAACCGCGTCACATTCCATCAAATTCACGGTCAATCAGGAGAAACTGCAATGAAACGAACAGCATCGGCAATCTGGAGTGGTGGACTCAAGGATGGAAAGGGCAGCATTTCCACGCAAAGTGGTGTTCTGTCGAATTCGCAATACGGCTTTAACACGCGCTTCGAGAACGGCCCCGGTACCAATCCGGAAGAACTGATTGCGGCCGCGCACGCAGGTTGCTTCACCATGGCCCTTTCCATGCAGCTCGGTGAAGCGGGAATGACGGCGGAACGATTAAACACCACGGCCGCCGTAACGCTTGAAAAACTCGAGGACGGATTTGCGATCACGGCGGTCCACCTGGACCTGACCGCAAAAATTCCCGGCGCGAATCAAGCCGCGTTCGAAGCCGCAGCCAATAAGGCCAAGGCGGGATGCCCGGTATCAAAACTGCTGAATGCGAAAATCACGCTCGATGCAAAACTGGAAGCCTGAACCATCGCTTGCGGCCGGGACGGTTTCCGCGCTGTTGCGGGCAAGGTAAAACAGGCGCATGGTACAAGCGGCGTGCGCCATGCCTCGGCACCGGTTCAAATCGGCATAACCCGGCTCCACTTCATGCGCCACTTCATTCGTGCCCGATTTTCTCGCGAAGGAATACTCGGACGTCACTTGACGGCCGGGGCATTCCTCATCAGCGTAGCGTTCTTGCTATTCGCCGGCCTCGCCAATGAGGTGATAAGCGCCGCCCCGATCACCGTATTCGATCTGCATGCGATCAACTGGATGCGTGCGCATTCGACGCCGGGGCTGACCTCGCTGATGCTGCTGATTACCCACATTCACAGCACGCCCGGCCTACTGGTGCTTGCGTTGCTGACCTGCGTCTGGTTGTTTCGCCAAAAGGAATGGTATTGGGTCGTGGCGGTGGTTGCCACGGTCCCGGTCGGCATGACGATCAATGCATTGTTGAAACTGATGTTTCAACGTGCCAGGCCCGTGTTCGAACAGCCCGTGCTCACATTGACAACCTATAGTTTCCCGAGTGGTCATGCGGCGGGCGCCACGCTATTCTATGGCGTGCTTGCCGCGTACCTGTTCTGCAGGATTACCAGCTGGCGCCTCCGTATCCTGATCATCCTCCTCGCCACGGCGCAAGTGGCGGCCGTATGCCTGAGCCGGGTATACCTGGGAGTTCACTATCCGACCGATGTGCTGGCGGGTATAGTGGAAGGAGTGGCCTGGTTAACTGTCATACTTACGGTAATCGCAACTTTGCGCCGCTGGCGCATGCTGCGCGCATCTGCCGGATGAACGGTTTACGCGTCGCCCAACTCCGCATCCAGGGCGATCCCGTGTTTTTCCATCAGTCGGTACAGCGTCATGCGCGAGACGCCGAGTTCGCGCGCGGCATGCGTGATATTGCGGCCGACGCGATTCAGGCTCAAATGAATCGCGTCGCGCTCGGCCATGATCCTGGCGGTATCGAGGCCGATCCCAATCCGGCTCTCGCTGACCGCGAGACCGAGGTCCTGCGGCGTGATCATGCGCCGTTCCGTCATGACGACCGCACGCTGCACGCGGTTATATAGTTCACGCACATTGCCGGGCCAGTCATGCGCCATCATCGCCGCGATGGCCTGTTTGCTGAAACCTTCGATGCGTTTTTTTTTCTCAGCCATGCATCGTTCATAGAAATGCTGGGCAAGCATCGCTATGTCTTCCTTACGCTCGCGCAGCGCCGGCACCGAAATCGACAGCACATTGAGTCGGTAAAAAAGATCTTCGCGGAAGCGGCCCGCGGCGATCGCCTCGGCAAGATTGACATGCGTCGCCGAAACGACGCGCGCGTCCACGTGCACGCTCTTCGTGGCGCCGACCCGGTTAATGGTTTTTTCTTGAAGGAAGCGCAGCAGGTTGGTCTGCAACTCCAGCGAAAGATCGGCGATTTCATCGAGGAAGATCGTGCCGCCGTTAGCCGCCTCGATCAAGCCGCGCTTATCGCTCGACGCTCCGGTAAATGAACCGCGTTCATGCCCGAATAATTCGGAATGGATCAGCGACGGCGTAATCGCCCCGCAATTCACTGCAATGAACGGTCCCGACGACCGCGAAGAATGGCGATGGATTGCTTGCGCCGCCAACTCCTTGCCGCTGCCGCTTTCCCCGCAGATCAGCACTGGCGCGCCGGCCGACGACACTTTCCTGATTTGCCTGCGCAGTTGCGCGATCACGCCGCTTTGTCCGACCATCTCCATATTTTCGCTGCGCCGCAACTGGGTCTCGTGCGCTGCGCGCAGTGCGGCGCGGCCGTATGCATGGCCTATGGTCTGGGTCAGATAGCGAAGGTCTACCGGTTGCGTGTGATAGTCGAAGAAATAGCTAAGTATGAGATCACGAAAATTAGCCGCTTCCACGGCCCGCGCATGAAAAACGCCCACCCACTCCGAGGCGACCGACGCCTTGACGCAGGCTTCGATGTCGGCAATCACTTCATGGTCGCTGCGATTGACAATCAGGACACAAACGAAGAAATGGGCGTCGCGCAGTATCTGCCGCGCGGTGGCCGGATCGACGGCGGTTACCACATCCCAGCCCGCCGATCTCAACTCCGCCTCGACATTTTCCGAGGTGCCCCCGAGGGTGATGCACAGGATTTTGCGTGATTGCATTTTATTTTTAGAACGACATGGGTAATCTGAAGTTTAATGTCAGGTCCGGCGTGTCACGAGTCAATCCAGTGCCGACGGACACACTCAAGGTGGTCTTGTCACTGAAGCGATATGAATAACCGAATAGCATGGTGGCAAGCTGGGTGCGCACTGAACTGGGATCCGTAATGCCGTTCTGCTTGGTCCTGCCGATCGAATTCAAATCAAAGCCGACGCTGAATGAGGACCTTTCATTCAGCGCCAGGCCCATCCCGAAATTCATGCCCAGGATACTGCCCGGTTCTATCGTGCCGATAGATTCGCTTTCGCCGTTCAGCACCGTACGGCTGACATTGGTGCGCTTGAAATTATGCGTGTAGCTGAAACTGCCGAAAAACACCGCGGGATCGGATGGGAACAGCCAGGTCAGCCCCGGCTGCAAAGAGTAAAACCCGGAGCCGGTCGGTAAATCGATTGGCAAGCCGGTCCCGCTGGAAGTGCCGACGCAGCGTGTGACGCAATCGGTCACCACTTCAAACGGATCCTTGCCGGTTCGCGACTTGAAACGCACTGAACCGATCAGGTAAGGCATGTCGGCGCTACCCTGGTTCAGCTGGTAACGGGCGGTGAGTTCGGCGTCGCCGATTCCTTTTCCGCTATTGCCGAATACTTTGTCGGTTGCGGCGCCCTGGAATAATTCGCGGCTGACGGTCGAATCGGAGCGATAGACATAAGGCAGCTTCGCTTCGACCTCAAGCCGGTTGGTGAGTCCGAAGCGGCCGGTCAGTGCGGCGGTTACGGTATTACGTTTGACCTCGCGCACATCGACCAGGCCGATCAGCAGAGCCGGTATTACCGTATAGCCGACCAGCGCGACGCGGTTGTTGGAAGAATAGCCGTATTGGAAAGACGGCTCCAGGCTCATCTTGCCGGGCGGAGTCAGAATTCCGGGCTGCTCAAACAGCTGCGGCACAGCACGCGGCTGCTCCTGAGTCGGGGCGACACCAACCCGTGCCCCGCCTTGCGCCTGGTCGGCCTGGGCAACTTGGCTAACCGCCGCGTTCGCCGGCTGCACGGCTTGCGTGCCGGCGCCGCGCTGGGTCGCCAGCTGATCGAGTCCAAGTGCGCGCTGCACATCGCGATATCGCGCTTCCTGTTCCGCCATCGATTTTTTCAAGGCATCGAGCTGGCGGCTTTGTTCCGCAATTTCGCGCTTCAATGCCTCAAGCTGCGCGCCGGTATTTTCCTGCGTAGTCTGCCCTTGGACTACCGAGCTAGTTAACAAAATGGTCGAGCAGGCGACCAGTTTTATAGACTGCCACTGCCTTCTTTTCATAACGTCTCCCAACGATTCCAGTTGCGTGGAATCGCACTCCGGCGTTGATGTTCTTGATGATTGTTGAGAAATATAGTATCAGAAAGATCCTAACAAATGATCAGAAGAAAATGATGATTTGACGAGATTTCACATTGTTTTTCGATGTTGCTAAAGGGATATACATTAGGTGTAACAGGTTTGATGCACCTAAATTCGCATTGCATAAATTCTTAGGTTTAACCCTATGTCTCGAGAATACCTCTGGAAAAAGCGCCGTTCCAGATGTGAGCATGCAAGCTTGTCAGTATCGGTCAGGGAAAGTGTCACAGTAACGATACATTGCATAATTTGATTTAATGCAATGTTAATTGTTAGTCACCCATCACAACGCCGGCAATAAAAAATATTGATGTAAAGGAAATGTGACACCTTGGCGTTAAAAAAACATTCCTTTTAATAAATACGCCTCGGCATGACAACAAGACTTCTGATCGTATACAGGATTTACCCTATGTAAATTTTTACAACCCGGGCGCAAGCTGCTTCATGGCACTGATCTTGCTCAGCACGTTCCTGTTGGTTCAGACCCAACGGGAACAGAACTTGAGCAACCTCACCCTCATGGAGAATTTATGAACAAGACCTTAATGGCTTCGGCGCTAGCTCTTGCATTCGGCGTCGGCAGTCAAGCAATGGCGAATCCGACCACCAACAATTCCGCAGACACCGCGGCGTCCAATAGCCAGACTGCCACGGCAACTTCAACCCAGACCGGCAACAGCGGTCCCAATGCAAATGAATATTCGACAGCCAAACAGCTGAACACCTCACAGAATGACAATTCCAACTCCAGCTCGAACGGCAGCGACAATGATAGTTCAAGCAGAAGCGGGAACAATCGGAACAACGACGGCGAGGCGTTTGCCAAGGGATCGGGCACCGCAGCGGCAAACAATGGCGCCACCTCCTCGGCAACCATGAGCGATTCCTTCAATACCAGCAAGGCAATCGCCATCAGCAAGCTCGAAGGCTCGGTGACGAATAACATTGTGCGTAACATCGGAAACTACGCAACCAATACCGGTAACGCCAACGGCGGCACCGGCGGCAACGGCGGCAACGGCACCGGCGGGAACGGCACCGGCGGCAACAACAGCGGCAACGGCGGAAACGGTGCTGTGGGCGGCAATGGCGGCGCCGGCGGGAACGGCGGATCGGGCGGAACCGCCACGGCCACCAATGGCAGCGCCACCAATGGCAGCTCGACGGCGGGCGCCGCGACAAATGGCAGCGCCACGGCAGGCGCAGGCGGCGCGGGCGGCAGGGCGAACGGTGCGACCGGCGGCGCTGGCGGTAGCGGCAGAGGCACCGGCGGCGGAGCGACTGCCAATAGCACGCAAAGCACCGGCACGGCTGTCGGTGTGAGCGCAGCGCTCGGCGGCTCGTCAGAAGCGGAAAACGACTCGGATGGCGGCAGTGGCAGAGCCTTGAATGCGTCGCTCGGCGGCTTGTCGGCATCGGGCCAGAAAGCCGGTTCTTCATCGAACACCGATGGCTACGGTAAGGGCGGCAGCGCCTTGTCGGCCAGTCTCGGCGTCGGCACCGGCGGACCTGGCGGCGGCGGCGGCGCACGTACCGGTGGCGCAGGCAGCGGGGACGGCGGAACCACCGGAACGACCAACGGCGGAAGCGCGAACGGCGGCACCGCCGGCGGAGGTGTGCCAAGCGGCGGCGCTGGCGGCGCTGGCGGCGGCACCAACGGCGGCGCTTCGGGATCAGCCAGCGGCGGCTCGCCCAACACGACCGGCAACGCCGGCGCAGGCGGCGCAGGTTCGGGCGGCAGCGGCACGGGTGGAGCGGCAAGCGCTACTGCCGGCGCAGGCACCGTAAACGGCACCTCGACCAGCGGCGCGGCCTCCAATACGGCGACCAACACCGGCGGCGCGGCAACCGGGACGGCGAGCGGCACGGGCGGCGCAGCGACAGGCACGGCTACCAGCACCGCCGGCGCCGGATCGAGCGGCGCGGCTACGGCCAGCAGCGGCGGCAACACCGGCACCACGACAGCCACAGCCGCGGCAGGCACGGGCACCGGCGGCGCCGGCGCCAGCGCTTCCAATAGCGGCGGCGCAGGCGGCGGCGGCGGCGCAGCCAGCAACGGCAGCGCTACCACAAGCGCAAGCAATGGCAGCGCGACAAACGGCGGTTCGACCGCCACCGCCGGCACTGGCGCAACCGTTGCAACCGGCGCGGCCCGCGGTTCATGCGGCGCAGGCGGCGTGGGCGGCGGCACGGGCGGCGCCGGCAACGGTGCTGTCGGCAACGGCGGGATGGCGGCAGCGGGCGGCGGAGGCGGCACCAACGCGCCAAACGCCGGCAGCTTCAATCTGTCCAATACCATGACCAGCGTCGGCCAGTCCGCCGCCGGCATCATGGTAGCGAGCCAGAGCAGTGGCATTTCCAGCCTGGTGCAGCAAAGCGTCAACGTGCAGGCTAACCTGAACGTGGGACGTTAAGCTGCAAGCCGGGTCCGGCCGCAGAGCGTCGCAAGACGTTCCGCGGCCGGACCCGGCATCTCCCGACTGGCCACCCGAAGGAATTATCATGCGCTTGTTAAAATCTTCCTTTTGCATTATCGCCTCACTGGCATGCCTGCTTCCCGGATATGCCATGGCGCAGGATGACGAACCGCGCGAATGGGGAATCATCGCCGGCGGCCCTGCGGCAGCCGCCGCCTCACCGGTGTTCGGAAACGCGATCGCCGGCGAGACGCTGCAGTCGTATCGCGGCGGCAGCGAGCATGTAAAGAGCGAAATGAAGCTGGCAGGCACCACTGCGCAAAACTCGGCAGAACAGGTGTACACCGGCGCCAACAGCATCAACGCGGGCTCGTTTGCGAACGCCAGCGGCATTCCCATCGTGATCCAAAACAGCGGAGCCAATGTGCTGATCCAAAATGCAACCATACTCAACCTTCAGATTCATTGACCGATGCGTACATTGCGACCACTGTTAGCAACTGTTCTTCTGGCCGGCATCTGGCCCGCCCATGCAACCGATTTACGCAGCATGGGCGGCGCCGATTATTCATTGAACGTGACGAGCATCAGGCAGGCTCGCCAGCTTTCCACCATGTTGCAGCAATATGATTTCAGCTGCGGTTCGGCGGCGATCGCCACCCTGCTGACCCATCACTACGACTATCCGGTCACGGAGCGGATGGTATTCGAAGACATGTACACGCGCGGCGATCAGGAAAAGATCAGGCGCGAAGGCTTTTCACTGCTTGACATGAAAGGCTATCTTGAAGCGCGCGGATTTCGCGCGGACGGATTCGAGCAACCGCTCGAAAAGCTGGCGGAGGCGCGCATTCCGGCCGTCGTGCTGATTACGGAAAATGGCTACCATCATTTCGTGGTGGTCAAGGGATTGCAGGACGGCCGCGTCCTGGTCGGGGATCCCGCGAACGGCACTCGGGCGCTGCCGCGCGCGGCGTTTGAAGCGAGCTGGAAAAACCGCTTGCTGTTCGTGATTCACAACCGCATGGACACGGCGAAATTCAACCTGGCGTCCGATTGGCGAGTGGCGCCGCGCGCGCCGGTTGCGGCCGCGACCGGACAGGCAATGTCGGTCGTCGGTTTGCCTAAAATGGGACCAGGAGAATTCTGATGCGCGAACTGGTCATGAAACGGTCTGAACTCTGCATTGTGATCGCTGCGCTATCGGCGGCGGGCGGGCTTGCCCACGGCGCGGAAAGCAGCCAGGCGAGGATGCAGGCGGCGTTCGGATTCAGTATCGCGGCAAGCGCGATGCCGCCGCAGCAAATGACGCGGGACGGCGCGATCGACCGGCTGCGCAATGAGGCCGTGGATGCGCTGGGCCTGAAACATCCGGTAACGCCGGCCGCAATGACAGAGCGCGAAGCCCAAGGTTTACCGGCCAGCCTGATTGGCGGCGCCGATTCGCCCGCATTCAATCACTCGCTGGCATTGATCGCCCGTTACGACGCGCCGGCCCAGCGCCATGCGGCCCGCGCCGCGCCTGCGCATGGACCCGATGCGGCCGATGCCGGACCCAGTGGCAATGTTTCGGGTCCGCCCCCGTCCGAACCGGGAATGCCCTCACGCGGCCGGCCCGCCGATTCGCTGCTCGCACAGCGCGAAGACCAGTTCTGGACCGGCGAAAGTAGCAGGGAGGAATCGTCCCTCGCGCTGCGGCAACCGGATTTGGAGCAGGCGCGGCCGGAACCGGGTCTGGTCGCGGTTGAAGCCGGCGCCGGGACTGCCTCGAGCCTGCCTTTACCGCCTGACAATCCGCCGCGCCCGGTCCATATCGATCCGGTGCAGGCGCAGCGCGAGCCCGGGCCGGCCGTGTTGCGCGACGTGGAGATAAGCCT
>JAQGMO010000191.1 GCA_028292315.1 Herminiimonas sp. | reverse complement strand
AAACGGCGCACTGAAAATCTGGCCGCAACGCGATGCGAGCGGCAAGTTCTTCAACCGTACCATCGACACCGATGGCAAGTATTACCAGACCTACGGTTACTTTGAAATCGAAGCGAAGCTGCCGATCGGTAAAGGCACCTGGCCTGCGTTCTGGCTGTTCAACCATATCGGCAATCGCCGCCCTGAGATTGACGTCATGGAAGCGTACGCCGGCGGCGGCCCGTCAAGCGGCTGGTCGGACTCGCGTCTCCACCCGACAGCCTATGCGCCGACGGTCTGGAAAGACCAAAGCGTCCTGGCGGGATCCAAGACAATCCAGACGCCGGATCTGTCGGCCGGGTTCCACAAGTATGCGCTGAAGTGGGAGCCGAACAAGCAGACTTTCTATTTCGATGGAAAAGAAGTGTATTCGTTGAATGTCTCGATGGGCGACCCGATGTACATCATGCTAGACCTATGGTATGGCAGCGCCAGCGGCCAGGCTGATAACTCGACCCCGCAAGGCAAGAGCAATTCGTATGAAGTGAATTACGTCCGCGCCTGGAAATTCAAATAAACGCCTGATGTAAAAATCGATGCAGTATTCAAAGCAGTCTGATTGGATACTGGCAAAGGAAGGGAAGGCCGGCAATCAGTTGCCGGCCTTTTTTATGGCGTCGGCGTTTTCAGGCTTTGATCCCGTCAAGCGTTTCCAGCTGTTTACGTATCTGCTTCATTTCTTCGCGTATGGTCGCCTCGGCTTTACATCCGTTGACCCGATGTTTGGCTGCCGGCGCTAAGTCCTGCTCATATCCTTTTAGCATGGACTGCAGATATCTTCTATATATTGCATTGCCAATTGATTTCCAAGCGTAAGTCACTGCGTTCTCCGGATTTCCGTTCAAACAACCGGGCACACGCATAAATCATGCCTATAATAAATATGGGCAACCGAGGTTATTATCGTAAGGAGAAGCCGGATACTGACGCAATACGTCAGGTCTCCGACAATATTGGTACGCGTTCCGGCAAGATCAGCTAATCAGATTCCAGGAGACATACTGACGGGTGTGGCACTCATACCGGCTGCTTACTGCCCCCGACGACATTGGGTTCGACCGACTTCGATTGCTTCAACGCGCGCCGTACGCAACTGGCGAGTTCATTGATCTGAAATGGCTTGCGTAACACGGTGTTGGCGCCGATAACCTGGTCGATAGCGTGCATGTCGGCATAACCGGTTGCAATGATGACTGGCAAATCCGGGAATTTCCGGGATGCTTTTTCAACCAGTTCCGCACCAGTCATGCCGGGCATCAGAAAGTCGGCAATCAGAAGGTCGGGACGATCCGCTTCAAGTTGCTCGAGGCCAGCCTGACCGTGATTGGCCTGCACTACCTGGTAGCCGAGAATTTCAAGACACTCGACCATGAAATGACGCACCGCAGGATCGTCTTCGACCACCAGCACTTTAGCCCGGTTGCTTTCGGACCGGTCTTCGTTCCGGGAGTCGTGCGGGAATTCGGCGGCGTCACTCGCTTCCGCAAGGGGCAGCCATATTTCGACAGTGGTGCCGGTACCCACTACGCTTTCTATCCGTGCAGTGCCGCCGGTCTGCTGTGCAATGCCGTAGACCTGGCTCAGGCCAAGCCCGGTGCCTTTGCCATGTGCCTTGGTGGTAAAGAACGGATCGAAAACCTTGGAAATGATCTCCGCATTGATACCCTGGCCGTGGTCGATCACGGATACAACGGCGTAGCGTCCCTCCGGCACTAGATCCGGTGGTGCGATTCGTAACGCGGTTCGGATCCGCAAAATGCCACCGTCGGGCATGGCGTCGCGCGCATTGATCGCAAGGTTCAATATCGCCAGTTCGATCTGGTTCACATCGGCTTTTACCCGCGGCATGCCGGCCGCAAGCTCGTAGTGCACTTGTATGTCCGAACCGAGCGAAGCCGACAGCAGTTCCTTCACGCCCTCCATGGTTTCGTTCAGGTCGACCGCCTTAAGATCAAGCGTCTGGCTGCGTGAAAACGCCAGTAACTGGCCAGTCAGTTTGGCGCCGCGCTCCGATGCCTTGCGCGCGGTGACCGCCATCCGTTTAACGCGTTCATCTGTCGACAGGAGATCGATCAGTTCGACGTTGCCCTGGATAACACTGAGCAGGTTGTTGAAGTCGTGCGCGATGCCGCCCGTAAGGCGGCCGATCGCTTCCATTTTTTGCGTCTGCACCAGCGCCATCTGGGCTCGTTCGCGTTCGGCCATTTCACGCATCAGGCGATCATTGGCCTGGGCCAGTTCGGCGGTTCTCGATTCGATCCTGCTTTCCAGGGTTTCGTTCAGATTGAGCAGGGCGTCCTGACTTTCGCGCAGGCGGCGTTCGGCTTCACGCCGGTCCGTTACGTCGAGCGTCACACCGACCATCATGATCGGTGCGCCTTCTGCGTTGCAACTGGTTTTGCCCTGCAATTGAACCCAATGCAACGTCCCGTCCGGCCACAGGACACGATACTCGATATCAAAGTTCGAGAGCGCGGATATGGCGGTATTGATCTCGATGCGCAGCCGCGCGCGGTCGTCCGGATGGGTCGACGCAAGCAAATCGTCGAAACTGAACGGCGCGGTGACGGCGCGGCCGAAGTTGGCCTTGCAGCGCTCCGATGCAGTCAGCGACCAGTCGGTCAGGTCCAATTCCCAGGAACCGAGTCGGCCGGCCTGCAACGCAATCAGCAGACGCTCTTCCGAACGGATCCGGTCATGCAGATCGCGGCGTGCCTGATACTGGCGTTTGCGTGCCCGTAAAGCCGATGCGGTGGCGCGGCGCAGCGTTTCCGCATTGAGCGGGCGCTCGAGCAAGATGACATTGCTCAGGCTTTCGAGGAGATTGCGCGCACCATGCGTGGCCTGGCCTGTCTGCTTGGTTACCAGCAGGATGAAAGGGAAGTCCGACCATGAGGCCTGATGCGACAGCCAGGCGGCGAGGCGGGTCAGATCGGCGCCGAGCAACGCTTCCTCGGCAATCAGGGCGGCGCCCGCCCCGATATCAAGTTGGCGCAGCAGCGCCTGGTGTCCGCCGCACACGGTACAGCTGAAGCCGTCACGTGCCAGAACCTGCTCGATGACCTGGGCATCCCTTCCGCGAGGCGCCAGGACAAGTATCCGCTCTTCGTTTTGCCTGTTACTTTGCATCGGTGCGGCGGGCCGGGTTGAGCATGGGCGTGGCGCCGCGGTAGGTTGGCAAACCGGTCAGTATGCCTTCAAATCCTTCCAGGGGTTCGCCGATCTGGAGGCCAAATGAACCGAGCCGTAACTCATGAATGGTTTGCGCATGATCGTTGGTACGGCTTTTTATCGCCGTCACAGCGCGGCGCAATCGGCCGTTCGCCTCAAAGAAACGGAGCAGTACGGTCGCGTCGCTCAGGTAGCTCAGGTCCACGTCGCTGCGAACTTCACCGATTAATCCGTGTTGCCCGAGGACCAAGAGGGTAGTGATGCCTTGTTGGTTAAGATAGGACAGCAGTTCATGCATTTGCAATGTCAAAAATTTTTCGCCCGGCATAGCCTGGAGATAGGCATTCAAGCTGTCGATGACCACAAACGCAACGTCATCTTCTTCGACCGCCCTGCGCAACATGTGGGCGAACTCGCCGGGCGCGAGTTCGGCCGGATCAATATGGTGCACCGCTAGCTGGCCGCTATCGATATAACGTCTGAGATCCATGCCGAGTGACGCGCTGCGCGCAAACAGGGTGCCCAGCCCTTCGTCGAATAAATAAAAGGCAGCCCGTTCGCCGCGTTCCAGCGCGGCCAGCACGCAGCGTACCGCGGCCGTGGTTTTGCCGATGCCGGACGGGCCCACGATCAGGGTACTGGTGCCAGCCACAAGCCCACCGCCGAGCAGTTGGTCGAGCCCGTGCGATCCGGTCGAGTGCGTCAATGGCGAAAACTCCCTGCCGTGCTCCGCCGCGATCAGGCGCGGAAATACGCGGATGCCGCCGGTGTCGAGGATGAAGTCATGAAACCCGCCTCGGAACTTAATTCCACGCATTTTTATCACTTGCATCCGGCGTCGTTCCTTGCCGAATTCCTGGGCGATCTGTTCCAGGCTTAGCACGCCATGCGCGATACTGTGCAGCTGCTGATCGCCGGGGTCGGCGGTTTTGTCGTCGAGCAGCAGCACGGTGCATTGTCGCGAAGAGAAATAGTGTTTCAAAGCGAGGATCTGGCGCCGGTACCGTAGCGGGCTCTGCGCCAACAGGCGCATCTCCGACAGGCTGTCGAATATGATGCGCGTCGGAGCCAGGCGGTCGACTTCCCGGATCACGCTCTTGGTGGTTTCGCCGAGCTCGATCTCGGACGGATGGAGGATCGACTGTTCCGCATCCAGATCGAGGCCGGCATCATTGACAAGTTCGAACAAGGAAAGGTCGGCAATGTTCCAGCCATGGCTCGCGGCGATAGCCGTCAGCTCGCTCGACGTTTCCGACAACGTAATGTACAGCCCCTTTTCACCACGCCGCACGCCCTCAAGGAGGAATTGCAGCGCAAGGGTTGTCTTGCCGGTACCCGGCGACCCTTCTACAAGATATACGCGGTTTGGCGTAAGCCCGCCGCACAGGATGTCATCCAGGCCGGGTACGCCGGTCGATGCGCGTTGCGGCACAGTCGAAGTGTTCTTCGAGTTGTCAAAGTCTTTCATACTTGGCTCCCTCGTACCTGTCTCCACAGAAAAAAGCCTCTGCCGACATCGGTCGCCGATATGCATGACCTGTGTCGCATTTGCGAAAAAGATGACTTTACTGAAGGATTTTCGCCCGGCAGCCTGTTCGCGGTTATCTAATTCACCGCAGTGCCGATTCTTTCTGGGAGACAGTTTCAGCAAAATTATAACTGGGAACATTTATACTTTGCACGGAACCGGCACTATCTTCTAATTGTTTATCATGTTAACTTATCAACAATAATGCCGTTTATTATTTATCAGGAGTTTTTGCGTGATTTTTGACAATGCTCATGGAAGCAGGATTTCGCAGCGCAGTTAGGCATATGGAATGACGCTAATTCCAACCGAAGGGATTACCGTCTCATAAACAATATGTCAGAATGGCCTAGCGCCGGGATTTCGTGTCCCTCCGACGCCCCAGGGCGAGTGACTAAAACAACAAGGAACCAGGCCATGGCCCTGACTCTCAATCATTATTCGATCCGTACCGCCGACATCAATGCCAGCCGCGATTTCTATGAGATGGTACTTGGACTGACGGTCGGTCCGCGGCCGCAGTTCGCGTTTCCCGGCTACTGGATGTATCGCGGCGACCATGCGGAGTATGCCAACGCGGTGGTGCATATCATCGGCATAAGTCAAACCGACTCTCAAGGGCTGAATAATTATCTTGGCGACCGTAATCAGGCGGGACAGCAGGGTACCGGGCCACTTGATCATGTCGCTTTTTTTGCCGATGGTCTCGCCGCCATGCTCGATCACTTGCGCGGCCTCGGCATCGCCGTGCGCGAACGCACGGTGCCGGGTCTGGGCCTGCACCAGGTTTTCCTGAACGATCCGGATGGCGTGGTGGTTGAATTGAATTACCCTGCCGCGGAAAAAATAGCGATGGACGCGGCACGCGTGTCGAGCTGAACCGGGGCGGATCCTCGTCGCGAGGGGCTGCATGCTTCCGCCGTTTTGGTTCACGACGGTCATGATGTGCCGGTGCCGGAAACGTAGACGGATCGCTTATGCCGATTCACGGCGTTGAATCTGTATTGCGCCTGGCCGCGACCGATCTTGTGCTTGTTGCGGCCGCCAATTTCGGGTCATACCTGCACCGAAAATCCACAAAATATTCATCGCAATATCCATTGACGTGGTTCAAACAGCGCACGAATTATCACGCTACACTGGCTCCTCAGGGAATCGGGGTCGGTTCACGCGTGGCAGGGAGACGCGCCACTTCATGCTGTCTTTAAGGATAAAAGTAAATGCTCACGCAAGCGCAACTTCATCAGCGTCATCGGAATGACAAGCCTGCCGCGCCGACGCGTATCGATTGGAATACCGCACGGTTCGTGGAGGAAGGAATTGTTATGCAGGCTATCCATGGGACCGGTCATGCAGCGAAGTTCCTGAAAAACCGGATGGTCCATATCGATGTGGCGCTGCGTGTTTTGCTTAGCCCTGAAAAGCGTCGCGATTTCGATCGCCGCCAGTAAGACGCCGCAGGCAAAATCGCCGGTAGCGGGCAGGGCCGGGAGCTGCTCAACTCATCGCATCGAGCGCCGGGCGTAGGCATTCCGCTTCGCGTACCGACGACATGATCTCGTAGCCGCGTTGTTCGAGTCTGTTTCTTCCCGCATCGTCGGCGACCAGTGCGGCGCAGGTTTCAACCAGCCGGTCATACTGCGCGCCGGCCACGGCTTCGCGGTAAATCGCTTCAACTTCGGTGTCCTGATTAATCTCGCTGACTACCGCTTTTCGATTGGCTAAAAGGTATGAAACCCGCACGATTTCAAATATCTGGGATTCATAGAAATGCATGTTCAGTATGACCTTCGAGCGCGCAATGGCCGCGTCGCGAATTTCGCCGTATGAATTCTGCGCAAGGCATACGTTCAGGCCGCGGGCGTCGAGCGCCTCGATGATTTTAAGGCGGCGCGGATTAATGATGCCGTAAAAGAAAACATCGATATCCTGGTGCACGGCCCGTTTAATGCGCGATAACTGCGGTACAAAACCAACCGGCACATGATGTACCTCGGCGGCGATGCCGAGCATGGATAAGGATGCGATATTGCGCCGGCTATAGTCCCAGGTCTCGAAGCGCCGGATCAGGTCCAGCAAATGGGTTTTCATCCAGGGCGACTTATGGTCGATCTGTTCAGTGTTATAGATGATGCTGCCGGCCGGCAGGTTTTGCGCCATATCCGCCGGAATCAGATGGGCGCCAAAGATAATATTGATCGCGTCGGCAGCGAACTCATTGTGCGCAGCACTGGCGTCATGTCCTAGATCCAACAATCCGTAGCGAACGGTTTCAGCCAGCTCCGCAAACGCGGCGCTGTGGATGTAATCATCGGGTGTGATTATAACGATATGAAATTTTCGTTCAAACGCCAATTCCGCCGGACGCAGTTGCGAGTTCATGGCCAGCCTCCAATTCGTCACAGGCGCTTTTGGGAAGACAGGCGCCAAATTGGCCATCGATTCCCGGCCACGTAATTTCAATTTGTAATGGAAAACTTTATCCGACCAGATTGAAATGTCGAGTTTTATTAGTATCCGTTAATTTTTCAGCGGAACGTCAGGAAAATTCGGTGAGAGCCGAGGGGACCGTTGGAAATCAGTCGATCTCCATTTGCAGATAAAACAGGAAGACTTTACGCTGCTCGCCCCCGGGCAGCCTGGGTGCATAGGTGAACAGCAGTTTCGGGCCCTGGTCGCCGAATGAAGCGAGCGGCACAGCAACGCGGTACCTGGAGGAGGATGAATAATGCAGTATGCCTTGCCGTTGCAAGTCTTTTTTCCAGTTGTTCGCTTGTATCGAGAGTAATGGTGCCGATTGCGCGGTCGCCAATTCCTGCGTCTGTGCCAACGCCCCGCTACCAATCAGGGACAATGCCAGCAAAACGGAGTGAGGAACGTTCAGGTGCGCAGGCTTCATGATGTTGTTACGAATCGATACGCCATTACAGCCATGGTGCACCGGTGTCAAAAAATCATGTTGATAATCATCATAGATAAGACTTCCTCCGGCGTCGGTTCAAGCGTATTGTGCGGTGCATAATGACTGCTTCCTGGATACGGCGCACAATTGGTAATTGCAATTAAAAATCCGTTCATGGAAGGAGAGGAGAAAAGGCCTACCGCCCGCGACTGTAGTGGGCTGTTCCAATCGCATGTTAATCAGCGCTGAGGTGAAGACATGATCGTCCGCGTCATCATGCAGCGTCATCATGCAAACACATATCTGATATCAGTATTCGAAAGCAGACATCCGCTGCTTCCGACGCTATAGTTCAGTTGTCTCCTCCACCCTCCAAAAGGATGGATTTAGCCCGAAGCCGCAAGGTTCGCGGGCTTTTTTTGGCGCCGTCTGCCTGCCGCAAACCGTATTCGGCCGGCCGCAACGCGGTCGGACCGGCGTGTAACGCATTATTCGAAGCTGCTCAGATGGTCGTCCGGATTCCGTGACGTTGAAATTGGCTGGTATCGTGTGACGACGTCATACATCCTGACGATCGAATTGATCATTGCCACTACTTCCCTTTCTTCTATCGCATAAACGGTATGCATCACGGGACAACCATTTTCCTTGCGCGGATTGCGCGTAATATCCTTTGTCAGATTGATGAAGTCGATCCGAATTTCGGCCGGCACATCTTTCTTGGTTAAACGCGCCAGATTCAATTTATACGCTTTCACCAGGCGTTCGCGTTGCGAATCCGCGCCGACCAGCATATACATCGAGCGGTGGAAACTTTCCCAGGCTGACGACATTTCAGCTTGGCTTTCTCATGTTATTCCCTGGATCGTTTGGCGAGCGGCACATGGCTTCGTGTTTCCTTTACAGTGGACCGGGGCTTGTTTCTGTTTCAGTGCTTGTAACTCGGGTCGGTAAGAAAACCCGACTTTAGGATAACACTTTGCACCAATCCTCGAACAGGGGACCACTCCGAACACACAATGGATGCAACGAACGCGCCCTGTGTATTGACGGGCTTCAAACCGGCCATGCGGCGCAGCCCGAATAAACAGCATACCGAGCTGGTACCCCAGGCGCAGGAGGTGATGCCAAAATGGAGCGGTTTCTCGCGCGTTGCAGCCGCTGTCCTTTTGCCGCGCAGACTCCTATGCATGCAAGTGATTGCTGAAATCGTTCTGGTGATGTAATTTACGTCATCCGTGATGGCGCCGGGACGGCACGCATGACGGCAGATCAGAGATATACTAATAATAGAGTTGCGATCACCAGGAGAATTGCGATGTATCGAAAAATTCTAGTCGCCTACAATGGCACACCGGAGAGCCGATTTGCACTAAACGAATGCATTCGGCTTGCGCCTGGAACGTCGGCGGAAATTCACCTGGTCGTGGTGGTGACGCCGCCTCCCTATTTGCTGGTGGGGGAATATGCAGCCGCTGCAGTGTTGAGCGTGGAAGAAGGGCTGGCCGCCGAAAAGCAGAAAATGGAACAGGAAATCGCGGCGGGGCATGCATTACTGGCAGCTGCAGGCCTGTCGGTCGTCGACCATCTCGAAGTCGGCGAGCCGGTCGATATCATCCAGGATCTGTCACACCGGCTTGGGGTCGAGCTTGTCATTGTCGGACATTCACGCCATAAGCCGTTTGCGTTGCGCTGGTGGCGCGGTTCAATGGACGCGCTCCTGGTCGAAAAAATTCGCTGCAGTCTGCTGGTTGCGGCGGATCCCCTGCGGGCCTCCTGAGGCGCTTCCGCCTCTCGATATCAGGCAATGAAAGGCGCAGCAAACAATGAAGATCGCCGCCGCCCTCGTGCTCACGCTAATCGCGCTTGTCTCGTCCGCGCCAGCCATGGCGCAGAACGCTGAAAGTGCTCAAGCCGACAAACCGTTGAACGCAAGCGGCAAGTGTCGCGACCAGGCCGAATGCGAAAAAAAACCCGGGCCGGTGCGGCGCCCCTTCGTCCCCTATCATCCGCCGGAATCGGTGCTGCCGCCGCGAGCGCCGGCAGCCGGGTCGATCCCGCCTTCGCCTCCGCCCGCGGCCGTGACGCTGCCGCCATTGCAACCCGCCCCCAGGCCGCAGGCGCCCGCAGCGATCAATAACTGCATTGGAGGAGCGTGCGTCGATGCAGCCGGCAATCGATATGGTGGCGGCACCGGCAATGTTTATCTTGATGGGAGTGGCCGCTCGTGCCGCCGTGATGGCAACTGGTTGCAGTGTAATTAAGTTCGCATTCAAA
The DNA here is from genome assembly GCA_028292315.1 of Herminiimonas sp. Taxonomy (GTDB): domain Bacteria; phylum Pseudomonadota; class Gammaproteobacteria; order Burkholderiales; family Burkholderiaceae_D; genus JAQGMO01. The sequence continues at coordinate 13,040 of JAQGMO010000191.1, read as the reverse complement.
ATCATCGCTATGGCGGAACGGATGACCCTATTCGCCATGTCGGACTTCACCATAATTCGCCGCGTCGTCGCGGCGCCAGACCACTCGCGCGCGGCCTCGGCTTTACTTTAAAACTCTTGATTTTTGTCATGTTCTTCGCTTTTCTATTCAGTAACCTTTCAGAAAACATGCAGGGAATATCGGTAATGTGATGGAGGAAAAAATGATCGACCAATCGAGCCGTCCGACTCCCCGCGAAATGCGGTTGCCGCAAGACGAACAAGGTTTTCCGCGCCGCCCTCCGGCATTGCCGGCCAAAGGGACATGCTGGTACTGTGAGCATCCGGTCGATAACGTACGGCGATTCTGCAGCGTCGCATGCCGCGACGACTACTATGAAGAAGAAGGGGAGACTGGCGGTAACGGCAGTTGAGGAAGGTGAAAAGCCGTTGCATCCTTTGCGCCACGCTTTGCCAGCCCTGTTGACCGGTCGCAATTCACCTAAGCGGCGCATGTTCTACACTGGCGGCTTGTCTGCTGTGCATACCATTTCATGAAAAAGCAAAAACTTCCACCGGCCGGATGGGTACTGGTTATTGCCGTTGGCATAGCCATTGTCACCTGGCTGGTCCGCGCAATGCTAGCGGCCTTCCCTTGATTTCCTGATCAGGGCGGTCCTCATATCGATAGGGCCGCCGCGGTTTGGCGCTTCGGCCGTACGCCGTTCGCCTTCGAACGGCTGTCAAAGGCCCGCATTCGGACACGATCAGTTGCTACTTCAGGGGAAAATAAAAATAGTAACCAACTCTATTGTGAAATATCAAAAATCGCAGAGTTACAAATGGTCACAATCCAGTTATTACAACAACCTTGATTGAGGGCTTGAAATGACTACTGAAAAAACTTCTGACCAAATCCAGTACGACCCGGATAACCTGCTGGGCTCACTGATAGGAAAACTGAATCTAAAAAATGATGCCGCCCTGTCGCGGGCGCTGGAGGTGGCTCCGCCGGTCATCAGCAAAATACGGCACCGCAGGTTACCGGTCGGCGCATCGTTGCTGATTCGTATGCATGAAGTCACCGATCTCAGTATCAAGGACTTGCGCCTGTTGATGGGAGACCGCCGGAATAAATTCCGCATCAGCGATAAACAGTTCAAACCTCGGGAAGCTTGAGCCGGGTACGCCGTTTCCCGACTCCCCATTGTGGTTTCGCAAACTGAAGAAAGGGACGCTTATTAAGATCTAAGAGAGTCATCTCCCTGTGGCTCTGGTTGTAGGCAGCGATTTGCCCGCACTGCGCTTGCAGTGCGGGCTTTTTTTTGAGGAGCAGGCTGCAAGCACCGGTTCGGTTCGGACAGGTTACGCGGCGAGCGCGGCCGAGAGCTGGCTTCGATGCGCGCGTCTTAGCCAACATCGTATTCCTCAATAAAGCGCAAAACGTAAAAAACGGCATTGTTGCGAGACCTCAAAGCTTGCATGGATCCCGTGCATTATTGTTAATTCATACCGTAACGATAACGATCATCCATCCAGCCCGGCAAGGATCCCATGCAAGCTCCCATTTATTCAGACGACGTGATCGAGGCAATGGTCGATGCCATGTGCGGCCTCGACGTATGTGAGGAAGACAAGGATATCTACCGGGAAGCCTTGCGCGGCCTGGTTCGTCTCGGTCAGGCCGAACAGCTGCTCAGCATGCAGCTTGACTTCGACAGCCTGACGAACGGAGTCAGCCTGAGTCACTGATATAATGCACGTTGGCGATTGACGCCAGCGGCCGCTGAGAATTACCGAATTTCCCTTTTCATTCAAGATATTAGACTTCACAGCAAAGAGCCGGTAGACTTTACGCCTTTTTGCAAGGGCTTATCATGGCCACCATTCCAGATCTTTCGCCGAACGAGCCGGTCGCGGCCGAACCACGCAATGTGCCGCTTGAGCAGATCGCGCGCGAAGTCGCGCGTCGCCGCACCTTTGGCATCATTTCCCACCCGGACGCGGGCAAGACCACGCTGACTGAAAAGCTGCTGCTATTCTCCGGTGCGATCCAGCTCGCCGGCACGGTCAAGGCGCGCAAGAGCGGACGCCACGCCACTTCGGACTGGATGGAAATTGAAAAGCAGCGCGGCATTTCAGTGGCTAGTTCGGTGATGCAATTCGAATATCGCGATCACGTAGTCAACTTGCTGGATACGCCGGGCCACCAGGATTTTTCAGAAGATACCTACCGCGTGCTGACCGCGGTCGATTCGGCGCTAATGGTGATCGATGCGGCCAAGGGCGTCGAAGCGCAAACCATCAAGCTGCTGAATGTGTGCCGCATGCGCAACACGCCAATCATCACTTTCATGAACAAGATGGACCGCGAAACCCGCGACCCGCTTGAACTGCTTGATGAACTTGAGTCCGTGCTCGATATACAGTGCGCACCGGTTACCTGGCCGATCGGCATGGGCAAGACCTTCCGCGGCGTCTACCATCTGTTGCGCGACGAGATCATGCTGTTCGCCGCCGGCAGTGAAAAAGCGGACCAGACATTTGAAGTGATCAAGGGAATTGATAATCCCCGCCTGGCCGAGATGTTTCCGCTTGAGATCGAGCAACTCAAGATGGAAGTCGAACTGGTGCATGGCGCGTCGCATCCGTTCGACCGGGAAGCGTTCCTGGCCGGCACGCAGACGCCGGTGTTCTTCGGGTCGGCGATCAATAATTTTGGTGTGCGCGAAATCCTCACCGCTTTGCTGGACTGGGCGCAGCCGCCGCGCGAACGCGACGCAACGGTGCGCCCGGTCGCACCGGTTGAAGCGCCGTTCACCGGCTTCGTCTTCAAGATCCAGGCGAACATGGACCCGGCGCATCGCGACCGCATCGCATTTTTGCGGGTTTGCTCGGGCCGTTTTGAGCGCGGCATGAAGATCAAGCACCTGCGCCTGAATCGCGACATCAAGGTATCCAGCGTGGTGACGTTCATGGCAGCGAGCCGCGAGCAGGTTGAAGAAGCGTACGCGGGCGATATCATTGGCTTGCCCAATCACGGCAATATGCAGATCGGCGACAGTTTTTCCGAAGGCGAAATGCTGCAGTTCACCGGCATTCCCTATTTCGCGCCCGATTTCTTTCGCGCGGTAAGGATACGCAATCCGCTGAAGATCAAGCAATTGCACAAGGGCTTGCAGCAGCTTGGCGAAGAGGGCGCGGTCCAGGTATTCAAGCCGGTGCATAGCGGCGATCTGATTCTGGGCGCGGTCGGCGTGCTGCAGTTTGAAGTGGTTGCCAGCCGGCTCATGAACGAGTACGGCGTCGATGCCGTGTTCGAAGGCACCAGCATCAGTAGCGCGCGGTGGATATCGAGCGATGACAAAAAGGCGCTGGCCGATTTCGAAAAATCATCGGCCGGCCATAATATCGCCTACGATGCCGCCGGCAATATGGCTTACCTGGCCACGTCAGGCGTCAACCTGAAGCTGACGCAGGAGCGCTGGCCACAGCTGACCTTCCATGCAACCCGCGAGCACGCGGTAAAGATCGGTTAGCGTATGGCCGAACGCTTTGGCCATGCGTTCGGCGTTGTTCCCCAACCTCGGCGGAACCTCAATTCAACCGGGAAGCAACCATTTCAAGATGATGATCGGTGCTGCCGAACTGCAGCTCGATCGCCATCAGGCGCTTGAAATAATGGCTGACATCCAGTTCGTCCGTCACGCCCATGCCGCCGTGCAGTTGCACCGCCTGCTGGCCGACGAAACGGCAAGCCTGGCCGATGACGACCTTGGCGGCGGACAAGGCGCTGACGCGCGCGTCCTGGTCGGGGTCGGCACATCGCACCGCCGCCAGGTAACTCATCGAGCGCGCCTGTTCAATGTGCAGCACCATGTCCGCCATCCGGTGTTGCAGCGCCTGGAACTTTGCGATCGGCACGCCAAACTGTTTCCTGGTCCGCGTATATTCCACTGTCGCCGCCAGCAACCGGTCCAGCGCGCCCACTGCTTCCGCGCAGACCGCAGCCAAGCCGGCATCGAGCGCTTCCCCTATGGCCGTCACGGCATCGGTTTCACCGGTGCCGAGCAGGGCATCGGCCGATAACCTGACCTGGTCGAGCCGGATTTCGCTGGCGCCGGCGCCGTCCACGGTTGCATAAGGTATCTGGCGCAAGCCCGCCGCGCTGCGCGGCACGGTAAACACGCCTAAACGACCGGTTGCGCCCGGGGCCGCGATGCGCGCAGTGACTAATAATATGTCAGCAGACGCGGCATGCGGCACCACGCTCTTGTGACCAGTCAGCACATAGCCGCTGTCGACCGCCGCGGCCGTGGTCGTCACCGATTTCCAGTCAAAACGGGTGGCCGGTTCATCGTGCGCCAATACGGCAATCAGTTCGCCACCGGCCATGGACGGCAGCAGCGCCGCCTGTTGCGCGGCAGTGCCCAGCGCGCTGATCATCCTGGTCGCCAGCACCGCGCTGGCAAGATAGGGTTCCAGCACCAGGCCTTCCCCCATCGCCGTCATCACCAGCATCGTCTCGATCGGCGTGCCGCCGAGGCCATCATGCTGCTCCGGCACATTCAGGGCCAGCAAGCCGAGGTCGGCCAAGCCCTGCCATACCTCGCGGTTCGCACCTTGCGCCGATTTTTCCATGATCTTGCGACGCGCCTCAAAACCATAGTCCTTTGCGATGAAACGGCGCGTCGTCTCCAGCAGCATCTGCTGTTCTTCGCTGAATGTGAAGTCCATATCTATAGTCCCAGAATCATCTGCGAGATGATGTTTTTTTGAATTTCGTTGGAGCCGCCGTAAATCGACAACTTGCGCATGTTCAGGTAGCCGGCGCTTACCGCGACCGCATAGTCCGGCCCGACCGCATCGCCCTGGTAGCCGGCGGCCATGGCTTCGCGCCGCAGCGGCAGGGCATATTGCCCGACCGCGTGCGTCAATAGCTCGGTGATGGCCTGCTGGATTTCAGTGCCCTTGATCTTCAGGATGGAAGCTTCCGGCCCAGGCGCGCGGCGCTCCGCTTCCGCCGACAGCACCCGAAGGTTGGTGATCTCAAGTGCCGTCAGATCGATCTCGACTTGCGCGATGCGCGCCGCAAACAGCGGGTCCTTGATCAGTGGCCTGCCGTTCTTGATTTCTTCGCGCGCGATACGCTTCAGGCGTGCCAGTTCGCGTTTGGCAATGCCGATACCGGCGATATTGGTGCGCTCATGGCCGAGCAGGAATTTGGCATAGGTCCACCCCCGGTTTTCCTCGCCGACCAGGTTCTCCACCGGCACTCTCACATCCTCGAACCAGACTTCATTGACTTCATGCGCGCCATCCATGGTGATGATGGGGCGCACGGTGATTCCCGGAGTTTTCATGTCGATCAGCAGGAAGGAAATCCCGGCCTGCGGTTTCACTTGCGGATCAGTGCGCACCAGGCAGAAAATCCAGTCGGCATACTGGCCCAAGGTCGTCCAGGTTTTCTGGCCATTGACGACATACTCATTGCCTTCGCGCACGGCGCGGGTTTTGAGCGAAGCGAGATCCGAACCGGCGCCCGGTTCAGAGTAACCCTGACACCACCATTCCTCCGCAGCGAGAATGCGCGGCAGATAACGCTCCTGTTGCTGTTTTGACCCGAAGGCCATAATGACCGGCGCCACCATTTTCAGGCCGAACGAAATCGCGCGCGGCGCTCCGGCGGCGGCCGATTCTTCTTCGAATATGTATTGCTGCACCACGTTCCAGCCCGGCCCGCCGAACTGCGCCGGCCACGCCGGGCCGCCCCAGCCCCGCTTGTGCAGGATACGTTGCCAGCGCACGTAATCGTCGCGATCGAGAATCAGTCCGTTCAAGACCTTGTGCCGGATATCGGCGGGCAGATTTTGCGAGAGAAATGCGCGTACCTCCGTACGGAACGCATTTTCCTCGCCTGTGAAATTCAGATCCATGGTTTCCTCCTGTGGCATGCGCCATGCGCGGCCGACCGATCAATGAAAATCGGCGCTCACGTTGTTAAAATGCGGCGATGCCGGTTTGTTCGCGTCCAAGGATCAGGGCATGGATATCGTGCGTTCCTTCGTAGGTGTTGACTACTTCCAGGTTCACCATGTGACGGATCACGCCAAATTCATCCGAGATGCCGTTCCCGCCCAACATGTCGCGCGCCATGCGCGCCACGTCCAGCGCCTTGCCGCAGGAATTTCGTTTCATCATCGACGTAATCGCGGTAGCCGCGGTGCCTTCATCCTTCATCCGGCCCAGCCGCAGGCAACCTTGCAAGCCCATCGTGATTTCAGTCTGCATGTCAGCCAGTTTTTTCTGGATCAGCTGATTGGCTGCCAGCGGCTTGCCGAACTGCTTTCGGTCCAGCACATACTGGCGCGCGGTATGCCAGCATGCTTCGGCGGCGCCGAGTGCTCCCCATGCAATACCGTAACGGGCGGAATTAAGGCAGGTGAACGGACCCTTGAGGCCGCGTACATCGGGAAAGGCATTTTCTTCCGGGCAGAATACGCCATCCATGACGATCTCGCCGGTGATGGAGGCGCGCAGGCCGAATTTGCCGTGAATTGGCGGCGCCGATAATCCTTGCATCCCTTTGTCGAGGATAAAGCCGCGAATCGCGCCTTCATCATCTTTCGCCCACACCACGAATACGTCGGCGATCGGCGAGTTCGAAATCCACATCTTGCTGCCCGTGAGCTCGTAACCGCCATCCACTTTCCTGGCGCGCGTGATCATCGAGCCGGGGTCGGAGCCATGGTTCGGCTCAGTCAGGCCGAAGCAGCCTATCCATTCGCCAGTCGCCAGTTTGGGCAAGTACTTGCGCCTTTGCTCTTCCGTTCCGAATTCAAAAATAGGCACCATGACGAGCGACGATTGCACGCTCATCATTGAACGATAGCCTGAGTCAACCCGTTCGACTTCGCGCGCGATCAGGCCATAGGCGACATAGTTCAGCCCGGGTCCGCCGTACTGCTCAGGTATCGTTGGCCCAAGCAAACCGAGTTCGCCCATTTCGCGGAAGATCGAGACGTCGGTCTTTTCATTGCGGAATGCTTCGAGCACGCGTGGCTGCAGCTTATCCTGGCAATACGCCTCGGCCGCATCACGCACCATGCGCTCATCGGCAGTCAACTGCTCGTTAAGAAGGAGCGGGTCGTCCCAGTGAAATTGGGCTTTTTGTTTCATGTCAGTCTCCGGTATGAACTACTGTCGTTTTCAGGATGTTGCGAGCGCCGTCCATTTAGATCTCGGTGTGCTGCAGGGACAGGCCAAGCGCCGCGCGACGCTGCAGCCAGGCGCTGGGCCGGTAGCGCGCATCGCCTGTTTGCTGTTGCAGGTTGGTCAGTATCGTCATCACCGTCCCGGCGCCGAGCGAGTCGCCCCATGCCAGGGGGCCGTGCGGATAGCCGAGTCCGAGCGTGACTGCCCGATCGATATCCGGCGGACTTGCGATGCCTTGCTGCGCAATGTCACACGCGATATTGATAATGTGCGCCACCACCCGCTGCGCGACGAGTCCCGCGCTGTCGCGGATGATGCTGACCGCGGCGCCATCCACGCCGAACAGCCCGAGCGCCATCTCGCGGTATTGGGCATCGGTTGCCGGCGTGGTCATGATCACGCGCCGGCGCGTAAGATTGAACAGGCTTTCTATTCCGACCGTGCGTCGGCCATCGAGTCCTTCGCGGACACAACACGCGGTGGCGTCATCGCCAAGTGGCGTAACGATGCACAGCGCATCAGCGCTCGGGCGAGCCGAATCTTCGAGCGTGACACCGGCAGCCGCGATCAATGGAGCGACGCGTCCGGCAAGTTCCGGCCGCGCGCGGCTTAGCCATACCCGGGACGGCAGCGTGCTTACCGGCGCGGGATCAGGGCATGCTTCCTTCTTGCCATCCTTGTCGTAGCGGTAAAACCCGCGTCCGACTTTCCTGCCCACCATGCCGGCGACCATCATTTGTCGGGTCAGACCCTGCGGCCGGAAGCGCGGCTCTTCATAATACTGGTGATAGATCGACTCCATTACCGGATGCGACACGTCCAGCGCGGTCAAGTCCATCAGCTCGCACGGCCCCAGCTTGAAGCCGGCGCAATCGCGCAGGATTTTATCGAGAGTTGGAACGGACGTGATATCTTCCGCCAGCACGCGCATGCCTTCGGTGCTGAACCCGCGCCCTGCGTGATTCACAATGAAGCCCGGCGTGTCTTTGGCACGTACCGTGGTGTGCCCCCAATGCTTGCCAAGCGCGAGCAGGTAATCGACGACTTCCGGCGCGGTCAGCAGTCCGCCCACCGCTTCGACGATTTTCATCAGCGGCACCGGGATGAAGAAATGGAAGCCGGCGACGCGTTCGGGATGCTGCATACCCGCCGCGATCGCCGTCACCGAAAGCGATGAGGTGTTGGTTGCGAGGATAACTTGCGGCCCGAGGATCGTCTCCAGAGAGGCGAACAGCGTTTTCTTGGCGCCCAGTTCTTCAATGATCGCCTCGACCACGACGTGGCATCCGGCCAGTTCCTCAATGGTGTCGCAGGCCTGCAGACGATCGACAGCCGCAAGCGCCCGGTCTTCCGTCAGTTTTCCCTTTTCCACCAGCATGGTCAGCGTGCCTTGCAGGCCCTCACGTGCGGCTGCGGCTGCGCCAGCCCGGCTGTCGGCCAAGCGTACGCGGGCACCGGCCAGAACGGCAATTTGCGCAATACCCCGTCCCATCACGCCACATCCGACTACACCCACGACCAGGTCTGGGGACGTTGGTTCGGGGCGATTGTTTTCTTGCATGCTGACTCCTAAATTTAACGGTATGTTATTTGCTGCTCGCGCTGCGGTAATAGCACACAATTGTTCTGCACAGTGGAATTATTGAGAAAATATGGAACTGTATTTGTTTCAATTCACGCTGTCAAGCCGCACGTCCGGTGAAACAGTGGACTGCAGTGCAGAATAGTATTCTGCATAGTTGAATTTTCTCTCCTCTTATGACAATATCAGCCCCGGCTGCAAAACAAGCAGCCGGGTTGGTTTTTCGGACTGTGCCGGATATCTATTTAAGCATGGCCTGAACTTTATTGCGGACCGGTGTCCGGCCGATGCATATCACCTGATTCGATGTCATGGTGCTAACCGAAAATAACTGACCGGGAAAACGGGAACATGACGCAGCAGACCAAGCAAAATGCTATTCCGGACGGAAGTCCGAATGTCAAGGAAGACCGGCACTTCGTCACGGCCCTGGCGCGGGGGCTGGACCTGCTGGCCTGTTTTCGATCTGGCGAGAAGCTGCTGGGGAATCAGGAATTGGCCGAACGTAGCAAATTGCCAAAGTCGACCGTATCGCGGCTGACTTACACGCTTACCAAGCTGGGCTACCTGCAATATGACGAACAGGTCGGTAAGTACCGGCTCGGTACGGCGACGCTGGCGCTTGGCAGCGCAATGCTTTCCAAGCTGGATATTCGCCAGCTTGCGCGGCCGTTGATGCAGGAAGTAGCAGATTTTTCGCATGCGACAGTATCGCTGGGCATGCGCGACCGGTTGAGTATGATTTATGTCGAGAACTGCCGCAGCCAGGCTGCCTTGACACTGCGACTTGATGTGGGCGCGCGCATTCCGATCGCCACCACGGCAATGGGACGGGCGTATCTGGCCGAACTGCCTGACAGCGAGCGCGACGATATCCTGGAACGCGTGCGTGAACTGGATGAAGTGGCTTGGCCCGCGCTGAAATCGAAGGTGATGCGTTCGCTCGACGAATATAGGACTCAGGGCTGTTGCACTTCATTTGGCGATTGGCAGCCTGATGTGAATGCCATTGCAATTGCATTCAGGCCGAGCGATGGCGCTGCGCCGATGAGCATCAATTGCGGCGGTCCGGCGTTTAATCTCTCTCCGGAATTCTTGCTGAAGGAAGTCCAGCCGAGGTTGCTCGATGTGGTGAGTCGTTTGCGTCGGCCGATGCATGGCGGATGACGGGGCGAATCGGCGGTGAATGGCACTAGCTTAGGCTAGTGCCATAAGCTACCGCTTCAGGCCTGCCGCTCAGGCGCGTTCAAACAAATCGCCAATCTCGATTGCGCTGCGTCTGCAACGCCACGACGTGCGCGACCCGAGACCCAGCGCCTTGCCGGGCCGACTCTGATTCACGCATGCCGCGTCGATCGCGATGCCATTCGCTCCGGCATCGTGCGGCAGACGCGCGCCGCTCTGGAGATAGAGCGCAAACAGGCTACCGCCCAATCGCGTTATGGCATCCGATGGGGAAATCTGCATGGATAATGCCGACCCGGCAAAGTGCAGGACCGTGTTCGCGACCGTTCGTCCATGGCGGCGACTGATCAGCCCGACGCCCCGCAACCTGAGCAGAATCAGGACGCTGCTATCCGCAGCAGCTCGGGTAGTCTGCAGCAGGCTGCCAACCCGACGGGTAAATTCACCAGTGTTCATTATGCGGCACAGCGGATCGCGCTGCGCCGGTTGCGGCGTCACCGTCCCGATTACCGGATTGGACACACCATCGGTCATGGCCTCGCTGACCGTCTTGCGCAGGTTGGTCAGGCGTAAAGGCTTGACCATGTGAGCCCGCGCTCCCCGCCGCATCGACGCTATAGCATGCTCGGCATCGTCATAATTGGTCGACATGATGAATATTGGCGCAGGTGGCCAGCTGCTTGCCTTGTCGAGCAGGGTCAGTCCATCCATCCCGGGCATGGCGACGTCACACAGGACCAGGTCTATCGAATATTGCGCAATCAGATGCAAAGCTTCTTCACCGCTGTTTGCCGTCAACACTGAAAATCCCAGTTTTTCAAGCATCGCCTTTCCGACCAGCCGTTCAACAGCGCCATCATCCACCACCAGCGCATTCTTTTTGGCGCTGTGCCGTTCGTGCTCCGTTGCCTGTATGGTTTTCATCGGCATTCCTGTTCGCGGTTGTATGGCAGGCCAGAGCAAGAGCGTCGCTCCGCCGCCTGCAGCCATCAGGAAAGCTTACCTTTTCACGCTGCGCCTGCACAAAACTATTTAACGGCATTAACCGCCTGATTTTGCATGGCCGATTGGAGTTGCGCATCAATATGTGTGTATTCCTCGTTAATCGCATCAAGCAATGTTGACCATTCATCGAACATGGAAACATTGCAACGGCGTTCCAGCTTTCGGCACAAGTTTGCCATTCGCATCGCGCCTATTGATGCGCAGCTGCCGCCCAGCGCGTGCGCCAGCCTGGCCATTGCAAGCCTGTCTTCTTCGCATGCCGCTTTACGCATTGCGGCAATACGCGCTGGCGTATCCGTCCGGTAGATCGTGACCACCTCGCCAAAGTTGGCGCCGAACATTTCGCGTAGCGATTCAAGGTCGTCGTAAGGTTCTTTTGAATTCATCCGATCCGATACTGTGAAGTATTTTTACTACAGCACTAGCTGCGCACGCGAGCCGCCAGCTCCCCGCCATTCTCATCATGCGGACTATGCAGGGCTGGTGCGACCCTTGTCAAGAATGGCAATAGAACTGAAAGCGTTTCTTTGCAATCTAAACCGATATCGATATGAGAGGCGGGCACTTCCATGGACCGGCAGAAAATAGCGCTTGTTACTGGCGGGATGGGTGGATTGGGGGAGGCAATTTGCCAGAGAATGTTCAAGAGTGGCTATCGCGTAGTTGCTACTTGCTCCCCTGAAAATCAGCAGGCGCAGTTGTGGCAGAAATCCCAAAAGGACGCCGGATTCGAGTTTCGCGTCTATAAAGTGGACGTAGCGGAATACGCTTCTTGTGAAGCAGGTGTCAGGATGATGCTGGACGATATGGGGCATATCGATGTGCTGGTAAATAATGCAGGCATCACGCGCGATTCCACTCTGAGGAAAATGAGTGCCGAAAACTGGCGCATAGTGCTTCGTACCAATCTTGACAGTCTATTCAATATGACCCAGCCGGTACTCGATAACATGGTACGCAGTGAATGGGGACGCATCATTAATATTTCATCGGTCAATGCGCAAAAGGGCGCAGCAGGGCAAACCAATTACGCCGCGACCAAGGCCGGCATCCACGGCTTTACCAAGGCCCTCGCATTGGAACTCGCACGCAAGGGAATTACCGTTAATACGATTTCTCCCGGATACCTGCGTACCAGGATGGTGATGAAAGTGCCACCGGATATTCTGAACAACAAGATCATTCCAGAGATCCCGGTGGGCCGGCTTGGAGAGCCCGCGGAAGTCGCCGGGCTCGTTGATTACCTGGCGTCCAACGCCGCTGCGTTTATTACCGGCGCAAATATTGCAATAAATGGCGGACAGCATATGTCCTGATGCCGCATAAATGAAAAAGCCCTATCCGCATGGATAGGGCTTGTATGTGCCGGGTAGCGGTCAGGCTGTCACGAGATGTTCCCAGGACGTTGTCTCGATTTCAGCTTCACGTGCAAGCTGTTTCGCTTTCTTGGACGCGACCTGTTTCGCGCGTGAACTCGAGGGCGGCAAACGGCGCAGGGTTTTCAGCGCGTCCACATCCTTGATGCCGATCGAGCGCTGGTCCACAGTTATCAGCCCAATTTCATTAAAAGCGGAAAGCGTGCGACTGACGGTTTCAAGGGTCAGGCCAAGGTAGCTGCCGATTTCATGCCGCGTCATCCTCAGGTTAAAAAGTTTGCTGGAATATCCCATCTCGGCAAATCGTTCGGAGAGCGAGACCAGGAAGCGTGCGACGCGCGCTTCGGCGCTCAGCGCGCCAAGCATGCTGACCATTGCCTGTTCACGGACCAGTTCGCGGCTCATGACGCTGTACATCGCATGCTCGAGTTCAATATGCGCCCGGCCTAATGCCGTGAATTTCTTGAATGGGAGCAGGATCAGGTCGCAGTTTGACAAGGCGACCGCTTCCGACGCATAGCGCCGCGTGTGGATGCCGTCGACGCCGAACAGATCGCCTTTCATTGGAAAGCTGAGAACCTGTTCATTGCCGAATTCATCGATCAGCACGGTTTTCAAAAAACCGGAATGGACGATGTAAAGCGTGTCAAATGGCTGTCCGATCGTATGAACGCGTTGACCGGTTTTGAATTGCACATG
>JAQGMO010000165.1 GCA_028292315.1 Herminiimonas sp. | reverse complement strand
GGCGCCGCGCGCGCTGCTCATGGAGCGTGGCAAATGCAAGCTTCTCCAGCACGTCACGCTCCCAACCTTCCTTTTGCGGCGGCAAGCCCTGACTGGGCCCGTGATTCAACGATGGAGGCGGGGTCTGGTAATTGTCGTTCATATTCTCGCTCATACTTTTTCCGTGCGCGCCTATGCCCGCGCCGGCCTTATATAATCATCCGGTTGCCAAAATAACTGTCCGTCGCGTTCAACCAGCATGATCGAACGCAGACGTCCGCCACGGCATGGTCCGCCTTCGCAGCGGCCGGTCTCCGGCGCATAAATCGCGCCATGGGTAGAACACATCAGGTACAAACCACTGGTTTCGAAAAATACCCCTTCGGCCCAGTCCAGCTCGATCGGCACGTGCGCGCAGCGGTTCAGGTAGGCATAGGGCGCACCGTTGTAGCGCACCACGAACCCGGTCGTGTCTTCACCGCCCGCAGTCACCAGAAAGCGAACTCCCTTGCCGCCCTCTTCCACGTCCGCCGCCTCGCAAATAAAAATCGGGTCGCCGTTCATCTCGCTCATTTAACCTACTTATTTAATTCGCTTATTTAATATGCTTCGTTTATTTAACGTGCTTATCAGCCTTAAACTTAATTTAACCCTGACCCTAACCTTAACCGTTTTCGTTCAGCCAGGCATGCAATTGCTGCACCGAAGCGGCGCCGTAAAGCGGGTTGAGCGCCTCCAGCTCCCGTACCGAATGCGCGCCATAGTGCACGCCGATCGCGGCGGCGCCGGCATTGATCGCCATCTGCAGGTCATGCGTGGTGTCGCCGATCATGACAGTGCGCTTCATGTCCTGCCCCAGCTCGCGCGTCAGCTCCTGCAGCATGGCGGGATGCGGCTTGGAAAAGGTCTCGTCGGCACAACGTGTCGCATCGAATAGCGAAGTCAATTTGACTGTATCCAGCGCACGACTCAGTCCGACCCGGCTCTTGCCGGTCGCAACCGCCAGAAAGTAGCCCTGCTGCGATAGCTCGGCAAGCATTTCGCGCACGCCGTCGAACAGGGTCAGACCCTGATCCTGCGCCAGGTAATGATAGCGGTAGCGCTCTACCATGCGCGGATAGGTTTTCGGGTCGAGGTCGGGCAGCGCAGTCCGCATCGCATCCTGCAGGCTGAGGCCGATTACATAGGACGCCGCCTTATTATCGGGTATCGGCAGGCCCAGGTCGCGGGCGGCGGCCTGGATACACTTGACGATGGTTGCGGTACTGTCCATTAAGGTACCGTCCCAATCGAACACGATCAGGTCAAATTGTTTTCTTGCCATTTTTACCGGCAGTGATCGCTGCCGACTCCTTCTGATTAAGTCTCCCGGATCAGGGGAGAACGCGAAAACGCTGATTACAGTGTCAAATGCACTGCCAAACTTTTACATTGCCAGACTTTTCAAAAACCGTTCGCATTCCGGCGGCAGCGCCGCATTCAGCGTGACCGGCTTGCCGGTTTCCGGATGCGTGAACGTGATCTGGTGCGCATGCAGGAACATGCGTTTCAATGCGCCCCTGGTCTCTGTGGCCTTTTGCAATGCCCGGTTCAATGCGAAATCGCCGTACTTGTCATCGCCGGCAATGGCAAACCCGCTCGCTGACAGGTGGACCCGGATCTGGTGCGTGCGGCCGGTTTTTAATTCCGCTTCCAAAAGCGCAAACTCCCCGTATTTTCGCAATAAATTGAAAACCGTGTGCGAAGCCAATCCATCCGCCTGAACCCGTACCCGCCGTTCGCCGTCGGGCGCGTTATATTTAAACAAGGGCAATTTGATATGCTGGCGTGGATTTTTCCAGTCGCCATGCACCAACACCAGGTAACGCTTGTCGAGCAGGCCCTCGCGGATTTGCTCATGCAGGTTCGTCAATGCGGAGCGTTTCTTCGCAAGCAATAAAATGCCCGAGGTGTCGCGGTCCAGCCGATGCACCAGTTCAAGGAACTTTGCCTCGGGCCGCGCCGCGCGCAACTGCTCGATCACGCCATAGCTGACGCCCGATCCGCCATGGACCGCCACGCCGGCCGGTTTGTCGATCACCAGCATCTGACTGTCTTCAAGCAGGATTTTGAATTCGGCGCCCGGCGCCGTCTGCACCGCCTTTTCAGCCACCCGCATTGGCGGCAGGCGCACCACGTCCCCCTGCGCGAGCCGGTAAGTCTGGTCGATCCGTCCCTTGTTGACGCGCACCTCACCCGAGCGTAACACGCGATAGAGGTGGCTTTTCGGCACGCCTTTAAAAATACGCAACAAAAAATTATCGATCCGCTGGCCCGCCTCTTCCTCTGAAATCGTAAGGAGCTGAACCTGAGGAAGGACTACGGACGATGGGGGCGACGCGGGTATTCCTGCATCATTCCCGGAAAAGCTCGCTAAGTCCTTCATTTTTAAATATAATTGTTTCACAGTGGTTACAACACCACTGTTGGTGTAAGAATAAAAAGCACATTCTACACAGGGGCGTGTCCGTCGGCCTCGCCAATTTTGCAAATTCGATGGAAAAGATGTGTATGCACCGTCCCTGCGCCAGTCAAGGTTGCACCGTTGTTGTAATCGGATAGCGCGCAAGGATGTTGGACTTGAATGTCTGGATTAAAAGGATAAGTCCGGCAAGCTGGCCCGTACTCGCAAGCTTGCTGGTTGATGAGGTTCAAACCTGTATGACGATTCTGCTGAACGCTCTTTGTGTATTGTTTGGCTCAACCAAGCTGCTCACCGCCTCAGATGGCGCCCTCCGCTCGAAAGATTCGAAGCGGACGACGCAGACCAGGCGCGCACTCGGCATTCCGGTCGACTTCTTCATCCGCGCCCCGTTGCGGCATCCGCGCTTTTGCGCGGGCATGCCGCACACTAAGGCAGTTCCCATCTCAGACACTCCGCCCTCGCATGCATCCCCTGTACTTTAGCCGCATCTGATTGGCGTTTACGCCAGCGGCGGCGTTGAAGATGGCCTAAAGGGTCACGGAGCGAAAAAAATGAAACGCATGTTGTTTAATGCCACGCAGCAGGAAGAACTGCGCGTGGCAATCGTCGATGGGCAAAAGCTGATCGACATCGATATCGAAACCACCGGACGCGAGCAGCGCAAGTCCAATATCTACAAGGGCATCATCACCCGCATCGAGCCCTCGCTGGAAGCCTGCTTCGTCAACTACGGCGAGGAACGCCACGGCTTTTTGCCATTCAAGGAAGTCGCCCGCACTTATTTTAAAGATGGCGTCGACGTCCGCAGCGCATCGATCAAGGAAGCCCTGCGCGAAGGCCAGGAAATCATGGTCCAGGTCGAAAAGGAAGAGCGCGGCAACAAGGGCGCGGCCCTGACCTCGTTCGTATCGCTGGCCGGCCGCTACCTGGTCCTGATGCCGAACAATCCGCGCGGCGGCGGCGTATCGCGCCGTGTTGAAGGCGAAGACCGGCAGGAATTGCGCGAGACCATGGACAAGCTTGATTTGCCCTCCGGCATGTCAGTGATTGCCCGTACTGCCGGCATCGGCCGCAATGTCGATGAATTACAGTGGGACTTGAATTACCTGATGCAACTGTGGCGCGCGATCGAAGGCGCCGGGCAGTCGGCAGCAGGCGCGTTCCTGATTTACCAGGAATCCTCGCTGGTGATCCGTGCCATTCGTGATTATTTCCAACCGGATATCGGCGAAATCCTGATCGACACCGATGATATTTATGAACAGGCGCAGCAGTTCATGAGCCACGTCATGCCGGACATGGTGCACCGGGTCAAGCGTTACCGCGACGACGTGCCGCTGTTCTCGCGTTTCCAGATTGAACACCAGATTGAAACCGCCTACTCGCGTACCGTGCCTCTGCCATCCGGCGGCGCGATCGTGATCGATCACACCGAAGCCCTGGTCTCGGTCGACGTCAACTCGGCCCGCGCCACGCGCGGCAGCGACATCGAATCCACCGCGCTCAACACCAACCTCGAAGCAGCCGATGAAGTTGCCCGTCAGTTACGCCTGCGCGACTTGGGCGGCCTGATCGTGATCGACTTCATCGACATGGAAAACACCAAGAACCAGCGCGAAGTCGAAACCCGCCTGAAGGACGCGCTGCATTACGATCGTGCCCGCGTGCAGATGGGCAAGATTTCCCGCTTCGGCCTGATGGAACTGTCGCGCCAGCGCCTGCGCCCATCGCTGTCGGAAGGCAGCCATGTGACTTGCCCGCGCTGCAATGGCACTGGCCATATCCGCGATACCGAATCGTCCGCTTTGCAAGTATTGCGGATCATCCAGGAAGAGGCGATGAAAGAAAATTCGGCCTCGATCCATGTCCAGGCGCCGGTCGACGTGGCCGCGTTCCTGCTGAATGAAAAGCGCGGCGAGATCCTGAAAATCGAAACCCGCCACCGGGTTGCCGTCATCCTGATTCCGAACAAACACCTGGAAACGCCGCACTACAAGCTCGAGCGCATCAAGCAGGACGATCCGCGCCTCGAAGAAATGCAAGCCAGCTATGCCATGGCCGAGGAGGCGGATACCGATATCAGCTACGCGAAACGGCAGAAGGAAGAAATCAAGCCGCGCCAGGAAGCAATGGTCAAAACGATTACCCCGGATCAGCCCGCACCGATCGTCGAGCGCAAACAGCCTGAACCGGCGCCGGCGGCCCCGGCCGTCAGGGAAGCAGTCGAGGAAGGCTTCTTCAGCAAGCTGTTCGGCTTCTTCCGCAAGAAACCGGTTGAACCGGTCGTGTTGGCCGCACCACCGGCTGCGGAAAAACCGCAGCAAAGCCGTGAACGCAACGAGCGCAATGGACGTGGCCAGCGTGGCCGTACCCGTGGCGGCCGTGGCGGCCGTGAGCGTGGGGAAGAACGCGACGCCGTGAAGACAGATGCGGTCAAGACGGAACTGCGTGAAGAGTCGGGTCGCCAGGCGACAGCGCCGGCGGTCGCCGCGCCGGCCCAAAATGCGCGTCCGCCGCGCCCGCCAAGGGAGCCGCGAGAGCCGAAGGAGCCACGCGAAGTGCGCGAGCCGCGGGAACCACGCGAACCGAGGGAACCGCGCGAGGCGCGCGAACAACGCGAGCCGCGTGAAGCAGGCGAAGCGAAGCGCGAACGCAATGCCGAACGTCCGCAGCGCGCACCGCGCGAAGAGCGTAAGGAAGCCGTCGCCGAAACGGAAAAAGACGACCTGTTGAACCAGGCCGCGGCGCTGCCGGCAGCGACGCTGGCTTCAGCAGCGCCTTCGCCAGTGTCGGCGCCAGCTGCGACACAAGCCGATGCGGATCAGGAAGCCATGGAAGCAGGCTCCGCCGAAACGATGGAAGCGGGTGAGGAAGGCGAAGACCAGCCACGCCGCCGTCGTCGCCGTGGCGGCCGCAATCGCAATCGCCGCGAACGCGAGGCAGGAGAAGCGGGAGAAGCCGGTGAAGAGATGGAAAACGGCGAAGGCGCCGTCGCAGACGCGGTTAACGTTGCGGCTGCACCTGCCGTTTCGGCCGCTCCGGTAACACGCCCGGCGCCGGGTCAACTCGGACTGCCGGAGATGGAAAACGCACCGGAAGAGGCGCAGGCGGAGACGGTGTTGACCGCTGCAATCGCCGCGCCGTTGATTCCGCAGGAAGTGCCGCACTCGCCGGAACTGGCGGAAGCCATTGCGCAAGCCGCCGCAGCGGAGGCGACCCCGCTCGAAGCGCCGGTTGTCGAAGCTGCGCCGTCCCCCGACGTGGCGGAAGCACCGGTGACGCAGGCAACTGCGGTGGAGCCGATCGCTCCGGTTGCCGCGCCAGCCGAAGCCGCAGTATCTGCCGCGGCCCCAGCGCCTGCCGAACTTGCGGCGCCGGCCAAACCTGCGCCGGTTGAAGCTGCGCCGGTTGAAGCTGCGCCGGTTGAGGCTGCGCCGGTTGAGGCT
>JAQGMO010000139.1 GCA_028292315.1 Herminiimonas sp. | reverse complement strand
CCGCTTCATCGGCATGAATTCGTAAAGTTAATATTCTACCGGCACCGGGTCAAGGCTACGCCATAAATACCAGGTTGCCACGGTGCGCCACGGTTCCCAGTTGGCGGAGACTTCGCGCGCGTCGCTGCGCGAAACCGGCTCCCCCGAAAAATAATTGATACTAATCCCTTTCAGAAGGCCCACATCATCAAGCGGCAGGATATTTGGCCGAAGCATGTTAAAGATCAGGAACATCTCGGCCGTCCAGCGTCCAATGCCGCGAATCTGCACCAGTTCCGCAATGACTTCCTCGTCTTCCATTTCATTCCAAAGCGCCGCATGCACCCGCTTGGCCTTGAAATGTTCCGCGAGATCGAGGATGTATTCCGTCTTGCGCCTCGATAAACCGCATGCGGCAATCTGGTCGCCGCCGGTCTTGATGACCTGTGCCGGCGACCACTTCGGACAGGCCGCCAGCAGTCGCTGCCAAACCGTTTCGGCAGCCTTGGTCGAAATCTGTTGTCCTACGATTGAACGCGCCAGCGTCGTGAACGGTTCGCCGCGACCGATCAGGTGAAGGTCGCCGAATTGCGGGATCAGCTTGCGCATGATCCGGTCGCGCTTCATCAATTCAAGCTTGGCATTATTCCAGTAAGGCGGCAATGAATCCTGCATTACCGCAAGTTGTGGTTTGCCCATGCGGCTTACGCCCTCCGCCATTCGGTCACCCCACCTGGCTTGTCCTCGAGGACGATACCGCTGCCCGAGAGTTCGTTCCGAATGCGGTCCGCCTCCGCGAAATTTTTTGCGCGCTTGGCGGCAGCGCGCGCGTCAATCAGCGACGCCACCACGGCATCGGTAAGGCCGCTGCCATCGTCCGCCGGCTGACCGCGCAAAAATTCCACCGGGTCTCTTTGCAGCAGTCCCAGCGTGCCCGCCAGTTCCCTGAGCTGGCGCGCCGCCGCCGGCGACCTGGTCTTGTTGACTTCATTGGCCAGGTCGAACAGCACCGATATCGCGATCGGGGTATTGAAATCGTCATTCATGGCGTCCGCAAAACGCAGCGCCTGCGCCTCCGCGCGATCGAGCGGCGCCGGCTCCGGCCGCACTTCCTTCAGCGCGGTATAGAGGCGCGTGAGCGCGACCTTGGCATCGTCCAGGTGCGCGTCCGAATAATTCAGCGGACTGCGATAATGCGCACGCAAAATAAAAAAACGCAGCACTTCGGCGTCGTATTCCTTCAACACTTCACGGATGGTGAAGAAATTGCCGAGCGACTTCGACATTTTTTCATTATCGACACGCACAAAACCGTTGTGCATCCAGTAGTTGACGAAAGTATGCTGGTGCGCGCCTTCCGACTGGGCGATTTCATTTTCATGATGCGGGAACTGGAGGTCTTGTCCGCCGCCGTGAAGATCGAACTGTTCCCCAAGTAAATCGCATGCCATCGCCGAGCATTCGATATGCCAGCCCGGCCGCCCCTTGCCCCATGGCGAATCCCATTTGACTTCGTCCGGCTCGGTTTCCTTGGCGGCTTTCCACAACACGAAATCGAGCGGATCGCGCTTGCCGCTGTTGACGTCGACCCGCTCCCCGGCGCGCAGGTCATCCAGCGATTTGCCCGACAGCTTGCCGTAGCCTGGAAAGTCGCGCACCGAATAATTGACGTCGCCGTCATCCGCCCGGTAGGCCAGGCCGCGCCGTTCAAGCTGGCCGATCAAACCCTGCATCTGCGTCACGTAAGCGGTTGCGCGCGGCTCATGGTCCGGCGTCGCCACACCGAGCGCAGCCGCATCCTCGTTCATCGCATCGATGAAGCGCTGCGTCAGCCGGGAAATCGACTCGCCGTTTTCCACCGCGCGCTTGATGATCTTGTCATCGATGTCGGTAATGTTGCGTACATAGGTCACGTCGAAGCCCAGCGCGCGCAACCAGCGCTGCACCATGTCGAAGACCACCATCACCCGTCCATGGCCCAGATGGCAATAGTCATACACCGTCATGCCACATACATACATGCGGACCTTGCCGGGTTCGATCGGGGTAAACGTCTGCTTCTCACGCGCAAGCGTGTTATAAATTTTAAGGACAGTCATGGACAATATCTGTTCAGGCTAAAAAATGCCGCACGATTGCGTGCGCTTTGCCGCCCTTTATGTGGCGGCGCATCACGACATGCAATGAGGCTGCCGTAATAAGGTTACCGCAACCTGTAAGCGACAAGGTGGCCGGAAACCGTTCATAACCCGTATTTTTGATAAAATGCTTCTTTTCGTCGCAGTATAACATTGACTCCAGGCCAGTTCTTCAACCGTTGATCACAAGGAATTAATAATGCCCTTTTCACGTCGCTCCATTTTAAACTTGCTGGCCGGTTGCGTATTGGCCAGCGCCGGCGGCGTAGCGTTGGCGGCGGATGCGCCGCAAGTGTTGTTAAAAACCAGCATGGGCGATATGGTACTGGAGCTGAATGCGGAAAAGGCGCCGAAAAGCGTGGAAAATTTCCTGCAGTATGTAAAAAGCGGTCATTACAACGGCACCATTTTCCATCGCGTCATTGACGGCTTCATGATTCAGGGCGGCGGCTTCGACAAGACCATGAACCAAAAACCGACCAGGCCGCCGGTCGAGAACGAAGCGAAGAACGGGCTCAAAAATGAGCCATACACCCTGGCGATGGCCCGCACCGCGAACCCGAATTCCGCTACCGCCCAATTTTTCATCAATGTCAACGGCAACAAATTCCTTGATTACCCGGGCCAGGATGGCGCCGGCTATGCAGTGTTCGGCAAGGTGATCAAGGGCATGGATGTGGTCGATAAAATCAAGGCGGTGCAGACCGGCCGTAACGATGTTCCGGAAAAAACGGTCATGATTGAATCCGCATCGATTGCAAAATAAGCGTTTTACCGTCTGAATTCGGGTTGCGAATCCAGACATTCAGCAAGCTTTTGGCAACTGCATTAAATTAACTGCATCATCAACTATTATTGAACAGGAACTCTCATGGCTGTCATTCTCACCACCAACCACGGCAAGATCAAACTCGAGCTCGACGCTGAAAAAGCGCCGAAGACTGTCGAAAATTTTCTGGCTTATGTGCGTTCCGGCCACTATGACGGCACGATTTTCCATCGCGTTATCGAAGGTTTCATGATCCAGGGCGGCGGTTTTGAAGCAGGCATGAAACAGAAACCGACCAACGAGCCGGTCGAAAACGAAGCCAGCAACGGCTTGAAGAATGAACCGTACTCGGTCGCGATGGCGCGCACTTCCGATCCGCATTCGGCATCGGCACAGTTTTTCATCAACGTGAAAAACAATAGCTTCCTCGATTATCCTGGCCAGGATGGATGGGGCTACTGCGTATTCGCCAAGGTTGTCGAAGGCACTGACGTGGTAGACAAGATCAAGTCCGCCAAGACCACCCGCTCGGGCATGTTTGCCGATGTGCCGGTTGAAAACATCGTGATCGAAAAGGCTGAAGTGGTTTAAGCCCCTGCCTGCGGCCGGCATTCCCTATGCATATTGACACCGCAACCGCGTCGGCGGATGCAGCGCAACCCGAAACGGTTGCGCTTTTCATTTCTGACCTGCACCTGCACGCGGCCATGCCGAAGACCACGGCCGCCTTCTTCGCCTTTTTGCGCGACCGTGCGACGCGCGCGCGGCAACTCTATTTGCTCGGTGATCTGTTCGAATACTGGGCCGGCGACGATGATATCGACGCACCGTATAACCGGCAGGTCGCCGATGCAATCCGCGCGGTCAGCGATGCGGGAGTGGCAGTGTTCTGGATTTGCGGCAACCGCGACTTCCTTGTGGGGGCGCGCTTTGCCGCGGAAGCCGGAGTGACGCCGCTGTCCGATCCTTTTGTTGCAACGATCGCCGGACAGCGCATCGTGCTGGCGCATGGCGATGCCCAATGCACCGACGATGTGGCGTATATCGAGTTTCGCAACCAGGTCCGCGACAGCGGCTGGCAACAAGCCTTCCTGGCGCAACCACTGGCACAGCGCAAGAAGATTATCGAAGGCGCGCGCGTCGAGAGCCGCGCCGCGCAGCGCGGCAAGCCGGCCGAAATCATGGACGTCAACGAGACCGCAATCGGCGCGCTGTTTGACGCAAGCGACGCCGCTATAATGATTCACGGGCATACCCATAGACCGGCGCGACATGACTATGGCACGCGGCAGCGCTATGTATTGCCGGACTGGGATTGCGACGCCGACGCACCGCGCGGCGGGTGGATTGCAATCGATGCCGATGGAGCGATACGCGCGCACCGGATGGACGCAGCGGAATAAGCGGCTTGAAGTAGCCCTGCGTAGAGGCTTCGCTCTCAGTCAAACTGTTTTTTGAACTCCTCGAACTGCCGGGCGAGTCCCTCGAGTTCGGCGCGCAGCCGCGCGACTTCCTGTTCAACCTGGGATAACCGGTCCCGCCTCGGGGCATCGCCCGCCGCTGAAAAGTTGGTCGCGGCGTCCTGCTGTTCCACCGCATCCTCACCGGACAGCAACTGCGCATACCGCATTTCCTTGGTCCCGGGAGCTCGGGCAAGCCGCGCGACCAGGGGTGGATACTTGTCAATCATGAATTGCAAGCCGGTTTCCACCTCCGCCACCGACGCAAATTCATGCATGCGTCCCACCCGCGCGCGGATCTCGCCGGCAGTCTGGGTTCCGCGCAACATCAGCATGGCAAGAAGTGCCAGCTTGTCCTGTTCAAGCGTCCATTTGATGCGCATCCGATGCTCGTACTTGGGTACGCGCGCGCCGGCCTGCGTAACTTCCGACACCAGCTTCCGTTCAATCAAACGCTGCAAGGTATCCTGTACGACGTCCTCTCCGAGCGACATGACGGGATCACGGCTGGATAACTGGTTGCAGCCATTGGTCAAGCCATTGAGCGACAAGGGATAATTATCGGGCGTAAGCGCTTCTTTTTCAGCCAGCACGCCCAATACCCTGACCTCGACCGGATCGAGGTCGAATCGGGGGGCACCACCGGCGTCGGCCGGCATCTGTTCAGGATTCATTCGGCGAGATTACTCCACCAGCTTGTTCAATTGATCCGGATCGAACTTCTCCAGCCCCGGCAAAGTCTCGCAGCCTATGCCCGCCGCTTTCAGTGCCGCGATAATTTTCAATATCTGGTGTTCCTGGGTAGCCGCATTGTCGATCAAACCGTGCAACGCCTTGGACAGCGGATCGTCGCCATTCGGTGTCAAGCCGTAAGAAGCAAACATACGGGCCGCGGTTTCGTCGCGCATGCTGCCGACGTCCTTTTGAATGATGCGTGCCGGGATGCCGACCGCCGTCGCGCCGGCCGGCACCGCCTTCACCACCACCGCATTGGAGCCGACCTTCGCACCCTCGCCCACCGTAAATCCACCCAGCACCTTCGCGCCGGCGCTGATGATGACGCCGCGTTCCAGCGTCGGGTGGCGCTTGGCGCCCTTGCTCAGCGAGGTGCCGCCCAGCGTGACACCCTGGTAAATCGTGCAATCGTCGCCGATTTCAGCGGTTTCGCCAATCACCACACCCATGCCATGGTCGATGAATACCCTGCGGCCGATGATGGCGCCCGGATGGATTTCAATACCGGTCAGGGCACGCCCGATATGAGAGATGAAACGCCCAAACCATTTCAGGCCGTTGTGCCAGCACCAGTGGCCCCAGCGATACAAAATAATCGCATGCAACCCCGGATAACAGGTAAGCACCTCCCACGTATTGCGGGCGGCGGGATCGCGTTCCCTGATATTGGCGATGTCTTCACGAAGGCGGCTGAACATAGGCGTAAGCAAGTAAGGCTTTAAAGCGGAGTGCCCGAAAGCGAAAATCTCTGGAGCGGAATGCTCGAAGGCGTAATCTTAGCGGGTTCGCAGCCGTTTTGCCGAGCGATAGTCTACGCACCCCTGGCGATACGTTGCCGGCGCGCCTCGTAGAGACAGATACCGGAAGCAACGGAAACATTCAGGCTTTCCACCGAACCGAACATTGGCACGCTGACCAGCACATCGCAGGTTTCCCGGGTCAGGCGCCGCAGGCCTTCTCCTTCGGACCCCATGACCAATGCCGCCGCGCCGGAAAAATCGGCTTCGTACAACCCTTTTTCAGCATCCTCGGTGGTGCCGATCAGCCAGATGTCGCGTTCTTTCAAATCACGCATCGTGCGCGCCAGGTTGGTAACGGTGATATAGGGAACGGTCTCGGCCGCACCGCTGGCGACCTTGGCCGCGGTGGCATTCAAACCGACTGCACGATCCTTGGGTGCGATGACCGCATGCGCGCCGGCACCATCGGCCACGCGCAGGCAGGCGCCAAGATTATGCGGATCGGTAATACCATCGAGTATCAGCAATAAGGGCGGGCCGACCACGACGTCGAGCAATTCATCCAGATTGCGCGCCAGCGACAATTCGCCCGCCTTGGCGACCACGCCCTGGTGACGCCGGGTACCGACGATGTTGGATAGCCGCGTTTCATCGGCTTGAATGATGCGGACATTGGCGGCTTGCGCGGCGCGCAGCAATTCACGCATGCGCGGGTCGTGACGCGCCGCATCGACATAGATTTCCTCGACTGTGCCTGCCTCATGGCGCAAACGCGCGGTGACGGCATGAAAGCCGAAAATCATTTTACTTTTCATAATACTGTTATCGCTTCTTCTTGCCTGATTTCGCGTACGCCTTGGGGGCACGCGGTTTTTCTGTGGTTGCGGAGACGGCCTTGGCGCGTGTTGCCTTGCTGGGCTTGCCGTTTTCAGCCGGCGCCGGCAACTGTTTCACGCTGGTTTTCCGTGCCCGGGATTGCTGATCGGTGTCGGCCCGGCGCGCTTCGTTTTTCAGCAGTGTCTTGATGCCCGGTTCCGACACCAGGCGCAGGTCGATCTTGCGCGCGTCGAGGTCGACCCGGCTTACCTGCACAGTGACGCGGTCGGTCAGCTGATAGCGGATGCCGGTACGTTCGCCGCGCAGTTCATGCCTTGCCTCGTCATACTGGAAATAATCCGCGCCGAGTTCAGTCACATGCACCATGCCTTCGATGAAAAGCGCATCGAGCTGCACGAAAATACCGAAGCTGGCGACGCCTGAAATCGTGCCGGTGAATTCCTCGCCGAGCTTGTCGCGAATGAAATAGCATTTCAGCCATGCCTCGACATCACGCGAAGCCTCATCGGCACGGCGCTCATTGGCCGAGCAATGAATGCCGAGCGCTTCCCAGATTGCCAGATCGCCTTCGTGCTTTTTCTTTCCCTTTGCCTTGTCTTGCGCCGCCATCTTGCGGGCCGCCGGCGACAGCATGGTATTCAGACCGCTGGTATCGAGACCCTTGGGATCGTAGCGCTTACCTTGCAGAACGGCCTTGATCGCGCGATGCGTCAGCAAATCCGGATAACGCCGGATCGGGCTGGTGAAATGCGCATACGCTTCATACGACAAACCGAAGTGGCCGATGTTGTCGGGGCTATAGACGGCCTGCTGCATGGAGCGCAGCAACATGGTCTGCAACAGGATCGCATCCGGCCGCAGCTTGATCTTGTTCATCAACTCGGCGTAATCGCCAGCGGCCGGCTTGTCGCCGCCGCCCAGAGTCAAGCCCTGCTGCTTGAGGAAGGTTCTGAGCTGGTTCAGCTTTTCCTCGGACGGCCCGGCGTGTATCCGGTACACCGCCGGATGCTTGTGCCGCTCCAGCAAATCGGCGGCGCACACGTTCGCCGCCAGCATGCATTCTTCAATCAGCTTGTGCGCATCGTTACGGGTGCGCGGCAATATCTGTTCTATCTTGCCGGCGGCATTGCATACGATATAGGTTTCGGTTGTCTCGAAATCAATCGCGCCGCGCTTCTGGCGCGCCTGCAACAGCGCCTGGTACACCTCGTAAAGGTGCTGCAGGTGCGGCACCAGGGCCGGACGCCTGGCGGCCTCGGTGCCGCGCGTATTGCCGAGGATGGCCGCCACTTCGCTATAGGTAAGCCGCGCGGCGGAATGGATCACCGCCGGATAAAACTGGTAAGCCTTGATCTCGCCCTTGGCGGTGATGACGGCATCGCACACCAGGGTCAGGCGGTCGACCGCGGGGTTCAGCGAGCACAGTCCGTTCGATAATTTTTCCGGCAACATCGGAATCACGCGGCGCGGAAAATACACCGAGGTGCTGCGCTCGAGCGCATCCACATCGAGCGCGTCGTTCGGCTTGACATAATGACTGACGTCGGCGATCGCGACAATAAGCCGATAGCCGTTGGCGCGTCCAATCTTGACCGGTTCGCAATACACCGCATCATCGAAGTCGCGCGCATCTTCGCCGTCGATGGTGACCAATGGCACATCGCGCAAATCGACCCGGTCGACGAGATCGGCGGGCCGTACTTCACCCGGCAATTTCAGCGCGAGCTGCCTGGCCGCCTCGGAAAATTCATGGGGCACGCCATACTTGCGCACCGCGATTTCGATTTCCATTCCGGGATCGTCGATATCGCCGAGCACTTCAATCACTTTGCCGACCGGCTGCGTAAAGCGTGACGGCTGCTCGGTCAATTCAACGCTGACCACCTGGCCGGTTTTCGCTTTGCCGGGGGAGCCGGAAAGCAGGATATCCTGGCCGATACGCTTATCCTCGGGCACCACGATCCAGACGCCGTTTTCATTCAGCAGGCGTCCGATCACATGGGTATTGGCGCGCGCAACGACTTCTACAATCGTGCCTTCCGGACGGCCGCGGCGATCGGTGCCGACCAGGCGGGCCTGCACCCGATCGCCGTGCAGCACTTTCTGCATTTCCTTTTCCGGCAGAAAGACATCGTCGCTGCCGTCATCGGGCACCAGGAAGCCATAGCCATCGCGATGACTGCTGACCCGGCCTTCGATGAAATTAGGGAGATGCGCCAGTTGTAATTGGCCGGAACGATTGGGCTTGATCTGGCCATCGCGTTCCATGGCATTGAGACGGCGCACCAGGCCATCGATTTCGTCCTCGCCGACGCCGAGCGCCTGTGCCAGGGATGCGGTGTCTTGCGGCTCGGATGCGGTGCGCAAGAGGCCGAGAATCTCTTCGCGGCTTGGAATAGTGTAGGGATATTGGCTCAAAAGCGTGTTTCAGTTAAGGTTGATTGATACGCGGGTAGTGTAACGGAGGAGATAGACATTTGCCTAACATGCGATGATTAAACAGTGTTTCAGCACGTGATTCAACGCGGCTTTATCATGCCAGGAATTGACTTCCGGAAGTTTTCCGATATAATCTCCATCTCTTTTGATGCCCACGTGGCGGAATTGGTAGACGCGCATGGTTCAGGTCCATGTGCCGCAAGGTGTGGGGGTTCGAGTCCCTCCGTGGGCACCATCTACTAGACTGCATCCATACCGGATTCAGCTCTCCGCAAGTTTCACCGCACGGCGGATACATTCCGCAAATCTGGTCGATATCGTTTGCACGTAGCTTGCACGTTGTCTTGCGGGAGATGCCTTGCATTGCACTGATCTGATCATACCATTTAACATTATAGTGGATAACGCGCTCAAGGGTTCGCGGGCGTTGCGCCGGGACGCCCAGCAAAGTCATGCCGTTAGTAATCCCTCTTCGATGCACCGACTAAAACCATACTTAATAGCAATAATTTTGTCTCGCTTACAGTTTCGGGTTGACCTGGCGCGCGGATATCGCTATCCTTCCGGTTCTGCAAATGCAGTGCGCCGAGTGGATTGGAGCACAGCTTTGCCCACGTGGCGGAATTGGTAGACGCGCATGGTTCAGGTCCATGTGCCGCAAGGTGTGGGGGTTCGAGTCCCTCCGTGGGCACCAAACATGAAAGGCCAGTTGAGAAATCAACTGGTCTTTTGCGTTTGGGGCGCACGAGCAAGGCGCCTGCGCGCCTTGCGGGAGGGACTCGAAAGTTTTGCCCTGCCAGGCAAAACGGGGTCGCGGAACGTGACCGAGCTCCCTCCGTGGGCACCAAACATGTTCGCACTATAAAAGCCGAAGGAACAGCATGGATTTCAGCAATAAGAGCGTGATGGTAACTGGCGCCGCGGGCAACCTTGGTCGTGCCGTTGCCGCAGCATTCCTTACGCGCGGCGCCCACCTGATACTGGTCGATCTGCGCAGGGATAGCCTCGTCCAAGCCTACGGCACCGAAGATACGCAACGGCTTTTTGCCCCGGCCGATCTCCTCGCTCCCGAACAAGTCGACGCGGTGGTCCGTGAAGCATGCCAGCGCTTCGGCCGCATCGACGTGTTATGCAATGTCGCAGGCGGATTCCGGATGGGGCCCGCCGTTCATGAAACGCCCGATGCGGACTGGGACTACCTGTTCGATATCAATGTACGCAGCCTGCTGCATGCGGTGCGGGCCGTCGCGCCGGAAATGGTGCATCAGGGCGGCGGCAAGATCATCAATGTCAGCGCCGGGGCGGCACTCAGGGGAAGTGCCGGAATGGGGGCGTACAGTGCATCCAAGGATGCGGTAATCCGGCTGACCGAAACCATGGCGGCTGAACTGCGCGACAAAAACATCAATGTTAACTGTGTTCTCCCAAGCATCATCGACACGCCAGCCAATCGCGCCGCGATGCCGGAAGCCGATCCAAAGCGCTGGGTAGCGCCCGAGGCAATTGCCGATACGATGGTCTTCCTTGCATCCGATGGCGCGCGCGCGATCCATGGCGCCGCCATCCCGATTGTCGGATTGGTTTGAAACGCGGCGGAACATGGCGCCATCGCAAACGGCGATGCAAGGCGTTCCCGAATAGTGCTTTTTCAGCCATCCCTTCACGGCTATCCTTATGCTCGATCCGAAGTCCGGGACCGGAATCGAATCAAGCCTGCAATCATTCCAAGAAGGAGACACCATGCCCGCCGTTTCGCGTCAACGCCGCAATATCGCAGCCCTTTTAGCCCTGTCCATTGCGGCGCCGCTAATCCCGGCCCCTGCCCTGGCCCAGCAACCGGGCGACAAGCCGATCAGGATGATTGTGCCGAATGCGGCTGGTTCAAGCGTCGACGCATTGGTCCGCACCCTCGGCAACCCGTTATCGAAAATCATGGGGCAGCCTATCGTGATCGAGAACCTTCCCGGCGCCGGCGGCGTATCGGGTACGAGTCAACTGGTGCGCGCGCCCAAGGATGGCCATACGCTGGGAATGGTGTCGAATAACCATGTCGTCAATCCCAGCATTTACAAATCGCTGCCCTATGACACCATCAGGGATATCACGCCGGTCTCTGTGGTAGCCGGTTCGCCGTTTGTCCTGGTGGCCCACCCATCGGTGCAGGCCAAGGACTTGAAAGAGCTGATTGCCTTGGCCAAGGCGCGGCCAGGGCAGTTGTACTACGGTTCATCCGGAAACGGCACGATTCTCCATCTCGCCGGGGAAGCGCTCAGAAGCGAAGCCGGCGGAATCGATATCCGGCATGTGCCTTACCGCGGCACCGGCCAGCTGACGACCGATTTGCTTGGCGGCCAAATCCAGCTGGCATTCCTCGGCGTCACGGGCGCGGCGCAGCATATCAAGGCCGGCAGGCTGCATGCGATCGGCTTGTCCACGAAAATCCGTTCCGCGATATTGCCGGATGTCGCACCGCTCGCCGAGCAGGGTTTGCCAAACTATAATGTCGGCGGATGGATCGCCATGATCGCGCCGGCTGGACTTCCCCAGCCTGTTGTGAATAAACTGTATACGGATTTGAAAACAGCCATGGCCACCAAGGAAGTGCAGGATGCCTTTGCGGCCCAAGGCTTTACGGCGATCGGCAACACGCCGGAGGCAGCGGGGCAACTGTTCCAGGCGGAGATGGTAAATTATGCCCGTCTGGTCAAGCAGTCCGGTGCAACCATGGATTAAAGATGGTCCCCTGCCGCGCATCGGCAACGCGGCAATCGCCTTCGAGCAACCGACAGAAGCTGAAAACCGGGCCGTGACGGACTACCAGGCGCCGGCTCGATAACGGGGAACGATCATGGAAAACAGCGGGAAGACGATGCGTGACGATTCGGCCGTGGATGAAACCGGACCTGGCGCCGGCGCCGATACCGCGCCGCGTTATCACTCCGGTTTTGGTAACGAGTTCGCCACGGAAGCATTGCCGGGCGCATTGCCTATCGGACAGAATTCGCCGCAAAAAGCACCCTACAATTTATATGCCGAGCAGTTTTCCGGCACCGCCTTCACCGCGCCGCGCAGCCACAACCGGCGCTCATGGCTGTACCGGATTCGTCCGGCTGCCGTACATCATCCATTCCAGCCGCGGGCCGCCGGCCATATCGTCGGCGACTTCAACAGCGTGCCGCCGACGCCGCCGAACCAGCTGCGCTGGAATCCATTGCCGATGCCGGCCACGCCGACCGACTTCATCGATGGTTGGGTAACGATGGCGGGCAACGGGTCGGCCGAATCAATGTCCGGTTGCGCCATCCACCTGTATGCCGCAAACAAATCAATGCAAGGCCGGTTCTTCTACAGCGCCGATGGCGAATTGCTGGTCGTGCCGCAGCAGGGCCGGTTGCGCATCGCGACCGAACTCGGAGTGCTTGATGTGGAACCGTTCGAGATCGCCGTCATCCCGCGCGGCTGCCGCTTCCGCGTCGAATTGCCCGACGGCGCGGCGCGCGGTTATATCTGTGAAAATCACGGCGCGCTGTTCCGCCTCCCGGATCTCGGCCCGATCGGTTCCAACGGCCTCGCCAATCCGCGCGATTTCCTGACGCCGCAGGCATGGTATGAAGATGTCGAGGGCAGCTTCGAACTGGTGGCGAAATTCAATGGCCTGCTGTGGAGCGCCGCTATCGATCATTCACCGCTGGACGTGGTCGCGTGGCATGGCAATTATGCGCCATACAAATACGACCTGCGCCGTTTCAATACGATCGGCTCCATCAGCTACGACCATCCGGACCCGTCGATCTTCCTGGTGCTGCATTCGGCCAGCGACACGCCCGGCGTGGATGCGATCGACTTCGCGATCTTCCCTCCGCGCTGGCTGGCGGCCGAAAACACATTCCGCCCGCCATGGTTCCATCGTAACGTTGCCAGCGAATTCATGGGCTTGATCCATGGCGCATATGATGCGAAGGCCGAGGGCTTCGTCCCGGGCGGCGCGAGCCTTCACAATTGCATGTCGGGCCACGGGCCGGATGCGGATACCTTCAACAAGGCCTCCCAAGCCGACACATCGAAGCCGCACAAGGTGACCGACACCATGGCATTCATGTTCGAGACGCGCACGGTCATCAAGCCGACCCGATACGCCCTCGAGACATCGCAATTGCAGGGTGATTACTTCGAGTGCTGGCAATCGATCAGGAAGAATTTTTCTCCGGAATCGCGATAACGAATTTCACCTCGCGCGGCCGATGCGCGAACGCGCGTCGTACTGCAGATTTGTTTTTTTTTACGAAAATGCGCTAACGTTTCTTATCGGGTCACGTGGCACTCGCTAGAGTAGGTTGCAGTGCCCGCGTAAAGGTTCGCAATCCTCCACCGGCAATCGTATCCGGCCTTCAGGCCTTCTCCATCGCTGAAAATCGTGCCGCTTCAAAGCCCTTCGTGAATAGGGATCTCCGGCTCAGAAAGCTGGCGTCATCAGCGGCATGCTGCGTGTTGAATCCGGCAATGTTTTTCGTCCTTCAATAGGAATAACAATCATGAATGCATCGACACCCGCCCGAGTCTCGGGCAACACGGCTTACAGCAAGACAGACAATATCTCGCGGCCGCCGGACTCGCCATTCCCGAACATAATCTATCAGAAAGACCCTCAGGCCGCTCCCGCGGTCACCAGCCGCACGCAAAAGGGCACTCCCAACAACGACGGATAGCGGCTTGCCAGGGGTGCCGCATCCTCGCTTGCCATCGGCCGAAGAGACCCTCCCGGCCATGCTCGAAAAGAGAAATTCGGCCGTCAAATCGCAGTCACCTTTAACGACCTGGCAGTCGCTGCTCTGGCGAGCAATGGGGCGTTTGAGGCCGCCGATGTTGCACGCTTCAAGCCTGAGCTCGCCTGACAGCGCTCGGATCGAACGGCACGAAGCCTGATTTTCCTGGGAAGCCAAACGGACAATGGCCGGAGAAGGTGATTGCACTCGTCACCCAACCGGCCACTTTGTCGATTACCTTGATTCGAATTACCCTGATTCGAATTACCTTGATTCGAATTACTTCGATTCGCCTTTTTTCATCCAGGCCGCGAGCTGGTGCGGCCGCAAACCGTCATATTCCTCGAACGGCTGATGGATCCACGGATTCGACTCAAGATACTCCAGGTAGTAATCCGGCCGGACCGAAGAACAGGCCTTCACCCAGATAACAGCCGATTTCACTTCCGTCACATCCGGGAAATTATTGCGCAGATGTCCCTGCACTTTTTCCAGCGTCACACCCGAATCCACCAGGTCATCGACCACCAGCACTTTTCCCGACAGCGAACCCTTCGTCATCGTGATGTACTTGGCGATATCGAGACTGCCTCGAACCGTCCCCTCTTCTTCCCGGTAGGAGCTGGTGGACAGGATCGCCAGCGGCAAATCGAAGATACGTGAAAATATATCGCCGGGCCGCATGCCGCCGCGCGCCAGACATAGCACATGGTCAAACTTCCAGCCCGACTCATGCACTATCAGCGCCAGTGATTCAATCGAACGATGATAATCGTCCCAGGATACCCAGAGATCCTTATCGGTTGATACAGGCATAATTTCCCCTATTTCCTATTGCCTTTGTTTATTCAAATGGATGCCGCAGCACGATCGTCTCTTCACGGTCCGGACCGGTCGACACCATATCGACCGGCACTCCGACCAGTTCTTCGATCCGCTTGATATAAGCGCGCGCATTGGCCGGCAGGCTGGCCAATGATTTGGCGCCGACGGTGGAATCCTTCCAGCCCGGCATCTCTTCATAGACCGGTTCGCAACGGCCGGCATCCTCCGCGCCGACCGGGAAGATATCGATCGCCTTGCCATCCAGCTTATAGCCGGTGCACAGCTTCAGTGACTCGAGCCCGTCGAGCACGTCGAGCTTGGTCAGGCACATGCCCGAGACACCGTTGATTTGAACCGAGCGCCTGAGCAGCGCGGCGTCGAACCAGCCGCAGCGGCGGGGGCGGCCGGTCACCGTGCCGAACTCATGGCCAACGCTGGACAGATGCATGCCCACGCCCTGGTCGGTCGGCAGTTCCGACGGAAACGGGCCGGAACCGACGCGCGTCGTATACGCCTTGGTGATGCCGAGGATGTAATGCAGCATGTTAGGACCGACACCCGAGCCGGCAGCGGCATTCCCCGCGACGCAATTGCTCGAGGTTACGAACGGATAAGTGCCGTGGTC
This sequence comes from Herminiimonas sp., assembly GCA_028292315.1. Lineage (GTDB taxonomy): Bacteria > Pseudomonadota > Gammaproteobacteria > Burkholderiales > Burkholderiaceae_D > JAQGMO01. The sequence goes on along the minus strand of JAQGMO010000139.1, from coordinate 5,081 downwards.
GACGTCCAGCAAACTGCCTTGCGCGCCTTCAAACAAAAGCTTGCCGCCGGCCTTGTACACCGCGTGCAGCGCGCTGGAGACGTCAGCCGCCATCGGCGCAAGGCGCGGCACATCGGCCAGCGCATCATCGAACGTCTTTTGAAAGTCTACCGCTTGCGCCTTCAGGTACTGGGTCAAGACGAAATTATGATAATCGAGGTTTTCCCGCAGTTTTTCCGCAAAGCGCTGCTCGTTCAGCAAGTCCGCAACGCGGATCGCACGGCGCGCCACCTTGTCTTCATAAGCCGGGCCGATTCCCTTGCCGGTAGTACCGATCTTGGCGGCGCCGCGCGCCGTCTCGCGCGCTACGTCGAGCGCGGTGTGGTAAGGCAGGATCACCGGACAGGCTTCCGATACTTTCAGGCGCGAAGCCACTTCCACGCCGGCCGCCTGCAGCTTGTCGATTTCGCGCAGCAGGTCGGGCACCGACAACACTACGCCGTTGCCGATATAGCATGCCACGCCTTCACGCATGATGCCGGAAGGGATCAGCTGCAAAGCGGTCTTTTTACCGCCGATAACCAGCGTGTGGCCGGCGTTATGGCCGCCCTGGAAGCGCACTACACCCTGCGCATGGTCGGTCATCCAGTCGACGATCTTGCCCTTTCCTTCGTCGCCCCATTGGGTGCCGATGACAACGACGTTCTTAGCCATGTTTTTCTGTGACATCACTTACCTAACGTTTTGAGAATCCAGTTTCCATTTTCGAGTTCGATCGCGCGATCGCACGCAAACTCATCCTGATCGTTTTCATGACCGGGCAAATTTTGAATCACGATTTCACCCGCACTGCGCAGTGCCACGATTTTCTCGCGCAACGCCGGATCCGTGCTCCACTGCGCGCGAATTGCCGGCTTGCGCTCCGCGCTCGGCAACAGGCGTCCGAGTTCACGCAAATCCATTGAAAATCCGGTCGCGGGGCGCGCCCGCCCGAACGCTTCGCCAACCTGATCATAGCGTCCGCCGCGTGCGACCGCATTCGGCAGGCCGGGGACATAAAGCGAGAACATGACACCGCTCTCATACTGGTATCCGCTCAGATCGGCCAGATCGATCGTGACGCCGGCATGGCCCGCCAGGTCCACCAGCGCGGCAAGTTCGTCCAGCGCGGCCGTGATCTGCGGATCCGGCGGCAACTGTGCCCTCGCCCGCTCGATGACGGTACGGTCGCCATACAGGCCCGGCAATGCCAGCAAAGCATCCCGCGTCGCCGCAGCATAGCCCTCGGTCAGCAATTGCAAGCCAGGGGTATCCTTGGCCCGCAGTAATACGGTGATGGCATCCTGGTCTTTTTTCGCTTTGGCGTCGCTCGCCAGAATCGCGCGCAGCACCCCGACATGGGACAAGTCCAGCCGCACTTCGGAAAATCCGGCCAGCGCAAGCGAAGCCAGCGCCAGCTCCTGGATTTCCGCATCGGCTTCGAGTCCGGCATGACCATAGATTTCGGCGCCGATCTGCAGCGGCTCACGCGTGGCGTGCAAACCGGAGGGACGGGTATGCAGGACGCTGCCTGCATAGCATAGCCGGGTGACGGAATTACGATTGAGCAGATGGGCATCGATACGCGCCACCTGGGTCGTCATGTCGGCGCGCACACCCATGGTCCGTCCGGATAACTGATCGACCAGTTTGAACATGCGCAAATCCATGTCGTGACCAGCCACCGGCAACAGCGATTCCAGGTACTCGAGCATGGGCGGCATCACCAGTTCATACCCGTACAAGCGAAAGTTGTCGAGTATGCTGCGCCGGAGTTCCTCTATCTTGCGCGCTTCGGACGGCAAGACATCGGCGATATTTTCAGGAAGAAGCCAATTTGGCATGAAAGAAGATTGAGATCAGAAAAAATTTTCAGGAAAAGCAGGCGCGATGACAGGCGCCTTCAATCCGTTCGTATGGATGAGGCGCCAGCCATCGGTTCACGCTGGTCAAACTAATCAAATCAGTCAGGTGGTGACCGATTTGCAGCCAACATGTATTTTAAACCGGCACGGCTTCAGACAACTACCGGAATGATGATTCTTGTGGTCAACATCATTCCAGGCGTAATTGTCCACGAGCTTAGCCCGGCACGCCAGCATTACTTTTTGCCGCTACCGGCGTCCGCACCCTTGAAATACCTGAAAAACTCCGAGTTGGGGTCGACTACGAGCATGTCGCTGCGGTTGCGGAAGCTGGCGCGATACGCTTCCAGGCTGCGGTAGAACTTGTAAAATTCCGGATTCTGGCCGAATGCCTGGGCATAGATTTGCGAAGCCTTGGCGTCGCCCTCACCACGTATTGATTCCGCATCGCGATAGGCTTCCGCCAGGATCACGGTGCGCTGCCGGTCCGCATCCGCGCGGATTTTTTCCGACTCGGCCGAACCGGTCGAGCGTAATTCATTCGCGACACGTGAGCGTTCCGACTTCATCCGGTCATAGACCGAGGTGTTGATCTGCTCGACATAATCGACCCGCTTCAAGCGTACGTCGATGATCTCGCCACCGATCTGCCTGGCTTCGTCGGCAACCTTGTTACGGATCGCATCCATGACCTTGCCGCGCTCGCCCGAGATCACTTCGCGCACCGTGCGCTTGGTGATTTCATCGTTCAGCGCCGCCTTGACGATCTGCGCCATCCGGTCCTGGGCACGCCGCTCGTCTCCGCCGAAACTGATGAAATACAGCTTTGGTTCGACAATGCGCCATTTGACGAACGCATCCACCAGGATATTCTTTTTCTCGGCCGTGATGAAACGATCGGCTTCCGGCGTATCGAGCGTCAGAATACGCTTATCCAGGAAAATCACATTCTGGAATGGCGGCGGCAGTTTGAAATGCAGGCCCGGCTCGCTGATCACCTGTTTGACTTCACCGAGCGCAAAGACGATGGCGTACTGGCGCTGATCAACCACGAACAAAGTCGAGAACAGGATCGACAGCGCGATCAGTACAATGATTGTGTAAGAAACGAGGCGATTCATTATCGACCCTCCCGATCACGCGAGTTACGGCTGTCGCGGCTGCGCGCGTCCCCCGGACGTTGCGCATCCGATCCTTGCAGCGGATCGGCCGGCGGCGTGACGGCCGCTGCCGGAGGCGCGGTTCTCGCGCCCTGCGCTGCTTCGCTGGCCGACTGCGATATCAACTTATCGAGCGGGAGATAAATCAGGCTGTTGTTGTTGCGGGTGTCTACCATAACCTTGGTCGTGTTCGTGAATATTTGCTGCATGGCTTCCAGATAAAGCCGGTCACGCGTCACCCCCGGCGCCTTCTGATATTCCGCCAGCACCAGCTTGAAGCGCGACGCTTCACCTTCCGCATTGGCGACAACGCGGGCCCGGTAGCCTTCCGATTCCTGCATCAGCCGCGACGCCGCGCCACGCGCCTTGGGAACCACGTCATTCGCATAGGCCTGGCCTTCATTCTTCTGGCGCTCGCGATCCTGGCCCGCCTTCACGGCGTCATCGAACGCAGCCTGCACCTGCTCCGGCGGCTGCACGCCCTGCATCGTGACATTGGTAATCTGTACGCCCGATTTGTAGCGATCGAGGATCTGCTGCATCAACTGGCTGGTGTCAAAGGCGACCTTTTCGCGGCCTTCATACAAGACGAAGTCCATCTTGCTGCGGCCGACGATTTCGCGGATCGACGTTTCGGCGACCTGCTTGACGGTTTCTTCCTGGTCGCGGTTGTTGAACACCCATTCCGCCGCGCTCTTGAGCCGGTACTGCACCGCGAACTGGATATCGATGATATTTTCATCGTCGGTCAGCATCAGCGCTTCCTTCGGCTGCTTGTTCTTGACGCTGGACCGGTAGCCCACTTCGACGGTACGCACTTGCGACACGTTGACAATCTCATGCGCCTGGATCGGGTACGGCCAGCGCCAGTTGAAACCGGCCGGCGTCATATGGCTGTACTTACCAAAGGTCAGCACGACCCCGGTCTGCCCTTCCTGCACAATGAAGAAGCCGCTGACCAGCCATAGGAACAGCATGATGACGCCGACGATGCCGACACCAACTCCGGCGCCGCGGATGTCGGGTTTGAAGCCGCCGCCGGAATCGCCGCCGCCGCCGCCATTCTTGCTGCCGAATAAACGGTTCAGGCGCTGATTGAAATCACGCCATAATTGATCGAGATCAGGTGGCCCTTCATTGGGCTTCTTGTTATCCTGGTTCTGCGGTTGATCGTCGTTTTGCGAACCACGTCCCCACCGGGGATCGTTCAATGAAAACTTCAGGCCAAATTTTCTGAATAGGGAAACAGGCATTCGTCGATATCCGGCTCAAAAGTGAAAGGTTAAATTGCAAATCTGTTCGTACTGCAGTGCTACTGTTGCAGATTGCGGAGTTCGTCGACCTGACCGTCCCCCACATTTGCATCGAGTTGCACTGTATGGTTCGCCTCCGCAATTTCTGCGACAGCCTGACGTAACAAATCCACGCCGACGCCAGTCTGCGCGCTGATAAAAACACGACGGATTTTATCATATTCATCACGTTCGACCGCCGGTTCCAGTCCGGCTGCATCAATCTTGTTCCACACAAGTATCTGGGGAATATGATCGGCACCGATTTCCTTGAGTACGGCATTGACTTCTTCGACCTGCTCCATCCGCACCGGACTAGCCGCATCCACGACATGCAACAGCAAATCGGCGTGAATCGTTTCTTCCAGGGTCGCCCGGAAAGCGGCTACCAGTTGGTGCGGCAGCTCGCGGATAAAGCCGACGGTGTCGGAAATAACGACATTACCGGCCTCGCCCAGGTAAATGCGGCGCGAGGTGGTGTCCAACGTGGCAAACAGCTGGTCGGCCGCGTAGACCTGCGCCTTGGTCAGCGTATTGAACAACGTCGATTTGCCGGCGTTGGTATAACCGACCAGCGACACGGAAAAAGTATTGCTGCGGCCGCGCGCCCGGCGCTGGGTCACCCGTTGCTTGGTCAGCTTGTCCAGCTTGTTGCGCAGGGCCTTGACCCGGTCGCCCAGCAGGCGGCGATCGGTCTCGAGCTGGGTTTCGCCGGGGCCGCGCAATCCGATACCGCCCTTCTGTCT
>JAQGMO010000138.1 GCA_028292315.1 Herminiimonas sp. | reverse complement strand
GATTGCATAGGCGCCGGCCTTGTCATACGGTTCGGGCAGAGCGCAATAGGCGTGGATCATTTCATCGGATAATGGCGCAAAAGTGACTTGCGAGCGCTGCGTGGTCTGCCAGATGTCATCATGATGCCGGACCGCGATGCTGGTCAATACCTCGTGGGTCCGGCCCGAAAGGGTTTGCAGCATGCCGATCGCCTGCGCCGCGTCGGCCGGCTTGCCGAGAATGTGGCCGTCGATCGTAACCGTGGTGTCGGCCGCCAGTATCGGACGTACCGGCAGCCTGCGCCATAGCATGGCTTGCGCCGCGCCCTGGGCTTTTTCGCGGGTCACGCGCGCAACATACTCTCCAGCCGCCTCGCCCGGGTGCACCACTTCCGTGATGTCCGCCCCACGACCCGGATTTTCGCGCAACATGAGCAGTTCGAACTCGATGCCGATCTGGCGCAGGAGCTCCCGTCTGCGCGGACTCTTGGACGCCAGATAAATTTTCTGGTCAGGTGTCTTCATTGGTTTTTCATGCCCGATGATAAGGATGATTCTGCGTGATCGACCAGGCCCGGTACAGTTGCTCGGCAAGCAGTACGCGCACCATCCCATGCGGCAGAGTCAAACTGGAGATGCGGATCAGCATGTCGGCTTTCTTCTTGAGCGCGGGATCGAGCCCGTCGGCGCCACCGATTAGAAATGTAACATCAGTGCCGCCTTGTTGCCATTGCATTAAATATTGTGACAACTGCATGGTGGTCACATCCTTGCCTCGTTCATCGAGCGCAATGATGCGCGATCCCTTCGGTATCGCCGTTTCGATCTTCGAGCCTTCAAGCGCCATCGCGGTTTCGGTGGTTTTGCCGCCGGCGCGTTCCACCGGCTTGATTTCCTTCAGCTGGATCCGGCACTCCGGCGGCATACGCTTGGCATACTCGGCGAACCCGGCGTCGATCCAGGCCGGCATCCTGTGGCCGACGGCAGCAATAAGGAGCTGCATGGCGCCACGCGATCAACCGGCCTTGGTTTTGGCCGCGGCACGCTTGGCCGGCGCTTTTTTGGCGCCTCCGGTAGCGCTCTTGGTATTTGCAACCTTGATCGTCCTGCCCACCGGCGTTTTCGCGGCGGTTTTGCGCGGCGCGGTTTTGCGCGGCGCGGACTTGGCGGCCGTCTTTGCGGAAGTCTTTGCCGCCGTCTTGGCCGGCGCCTTGCGGGCGGTCGATTTCTTTTCGCTTTCTTCGCCGCTGGTTTGGGTCACGGTCAGGTGGCGAGCCGCCTTCTTGGGCGGTGCCGCGCCTTCCTCCGGTTCCGATGCGGTCCGTTTCGACACGCGTTTGGCAGCGCCAAGCTTGATTTCCTTGTCGCCCCAGATTTCTTCAAGGCGATAATAGGCGCGGATCGCCGGCTGCATGATGTGCACGATCATGTCGCCAAGATCGACCAGCACCCATTCACCGGTATCTTCGCCTTCAATGCTGATGATGGTGCCGCCGTTTTCCTTGACCTTGTCGCGTACCGAGGAAGCCAGCGCCTTGGTCTGCCGGTTGGATGTACCGGAGGCAATCGCGATGCGGTCGAACAGGCTGGTGAGGTGGGTCGTGTCGTATACGACAATTTCTTGCGCTTTGACGTCTTCGAGAGCGTCTATGACGAGGGCTTGCAGTTTTTTGATGTCCATTAGCTTTTATAGAGGTTATGTTGTTGGATATAGTCTAGCACTCCGGCCGGAATCAGCGGCGTCAGCAAGGCCGGCGCTTCTCCGTGTTGCAGCAAGGACCGGATTTCCGTCGCTGACACGTCAACTGCCAGGTTTGACGCCAGATATGTCAAACCGTGCGGCGTAGTGCGAATTTGATCCGGCGTGCCTGCGCGACGCCTGAATTCGCGCGCTACCGGCGATGGCAGCTGCAATGCATCGAGCGTGAAGCCGGGACGCGATGCAACGCCAAAATTGGCATAATCGAACAGGCTTTGCCATTCCCGCCATGTATCGAAGTGTTGTAATTGATCGGCACCAAGCAAGAACACGATCGATGCATCGGGCCCCAGCGCTGCGCGCACGGCGCGCAATGTGTCTATCGTGTAGGTCGGCGTCGAGCGCCGAATTTCCTGTTCGTCTATGATCAGAGGAACCGGTTGTCCCGTGAACGCGCGCCGCACCATTTCGAGGCGGTCTTGTGCTGAAGCATGCAAGCCGTTTTTTTGCCATGGATTACCAGCTGGCAAAATATGCAGCGCATTGGGCACAAGCAACCTGACGAACAGCGCAGCGAGCGCTACATGGCCATTATGGACCGGATCGAAGCTTCCTCCCAGCAGGACGATGCAAGGTGCCGTCACACTAGCCAATCCCGGTGGACCAGAAAGTCGGAATACAAGGCTGCTTCGGGCGTGCCGGTTTCCGGTTGCCAGTTATAGCGCCATTTTACGACTGGCGGCAATGACATCAGGATCGATTCAGTGCGTCCGCCGGACTGCAAACCGAACAGGGTACCACGATCCAACACCAGATTGAATTCTACATAGCGGCCGCGCCGGTAAGCCTGGAAATCGCGCTCGCGTTCGCCATAGGCAGCATCCTTGCGCTGCTCCAGGATCGGCAGGTAGGCATCGAGAAAATGATCGCCTACACTTTTCATCATGGCGAAACTCGAATCGAACCCGGCTTCATTGTGATCGTCAAAGAAAATTCCGCCGATGCCGCGCGGTTCCTTGCGATGCTTGAGATAAAAATAATCGTCGCACCATTGCTTGAAGCGCGGGTGCAGGTCGCTACCATAGGGCGCGAGAGCATCGCGGCAGGTGCGATGGAAATGCCGGGCGTCTTCCTCGAAGCCGTAATAGGGCGTCAGGTCCATGCCGCCGCCGAACCACCAGACCGGTTCCTGTCCTTCCGCCACGGCGTTGAAGAAACGCACATTCATATGCACGGTCGGCGCATACGGGTTGCGCGGATGCAGCACCAGCGAAACACCCATCGCTTCCCAGCCGCGTCCCGCAATTTCCGGACGATTGGCCGCCGCCGAGGGCGGCAGGTTCTTGCCGGCGACATGCGAAAAACCGACGCCGCCGCGTTCGAATACATTGCCTTCCTCGATCAGTCGCGAAATGCCGCCGCCGCCTTCGGGGCGTTGCCAGGTGTCGGTAATAAATCGTGTGCCGTCAATATTTTCCAGTGCGGCGACGATGCGCGCCTGTAAATCGAGCAGATAGGTTTTAACGCCGGTGGCGGCAGTTGTGGATGAAGTCACGGATGATAGTGCAAAAAGGGACGATTGGATTGTACCCCATCTGCACTGTCCGACTGCCCGAACCATCATCATCGGCCATGGATTGTCCTCGTTAGGCCCCGATCAAATACGCTGAAGCGGGACTGCGGCATGCATGCGGCCGGACGGACCGATCCATGCCGTGGCAAGCGTCCCGCCGCGTATCGATGTGGCTATTTCTGTACGTCGAGCGTAATTTCCCGGTCGCCGCCAAAGACTTCAATTACCGTATTTACATGCATCCTTACCGTTTCCAGCCGGAGCGGCTCGAAAATGAGAACTCGCAGTGGAGAGCCGTTGTTTCCGTTCAATTGACGCAGATCCAGCTCAGTGCCGGGAAATTTCGACAGCATCAGCTGCTTCAGCTTCAACCTGCGCGCGCCAGCGGGAATTCTCGAGATTCCGGCAGGCAGAATGACAGTCCTGACCCGCTTGCCGCTGCTTTCCGCGTACTTGCCATATGCCTTCCATACATCGTCCGGCATGTTATGGAATTGACGTGAATCCTGAAGCAAATCGAGATTGAGGATGCGCGACGGTAAATTCGCGTCTAATTGATTGAACACCGTGTCGACCGCGTCTTTTGCCCGGTGGCGCGACGCATGCCAGCGTTCTATGGCTTGTTTTAATTCCTGCTCGGGCTGACTAGGCGCTTGTTCAACACGCTGGGGTTCAGCAAGCACATTATCGGATGCGATCGCGGAAGGAGCATCAACCGGGAAATCGGGACGGGGGCGGGACGGGTCAGTGGAATATCTGGTAACGCGAAAGTCCATCGAGTGATCTCAATC
>JAQGMO010000084.1 GCA_028292315.1 Herminiimonas sp. | reverse complement strand
GCGAGACCCCGGCCGCGGGTCTTATTTCCCATCTCGCACCAACGTGTTGTCCCCGATCGTTTCGGGACGCCATGGCGCCATCAGGATGTCCACGACGCCAGCCGGTAAAGGTGCATTCGATTGACTGCATCGCTTCATTGAAACAGTAAACCGGAAACAGTAATGATAAAAACACATTCGATCAAAAAGATCCTGCTTGCCATTGGCATGCCAATGGCGCTGCTGGCCTCGGGCGGCTTGCAGGCGCAGGAATATCCCAACCAGGTTATTCGCCTGGTAGTGCCCTGGCCACCGGGCGGCGCCACCGACGCGATCGCCCGGTTCGTCGGACAGTCGTTATCTGAACGCCTTGGCCAACCAGTAGTCATTGAAAACAAGCCCGGCGCCGGCGGCAATATCGGCACCGAGCAGGTTGCGCGTTCCAAAGCCGACGGATACACCTTGCTGATGGCTACCAGCTCGACCAATGCCGCCAATCCGCATTTGTACAGCCGCCTCGGTTTCGATCCGGTAAAGGATTTCGCGCCGGTGATTTTCGTCGCGTCGGTTCCGAACATCCTGGTCGTGCCCGCCAACGCGCCGGTGAAGACCGCCAAGGAGTTGCTTGCTCAGGCAAAGGCCAGGCCCGGCTCTCTTACCTACGGTTCCGGAGGCGTTGGTTCGTCACAGCATCTTGCCGGCGCCATGCTCAAGCATGCAGCCGGGATCGATATATTGCACGTCCCGTACAAGGGCAGCGCGCCTGCGGTGACCGACCTCATGGCGGGTCATGTCAACCTCATGCTTGACACCGGCTCGATGAGCCATATCAAAGGCAACAAACTCAAGCCTTTGGCGGTAGCCTCGAAGACGCGGCTACCGATGCTGCCCAATGTCCCGACCTTTGATCAAGTGGGCTTGCCGGGCATGTACGCCTCGGCGTGGTACGGCATCATGGCCCCCGCCGGCACGCCGCAACCGATCGTCGATCGCCTCAACGCAGAAATCAATAAAGTGATCCAGGAACCGAAGACCAGGACGAAGCTGATTGAACTCGGTGCGGAAATTGGCGGCGGAAGTCCGAAACAATTCTCCGACTTCGTTAACGTAGAGATCACACGGTACGGCGATATCGTCAAGATGTCGGGCGCCAAGCTGGAGTAGCACTACCGCTAAATATCATGGCGGTACAGCCAGGGGCATCAGGACAGCTGATGCCCCTGGCACCTGACACGAGTTCGTAGTAGCGGGAAGCTTGTCGATATCAGGATATGTCGACAAGCCGCAAGTCAATAATCAATTAAATCAATGGATTGACAAGTCCGCAAACCCGCAAACCCGCAGACTGCAGATCAGGCTTGCCGGTCAGCCGCGGCCGCTTGCCAGCGCCATCACTGCGCCCGCATCGTCGGAGCGGCCGAGAGCCCAGATTGCGTCGATCAGCCGATCGGCATCGCAGCCCGACCCGCCGTATCGATTCAGCTCCCGCAATTTGCTTTCAAGCTGCAGGTCGGTCAAGGGCCGCGCGAGGCCGCCGTGAGCGGCGCCGACAAATTCGCTGAACGATTCTCCCGAGCGCATGAACACGGTAACGCGGGCGGCGTCGACAGAATATTGATCATCGTCGATGAAAACAACTTTAGCGCCGAGCGCGCGCAGGTCCGGCTCCGCCACGCACGCATCGCTGAATTCCACCAGGCCTGCCTTGCCGCGACTGAGCGCGACCGCCACGCCATGCTGCGCGCTGACCTGCGCTTCGCGGCCAGTCTGCACGCCCGGCCGATCGGTTCGTACCCGCAGCAGCGGATTCCCGGTCAGTTCGATCCGTTCAATCTCCGCCAGCGACAGTTCGGGATTTGCATGCAGCGCCACGGTCGCTTCAATCACCGGCATGAGAACCACGCCGCACGGATACGGCTTGTAGGTATTGGACAAAATTTCCCAGCGCGCGCCCAGTTCCGCGGTAAGCGCGTCGATGTTATGCTGGTCCGCCATCACGTGCAGGAAGCCATGCCGGCCTTCGAGCGGCCGCTCCGGTCCCGTAAAATTCCTTTCGGCCAGCAATGCCGAGACAATCCCGTTGCGCGCGGCATTTCCGATTCCGATACTCTTGGACATGCTGCCGAGCGTTTCGACCAGACCTGAGGATTGCGCCGATGCGTGTCCGATCGCCCATGCCATGCGCCGCGCATCCAGCCCAAGCGCCTTGCCCGCCGCGACGGCGGCGCCGAACACGCCGCAGGTCGCCGTGATATGCCAGCCGCGCTGGTAGTGGCCCGGCGAAACGGCGTTCCCGAGACGGCACTCGAGCTCGACACCAAGGATGAATGCAAGCAGCAGTTGCCGACCCGTGAGCCGTGCCGACTCGGCGAGGGCGAATACGGCCGGCGCGACCGGCGCGGTCGGATGGATGATGGTCGGCACATGCGTATCATCGAAATCGAAGACATTCGCGCTCATGGCATTCAGCGACGCGGCCGTGAGGCTATCGTATTTTTCAGGACGGCCGATCGTCGTGGCATTCGATCCCGCGCTGAAACGCCCGAGCACCGCCGCCGCTGTCTCGATGGCGGGATCGCGGCAGCCGCCGAGCGCGGTGGCAAAGAAATTCATTAGCGAACGCATGGCCTCATGCCGGACTGCCGCCGGAATGTCGTCCCAGCGTGCTTCCGCCAGAAACCGGGCCATGTGCGACGTCAATACGGAATCTGTTTCCCGTTGCCCGATTGTTTTGGAACCGCTGTTCTGTGTAGTCATATGTTATAGAATCGTTAGCCTCGCTCGGGCGCAAGGCAGGCAAACCGCCAATGCAAGACACATGCCACCGGTTTTCAGGCCAGGCATGCGCGGCAACGGCGGTTCGCGGCGATGCCGGGCGTCTGCCAGGAAAACAACCTGTCTTCAATAATGACACGGGATGTGCCCGGGCCTCCATGTAAAATCAAAAGAAAAGGACGACGTATGGATTTGAATTTGCGCGGCCGCACGGCCCTGATCACCGGCGGTTCGAAAGGAATCGGCTTCGCGATAGCCCGTGCGCTGGCAGCCGAGGGTTGCTCGCTGCGCCTGGTCGCCAGGGATGCCGGATCGCTGGAAAAGGCGAAGGAGTCGCTGTCGGCCTCGTACCCGGTCGAGGTACTGATCCACCCGGCCAATCTTTCCGACCCGGCCGCGGTGACCGCGGTAGGGGAAGCCTTTCCGGAAGCCGATATCCTGGTCAACTGCGCCGGCGCTGTCCCGCGCGGCAGCTTGCCGGACCTCGACCCGGCCGTGTTGCGCGATGCGTGGGAGGGGAAAGTCATGTCGACGATCATGCTGAGCCGCCTGCTCTACGGCCCGATGAGCAAGCGCGGCGCCGGCGTGATTGTCAACATCATTGGCATTGCCGGTGAAAAGCTCAATCCGAAATCGATAGGCACCAGTGTCGCCAATGCCGCGCTGATCGCTTTTACCAAGGCATTTGGCGCCGAGAGCGTGGATCGCGGCGTGCGGGTCGTCGGCGTCAGCCCGGGCTTGATCCGAACCGACCGCACAGCGCGCCTGCTTAATCCGCAGACCGAAAGCGACCGCGCCGCTTATGCAAAACTTCTCGACGACCTGCCGTATGGACGGATGGGAGAGCCGTCCGAAATCGCCGATCTTGTGATCTTCCTTGCGTCGGACCACGCGAAATACATTAGCGGCGAAGTCGTATCGGTCGACGCGGGATCACGCTATCGCGCCTGAACATTTTAATTCCTGTCAGACCACCGGCGCTTAAACCCGGTGTCAGGAAACCCTTAAGAAATCCGGCGTCAGGATCGTCGCGGACCCGGGCATGGCCGCCGCTTTCTCCGCAGACGATTTTCTTGGCGCCACCTGCCCGCTGCGCACCTGCCGCGCGAACGCCGTAATAAACGCGGCATATCCATTACTGCCAGGGCGGTAGCCCGCGCTCCCGGCCTTGGCGACGGCGACATCCGTCGTATCGCCCAGTTCATAGGCCTGTTCGCCTTTATCCCAAGCCACTTCATCCCTGTTGGTCATCAGCATCTGCATGATCATTTCCTATAAAAAACTTTTAGACTTTTAAACTTTAAACCTTAAATACAAAGACTTACATCACCTTCTTAAGGTGAATAAAACATTCTATGTGGCAATTAAACTATATATCCTGGCACATTCCGAAGCAAGGATCGAGGAAGCCAAGCGCTAAAAATTCGCGTTCGAAACAACAGTAAGACGCTGTACAGCGCCGCATATTCAGCATCTTTTTTCTTGGGAACAAGTTAAAATCGCGTCCGGCCTCGCGCCCGATGTCGACTTAACGAACCAGAAGGATGTCGCAATGCGGTTCCTGCATACTTCGGACTGGCACCTTGGCCAGACCCTGCACAATTTCGACCGGACTTACGAACACCAGTGTTTTCTCGATTGGCTGCTGGATACGATCGACAGCGAGCAGGCCGAAGCGGTGCTGATCTGCGGCGATATATTCGACAATGCGAATCCGTCGGCCGCTTCCCAAAAACAGCTCTACCATTTTCTGCGCCAGGCCAGGTCGCGCACGCCGCATCTCAATATCATCCTCATCGCCGGCAACCATGATTCGCCGGGACGGCTGGAAGCGCCCGGACCGCTGCTCGACGCGCAGGGCGTCGCTGTGGTCGGCCATGTCACGCGCGGGCCGGACAGCCAGATCGACCTCGAGCGCCTGGTGCTGCCCCTGAAAAACAGGCGCGGCGAGATTGCCGCCTGGTGCCTGGCGATCCCTTTCCTTCGGCCTGGCGACGTGCCGCGCGTCGAGAACGCGCTTGACCCTTACATGGAAGGCATCGCGCTGCTTTATCGGCAGGCGCTCGGGCTTGCCCTGGCAAAACGTCAGCCCGGTCAGGCGATCCTGGCGCTCGGCCACTGTCACATGGTGGAAGGCCGCATCTCGGCCGAGTCGGAGCGCCGCATCGTGATCGGCGGATCGGAAGCGCTATCGAGCGCCATTTTCGATCCCGCGATTGCCTATGCCGCGCTAGGCCACCTCCATCTCGCGCAAAACGTCGGCGGCCAGACCCGTTTGCGCTATTGCGGCAGCCCGCTGCCAATGTCGTTTTCCGAAATCGGGTATGCGCATCAGATCCTGCGGATTGACCTCGATGGCGAGGCGGTGGCGGATATCGCTGCAATCCCGGTGCCGCGTGCCGTGGAACTCTTGCGGGTGCCGGCCAGGCCGGGGCCGGTTGACGAAGTGCTGGCGCTCCTGGCAGCGCTCGACCAGCTTCCGGCGCCGTCCTGTCACCAGACTGCGCCGTATCTCGAAGTGCGTGTCCGCCTCGACGCGCCGGAACCCGGCCTGCGTACGCGTATCGAAGCGGCGCTGCATGGCAAACCGGTGCGGCTCGTCAAAATTGAAACCACCCGTACCGCGGGTGACGCCGGCGACGCCATTGCGCTTTCGCTCGACCAGCTGGAACAGCTGCAGCCGGATGACGTATTCAGGCGGCTATACCTGCAACGGTTCGGCAATGAAGCGCCGGAAGAACAGCTGACCGCGTTTGCCGAGCTGCTGCTGGCCGCAAGCGACCAGGCAGCAGTATGAAAATCCTCAGGATCAGCGGCAAGAACCTGGCCTCGCTGGCCGGTGAATTCGAGGTTGACTTCCGGCGCGAACCCTTGCTTTCGTGCGGACTGTTCGCCATCAGCGGTCCGACCGGCGCCGGTAAGAGCACACTGCTCGATGCCTTATGCGTCGCCCTCTACGACGCCACGCCGCGGCTGACCCGGGCCGGCGGCAAGGGCGTCGCCTTGCCGGATGTGCGGGACGAGACCGTCACGCCGCACGATACCCGGACCTTGCTGCGGCGCGGCGCCGGCGACGGTTACGCGGAAGTGGATTTCATCGGCAACGACGGTATGACTTACCGGGCGCGCTGGAGCATACGGCGGGCGCGCGGCAAGTCTGACGGCGGCTTGCAAAAAACCGGCATGAGCCTGTGCCGCCTGCCTTCCTTGCAAGGCATCGGCGGCACCAACTCCGAAGTAAAATCTGAAATCCAGCAACGCATCGGACTCAGCTTCGACCAGTTCACCCGGGCCGTCCTGCTGGCGCAAAACGAGTTTTCCGCGTTTTTGAAAGCAGATGAAAACGAACGCGGCGAACTGCTTGAAACGCTGACAGGCAGCATTCTATACAGCGAGATATCGAAGCGCGCCTACCAGCGCGCCAGGGAAGAACAGCTCGACCTTCAACAATTGAATCTGCGGCTGGCCGACCAGAAGCCGCTCGACCAGGACGCCCGCGCCCAGCTTGACCGCCAGCATGCGCAAAGCGCGGCGACGCTCGCCGCGCAGGACCAGCGCAAGCGCTTGCTGGAACAACGCCTGCACTGGCATCAGGAATGCGACAAATTCAGCCGCGCCGAACAACAGGCGCGCATGCAATGGGACCGGTGCAATGCGGACCGTGACGCCGCTGCCGCGCGCTGGTCCGGGCTTGCCTTGACTGAATCGGCGCAAGCCGCCCGGCCCCTGCTGGCGGAGGCCGCTCGCATCGCAGCCGGTTTGGTCCGAATTCGGCAAGAAATCGGCGCGTGCGAAGCCGGCGCAGCGCAGGCCATCCAGGAGAAGGAACGATCGGACGCGGCCCTTGCCACTGCCGTCCAGGCGCTACGCGCCGCCCAAAGCAGCCACGACGCGGCCGCGCCGCAACTGGACCGCGCGAAAGCGCTCGACGCGCGCATCGATGCTATCGCTCCGCTGCACCTTCAGGCCGCACAGGCCCGCGACGCCGCCCGGACCGGCGCCGATTCCGCGCACCAGGCGCTGTCAGAAAAGGAAACGGAGCTCGCCCTCGCGCAAGAGCAGTTGCAAAACCACGCAGCCTGGCTGGTTGAAAACGCTTCCTTGCGAACGCTGGCGGAAGCCTGGCCGCGATGGGACACCTTGTTAACCCAGGCGGCCCGCATTGCCGTGGAGCGCACAGGCTTTGAGCTGGCCGCTGCCGCGGCCGACGGCGACCACGCGCAACTGCAGGCCGCCGATGCGGAAGCCGGCGCGGCGCTTGCCAAATCGGAACAGGTATTGCTGGCGGCATCTGCCGGGCTTGAACAGTCATCCGCGCAACTGGACGGTTTCGATCCGGCCGCGCTGCAAGCGGAACGGCAGACGCTTGAGTCGCGCCGTAAATTGCTCGCCAGTGGCGAGAAGATCCGGAGCGAGCTCGATGGGCAGCTGGCGCGGCGGCGCGAACTGGAACGCCGGAGCACGGAGTTGAGCGAGGCGGCCGGGCGGGCGGCGACTGCCGCGCGCGAGGCGAGCGAGCGCCGGCCGGCGCTGGAGGCGGCGCTGGCGCAAGCCGAACGCTCGCTCAGGACGGCCGAAGCTGCGTGCGGCGAAAACGTCGAAACGCTGCGCGCCGCGCTCGAAGACGGGCTCCCCTGCCCGGTTTGCGGTGCGGCGGAGCATCCATACCGGATCGATAATCCGCAGTTGCATGCGGCGCTGGCCGGCCTGCAGGCGGAAGTGACGCTTTGCCGCGAACTCGTCCGTGAGAACGTGGCGCAGCAGGCGGCGCAGGCTGCAATTGCGAAGACCGGACAGGCCGAACTGGAGCTCATTCTGGTCGACCTCGGCAAACTTGCGGTGACCGTCGCAAGCGCTACGCTTGCATGGAATGACCATCCGGCCGCCGCGGAATTCGGTGCCGGTTCAGCCGATTCGCCGGCAGCCTGGTTCGTGAGCCAGCAGCAAATCCTGAATTTGCGCATGCGCGAACACGATGACCGCGAACAGACCTGGCGCGCCGCGGACCAGGCCCATGCGCAGGCGCGCAAGGAAGTCGATCGGGCGGCGCAGCAGAATGCCCAACGCAGGCAGGCCGCCCATGACGCGCGTGTTCAGCTTACTCATGTCGGCTCCGTCCTTCTCTCGTGCACGGAAAAGCGCGACGCCGCCGTGTCGCGTCTCGATGCCATCCTGGCCGAACTTGATCCCGCATTTCCCGGCCGCGACTGGAGGCATGCCTGGCGCAACGATCCTGAAGCCTTCGGCAATGACTGGCGCGCCCAGGCGCTCGGGTGGAATACGCGTCACGCCGCCTGTGATCAGGCTGGTCTGGCCATCGGCACCATCGTGGTCGAACGGGATGCGTTGACTGCGGCGCATGCCCGGGCGCTCGCCGAAGCCGCGCGCGCCGAATCCGCCCTCGCCTCGGCCGATGCCGCGCTCGGCGCGTTGCGCATTGAACGGAACCAGCTGT
>JAQGMO010000079.1 GCA_028292315.1 Herminiimonas sp. | reverse complement strand
GGTGGGTCCGTTCGCGATCGCCTCAGGCTTGATCGCCCCCGAAAAACTGCCGCGCGACGGCGTCGCCACCATCCGAATCTGGCAGGCCAACATCGGCAAGACCATCATCGCCCACGTCCCGGTCACGCACGGTGAAGTCCAGGAAACCGGCGACTTCGAGCTCGACGGCGTCACCTTCCCCGCGGCCGAAGTGCAGCTGGAATTCATCGATCCGGCAGCGGAGGAAGAAGGCGCGGGCGGCGCGATGTTCCCAACCGGTAACCTGGTCGACGATCTCGAGGTGCCCGGGGTCGGCATTCTCAAGGCAACCATGATCAATGCCGGCATTCCAACCATCTTCGTCAACGCGGAAGACATAGGCTACACCGGCACCGAGTCACAGGACGCCATCAACGGCGATCCCAGGGCGCTGGCCATGTTCGAAACCATTCGTGCCCATGGCGCGATGCGCATGGGCCTGATCAGGCATCTCGAGCAAGCCGACAAGCGCCAGCACACGCCGAAGGTCGCATTTGTCGCCAGGCCGGCCGGCTACGTTGCCTCCAGTGGCAAGCAGGTCGAAGCGTCAAACATCGACTTGCTGGTGCGAGCACTGTCGATGGGCAAGCTGCATCACGCCATGATGGGCACTGCTGCGGTTGCCATCGGCACCGCGGCGGCGATTCCCGGCACGCTGGTAAGTTTGGCCGCCGGCGGCCGCTCGCGCGATGCCGTGCGTTTCGGCCATCCATCCGGCGTCCTGCGTGTCGGCGCGGAAGCCACACAGGTAAACGGTGAATGGATAGTGACCAAGGCTATCATGAGCCGCAGCGCCCGCGTGTTGATGGAAGGATGGATACGCGTTCCCGGCGATGCCTTCTGAGGAACGACGCCCCGGATTTCATGTCTGATCTGGCATGGAAACCGCCAAGCGTCCCGAATGGGATAAGGTACTGGTCGATATCGTCGACTATGTCACCAAATACGAAATCAAGTCGAAGCTCGCTTACGAGACCGCGCGCAACTGCCTGATCGACACGCTTGGCTGCGGGCTGGAAGCCCTGGAATATCCGGCCTGCAAAAAACTGATGGGCCCGATCGTTCCCGGAACCATCGTGCCTAACGGCGCCAGGATCCCCGGCACCCAGTTCCAGCTTGACCCGGTGCAAGCCGCATTCAACATCGGCGCCATGATCCGCTGGCTCGATTTCAACGATACCTGGCTGGCGGCCGAGTGGGGCCATCCGTCCGACAACCTGGGCGGCATCCTGGCGGCCGCCGACTGGCTGTCGCGCATCGCCGTCGCCGCCGGCAAGCCGCCGCTGACGATGAAGGATGTGCTGACCGCGATGATCAAGGGGCATGAAATCCAGGGCTGTATCGCGCTTGAAAACGCATTCAACAAGGTCGGCCTTGACCACGTGGTGCTGGTCAAGGTCGCGACCACCGCGGTGGTCGCGCACATGCTTGGCCTGTCGCGCGAGGAAATTCTCAATGCCGTATCGCTGGCATGGGTCGATGGCCAGCCGCTGCGCACCTACCGCCATTCGCCGAACACCGGTTCGCGCAAATCATGGGCGGCCGGCGACGCCACCTCGCGCGCGGTACGCCTGGCGCTGATGGCGAAGACCGGCGAGATGGGTTATCCCACGGTGCTGACGGCCAGGACCTGGGGCTTTTACGATGTGCTGTTCAAGGGCCAGCCCTTCAAGTTCCAGCGCGGGTATGAAAGCTATGTGATGGAAAACGTGCTGTTCAAGATTTCGTTTCCGGCCGAATTCCATGCGCAAACCGCGGTTGAAGCGGCCATGATCCTGCACAAGCAGCTGGCCGAGGCCGGCAAGTCCGCGGACGATATCAGGCAGATCACGATCCGCACCCATGAGGCTTGCCTGCGCATCATCGACAAGAAAGGTCCGCTCGACAATCCGGCCGACCGCGACCACTGCATCCAGTACATGGTGGCGGTGCCGCTGATCTACGCCCGGCTGACGGCTTCCGACTATGAAGACGATATCGCCGTCGACCAGCGCATCGATGTCTTGCGCGACAAGATCCTGTGCGTTGAGGACCCGGCGTTCACCAGGGATTATCATGATCCGGAAAAACGTTCGATCGCGAATGGCCTGACGCTCGAATTCAACGACGGCGGCAAGCTCGATGAAATCGTGGTCGAGTATCCGATCGGCCATGCGCGCCGGCGCCGCGAGGGCATTCCGCTGCTGGAAGACAAATTCAGGACCAACCTGGCGCGCCAGTTTCCACCACGTCAGCAACAGCGTATTCTCGATGTTTCGCTGGACCAGGAGCGGCTGGAAGCGATGCCGGTCAATGAATATGTTGATCTGTATGTGATTTGATCCTGTTATCCGGTTCATTCACGGGGTAAGATAAAGCGCAGCGGGCAGCCGCTGTTTTTTTTCGCATAATGGACGAGATGGAGGAGACGCCATGCGCTATGCAGAATTATACGAGAGGTCGGTCACCGACCCGCAATCTTACTGGGCGGAACAGGCGCAATTGATAGACTGGCATGCGCCGTTTTCGCAGGTGCTCGACGCGTCACGGCCGCCGTTCGCAAAGTGGTTCGTCGGCGGCCAAACCAATCTGTGCCATAACGCAATCGATCGCTGGCTGGAAACCCAGGGCGACCTGCCGGCCCTGATTGCGGTCTCGACCGAGACCGCCGATGCCGCGCCCGCGGAAAAAATTTACTCATTCCGCGAACTGCACGCCGAAGTGCAGCGCAGCGCCGCGATCATGCTATCGCTGGGCGTCACCCGCGGCGACCGCGTGTTGATCTATATGCCGATGATTGCCGAAGCCACGATCGCAATGCTCGCGTGCGCGCGCATCGGCGCGATTCACTCGGTGGTGTTCGGTGGCTTCGCGGCGAACAGCCTGGCGACCCGGATCGACGATGCCAGGCCGAAACTGGTGGTGTCGGCCGACGCCGGCTCGCGCAACGGCAAGGCGATACCGTACAAGCCGCTGCTGGATGACGCGATCCGGCTGGCGAAGCACCAGCCACGACACGTGCTTCTGGTTGACCGCGGCCTGGCGCCAATGACGCTGGTCCAGGGGCGCGACCTCGACTATGCATCATTGCGCGAACAGCACCTCGATGCGCAGGTGCCGGTCACCTGGCTCGAGTCGAACGAGATTTCCTATATTCTTTATACCTCGGGCACCACCGGCATACCCAAGGGCGTGCAGCGCGATGTCGGTGGTTATGCGGTGGCGCTGGCGTCGTCGATGCAAACGATTTTTTGCGGCAAGCCGGGCGAAGTCTATTTTTCCACCTCCGACATCGGCTGGGTGGTTGGACATTCCTATATCGTGTACGGGCCGCTGATCGCGGGCATGGCAACCATCATGTATGAAGGATTGCCGGTCCGGCCCGACGCGGGCATCTGGTGGAGCATGGTGGAAAAGTACCGGGTGACGCGCATGTTTTCGGCGCCGACCGCGGTGCGCGTGCTGAAAAAGCAGGCGCCGGAATTCATGAAAAAATATGACCTGTCGTCGCTCAAGGCGCTCTATCTCGCGGGTGAGCCGCTTGATGAAACCACCTCGCAATGGATTTCGTCGGCACTGGGCGTGCCGGTCATCGATAATTACTGGCAAACCGAAAGCGGCTGGCCGATCCTGTCGATCGCCAGGGGCACGGACGATAGTCCGACCAGGCTCGGCAGCCCCGGCGTGCCGATGCCCGGCTACAAGGTCAGGGTCATCGATGAATCGACTGGCGACACCTGTGCGGCGAACCGAAAGGGCGTGGTCGTGATTGATTGGCCGCTGCCGCCCGGCTGCATGCAAACCGTGTATGGCGACGATGCGCGCTATGTCGATACCTACTGGTCCAGGTTCGGAGGACAGCAGGTATATTCCACCTTCGACTGGGGAATCCGCGACGAGGACGGCTATTACTTCATCCTTGGCCGCACTGACGACGTGATCAATGTCGCGGGCCATCGTCTCGGCACGCGCGAGATCGAGGAAAGCATTTCCAGTCATCCGAATGTATCGGAAGTCGCGGTGGTCGGCGTGGAAGACAAGCTGAAAGGGCAGGTTGCGGTGGCGTTCGTCGTCCCCAGGAATGCCGATGCGGTCGCCACGCCGCAGGCGCGCCAGGCATTCGAAGCGGAAGTGATGGGCGTGGTTGATCGTCAGCTTGGCACCGTGGCGCGGCCGGCGCGCGTTCACTGCATCGGGCTGTTGCCGAAAACGCGTTCGGGCAAACTGCTGCGGCGCGCGATCCAGGCAATCTGCGAGGGGCGCGACGCCGGCGACCTGACCACGATCGAGGACCCGGCTTCGCTGCAGCAGATCAGGGCTGCGCTGGCGGGTTAGCTGGCAACGGGATGGGCAAATAAAAGTGATGGATATATCGGGTCAGGCCAGGCGGGAAGCGCAGCGATAGCCAAGCTGTCGCGAGAATTTTTCCTGGTCGCGACCAGCGACGATCGCATGCAGGAAAAGCTGAGCGGCGCTTGTTCAAGATTTCGTGTATCCCGACAGGCCGTGAAATTGGGCCAGTCGTTCCTCTGCTGCTTTGCCGGTACCGTGTTGCGCAAGCAGTGCATCAACACCGTGTAATTTATAGCCCGGCACACCAGCATTCAATTTCTGCGTTTCAAAGCCGCCACCCCCGTGAATGAATTCACAGCCAGGCCGTGCGAGTGTTAATTGACGTTCGGTACGGCGGCGTATGCGCAGTCAGTGTAAGATAAATGCACTTCAAGCAGACTTGCCTGCTTGCTTTTCACGGAGCGTATGATGAGGTCGACACGAGCGAGCGCTGCGGTTGAGCGCCTGAAATCGCGCAGCGGTAGTCCGGATTATTCAATGGTTCGGAGCGCCGATGGTTTGTTTTTCCTGGTGGCGACGGGCGACGATGGTGTGCAAGAAAAGTTGAGTGATGCACTGGAGCAAGATGCGTTCGTGGAGTTTGTGAATGCCTATGGCCCGCAAAAGCCGAAGCGCGTCAGTAAGTTCGATACCGCATTCGAGAGGCAGCTGGTCAGAAAAAAAACCTGAGCGGATGCGAGCTCTCGCGAGCCGCGTACAATTGCCATGTTACTCGTGCTGGTATGAATTATTCTCAGCGGCCACTCCATGGATTCGAGAATCTGCCGAAACGGCCTCAGTGCTTCACTCCCCATACTTCTTCCAGCCGCTTATCCCGGCCGCAGCTTGTCCGGTAATACTTATACCGTATCGGGTTCTTTTTGTAATAATCCTGGTGATATGCCTCGGCCGGATAAAAGCGCGTCGCGGGCGCAATCTCGGTATAAATTTCCTTGATCCTGCCGCGTTTCAGAATCGCTGCCTTGCTCGCCTCGATGGTGCTTCGTTGCGCCGCATTCTCGTAATAGACGGCGCTTCGATACTGGCTTCCAACGTCGCAAAACTGCCGGTCTTTTACAGTAGGATCGATGGTGGTCCAAAAATATTCAAGCAAGGCCGGATAGCTGATCTTTGACGGATCATAGGTCACGCGCACCGCTTCGGTGTGCCCGGTTGCGCCGGCGCTCACTTGCGGATAGGTCGGATTTTCCGAGCGCCCTCCGGTGTATCCCGATTCCGCGCTGATTACGCCGGGCAATTTTTCAAAATCCGATTCAGTGCACCAGAAGCAGCCGCCGGCAAAAATAGCACTTGCCTTCTGGGCTGGGGCGGGCGTCGGGGCGGTCTGCGCGAGAACCTGATTTCCCGTTAGCAGGAAGGCGGTCGCCACGAGGGCTTTCAATAATGATTTCATGAGATCAGCCCCGGTAATTCGCTGCCGACAGGAACAAATTTCAGCGCAACGCCGTTATTACAATAGCGCAGACCGGTCGGTTTTGGCCCATCGTTAAAGACATGTCCCTGGTGTCCGCCGCAACGCGCGCAATGATATTCAGTGCGCGGCAAGAACATCTTGAAATCCCGGCGTTTGGCTGTCGCATCGGGCATCACGTCGAAAAAGCTCGGCCATCCGGTGCCGCTTTCATATTTTTGCGAACTCTTGAAAAGCGGCTGATTGCAGGCTGCGCAGATGAACGTGCCCGCACGCTTTTCCGCATTGAGCGGGCTGCTGCCCGGCCGCTCGGTGCTTTCCTCAAACAGTACGGCGTAGCTGGCCGGGGGTAATATCTTGCGCCATTCGGCTTTGGATTTATTCAGAACGGTCACGGCAATCGACTCCATGGTAAAGGACAATGCGGATGCACCGGCGGTCAGCCAGGCGATGTGATGAAGGAACTTACGGCGTTTCATGATTGCTCCGGGTAACGGGTTTTAACCGGTCAGGGGTGAACTACCCTGACCCGACTTAGTCGTCCCAGCCTTAAACTGCTTACAGGTCCAGGCGATTTTCCAGCGCACGGTGCCGGTTGTCGCTATCCATATACGCATTGGGGATCGAAATGGATGCATTTTAGACAGCCGCGAAACATACCTTGGGCCGCTGAATGGAATATCCCCCGCGTTTCGCGGTGATTCCTTAATGGATTAAGGAATCAGAGCGACTTTTACCGCCGCGCTTCGGTTCCGAACGCCATTCGTAACGTGGTGAGGAAACCGGCTCACTTACGCCGGCATCCCGGCTGTTTTCAAGCAATGGTCGCGATCACCGGGGTATGGTCTGACGGTTGCTCCAGCTTCCTCGGCGCCTTGTCGATCACGCAGGCTATGCAGCGCGCCGCCAGGGCAGGGGAAAGCAGGATATGATCGATCCTGAGGCCGCGGTTGCGGCGGAATGCCATCTGCCGGTAATCCCACCAGCTATATATTTTTTCGGGTTGCTCGAACAGGCGGAATGCATCGGCCAGCTT
This sequence comes from Herminiimonas sp., assembly GCA_028292315.1. Lineage (GTDB taxonomy): Bacteria > Pseudomonadota > Gammaproteobacteria > Burkholderiales > Burkholderiaceae_D > JAQGMO01. Next base: position 27,392 of record JAQGMO010000079.1, on the reverse strand, counting down.
CAGGCCGCACAGGCGCCGGAACGCCGCGCGTTCCGGTTCCGACACCAGCACCGAACCCTCCCATGCCACCGGATCATGCACGTCCCTATCGTCCGGCGCAATATTGTAGTCGCCCAGGATGGCCAGGTTTTCATGGATGCGCAGTTCCGCCTCGAGCCATCGCTCCAGGTGGTCCAGCCAGGTCAGCTTGTATTCATACTTGTCCGATCCGACCGTCTGGCCATTCGGCACGTATGCGCAAATCACGCGCACGCCTTCAATCGTGGCAGCAATGATGCGTTGCTGCTCATCCGGATAAAGCGGATTATTCCTGACCACATCATGGATCGGATGGCGCGACAGGATCGCGACGCCGTTATAGGTTTTCTGGCCGGCGTAGGCGACCTGGTATCCGGCGGCTTCGATTTCAGCAACCGGGAATTTCCCGTCGACGGTCTTGGTCTCCTGCAGGCACAGGACATCGACCGGGTTTTCCGCCAGCCATTGCAGCACGTGCGGCAGGCGGACCTTGAGCGAGTTGACGTTCCAGGTAGCTAGTTTCATTATTCTAAAAACTCCAGTGTTTATGTGGGTTTGCGGCGGTTATTCGGCTTTTAACAGGGTTAACTACCCAACTGGCTACTCACTTGAGCGGCGATAAGAATTCCCCGTCGGTAGTTAGAAGCCAAATCTTACCGTATCGCTCTCTGCCGGACTCTCCTGCTCCAAAACCGGGGTTGATATTTGTTGCATGCTCCAGGCAGTGAACGAATTTTGACCCTTGCCCCTTTTCTCCGCTGGTCCAGAACTTATCCATCGCGACGGCCATCCCCCTGTTCACTGCCTGGAGCAACGGCGCGCCGCGAAAGAGCATGGCTTACAGATGCGATGGCGAGGGCGACGACGATCAGAACCGCGGCGACGGCGAACGTGATCCGCATGCCGGCCGCAACAGCCTCAGGACGCGTTGTCATGGAATCGGTCGTCGCCGATCCGAGAGCGAACACAGCGCCCATAACGGATGCGCCGGTGATGAGCCCGAGATTGCGCGACAGGTTGAGCATGCCGGATATGACGCCCCGCTGGTCTGCTCGAATATTCGTCATTACGGCGGTGTTGTTTGCTGCCTGGAATAGCGCATAGCCGGCGGTGATGACGACGAGCGGGGCGATATAACCCGGGATGCCGAACCGCGTCGGCATGATGGGCAGGATGAAGGAGCCGGCCGCCATTGCGATGAGCCCGGCGATGGTCATGCGGTGTACGCCAAACCGGTCCACGAGGCGGCCGGCAGGCACGCCTGTCAGTGCGGCGACTATCGGACCGGACGACATGACAAGTCCGACAATGGCTGCATCGAGCGCAAGCGCGCCGGAGAGATAGAACGGGCCAACCACCAGCGTTGCCATCACCACGGTCGTGACCAGGGTGCTCATGGCGAAGCCCGCGCCCAGTGCCGGATTTCGGAACATCGCCATCCGGATCAGCGGTGACGCGGCTTTCGACTCGGCTAGCGCGAACAGGCCGGCGCCGAAAACCGCCGTGAACAGCAGCGTCAAGTTGAGCAGGCCAAAACTGCCGCGGCCCGTCGTCATGGCTAGTGCATAAGCGGCGAGCGTCAGGGCAAGCAGCAGCGTACCCACAGGGTCGAAGCCGGCCCGCGCCGTCTTCAGCTTCTGGCTCTTCAGCTTCTGGCAATCAACGGGCAGGAAGCGATGCGCGAGTACCAGCGTCAGGATGCCCAGCGGTACATTGATGAAGAAGATGGCCGGCCAGCCGAGTCCGGCGATCAATACGCCGCCGAGCGAAGGACCGAGCGCGGTGCCAATGGCGGACATCGTGCCGAGCAGCCCCATGGCGCTACCGGTCTTTGCCTTCGGTATCGTCTCGCCGACAAACGCCATGGTCAGGGCCATCATGATGGCCGCACCAAGTCATTGCGCCGCCCGGGCGGCGATCAGCAGCCGGAGCGTGGGGGCGATGCCGCACAGGAGTGAGGCCACCGTGAACAGGAAGATGCCGGCCAGTAGCAGCCGTCGGCGGCCGGTGAGGTCGCTGAGGCGTCCGACGCTGACGATCAGGGTGGTGATGGCGAGAAGATAGGCGAGGACGACCCACTGGACTTGCTGAAAGGACGCGGTGAAAGCCTGCGCCAGCGTTGGCAAACCAACATTGGCGATGCTGGTGCCAAGCGAGGACAGCAGCATGGATAGTGAAAGGCTGGCTAGCGCCCAGCGAACGGAAGGATTGCGTTCCGCACTTCCGGCTGCTGACTCATCTCGTTTTGCGATGATTGGCTTCAAAATACCCTCCGCTTTTTGGCAACTCTCGAAATGGAGCTATCCCAACCATACCCTCTTGTTTGATATGGCGGAAGACGCACCATTTGCACTTTATTCATGCATTTGACGCCACATCAAGAAAGAACAGCGCTAAAATCATCGCATGTCGACCCCGGATTTCAACTTGCTTGTCACGCTTGATGCGGTGCTCACGGAAGGGAGTGTTGCGCGCGCGGCCCGGCGGTTGCGGCTTAGCCCGTCGGCGATGAGCCGTGCGCTTGCGCGATTGCGAGAGACGACAGGCGATCCACTTTTGGTCAGAGCCGGACGCGGTCTTGTTCCCACACCCCGCGCGCTCGAACTTCGGGAGCGGGTCAGTCAGCTCGTACAGGATGCAGAAGCGGTTCTCCGCCCGGCCCGGAATCTCAACCTCAAACAGCTCGTCAGGACGTTCACGCTTCGTACCCGCGAAGGCTTTGTTGAGAACTTCGGAGCGGATCTCGTTGCACGCGTCGGCGAGGAGGCTCCCGGCGTGCGGCTCTGCTTCGTGCAGAAACCAAACAAGGAGAGCGCGTCTCTTCGCGACGGCACCGTCGATCTGGAGACTGGCGTGGTGGGGAAGACGACTGGTCCGGAGGTTCGTGCGCGCGCGTTGTTCAAGGATCGTTTTATTGGCGTCGTGCGAATGGGGCACGCGCTGAGCCAGGGCGAGATCACGCCTTCCCGTTATGCGAAAGGCAGGCACATCTGCGTCTCGCGGCGGGGTATCGGCACGGGGCCGATTGATGACGCCTTGAAGCCGTTCGGGCTGGAACGAGAGATCGTCACGATCGTCGGCGGCTTTTCTGCAGCACTGGCTCTAGCCCGGGCCTCCGACCTGATCGCCAGTGTTCCCGAACGACAAACCGGAAACCTGCGCGCCGGAATGCATGGTTTTCCGCTTCCGGTCCCCGCGCCGGAGGTGACGATTTCATTGCTTTGGCACCCGCGAATGGATGCCGATCCGGCGCATCGCTGGTTGCGTGGCCTCATTCTGGATACCTGCGCGACGATCCGCTGAAGGGGCACGTCTCCCGTCATGCGGATTATTCATGCATGGTCAGCCAGCGGCAGCCGAAAATTAATCGGCCTTCATTAATCGGCCTTCGTTAATCGGCCTTCAGTTTGGCCTTGCGGACAATTTCGCCCCACCGCGTTTTCTCGGTGCGGATAAATTTGCCAAACGCTTCCGGGCTTGAGCCGACCGCGACACTTGCGTCTTCAATCAGGCGCGCTTTAACGTTTGGCGTATTGAGCGCCTTGATTGCCTCACGATGCAAGCGTTCAATAATTTCCGGTGGCGTTTTAGCTGGCGCGAGCAAGCCGAACCATTGCGAGCTTTCGAATCCGGGATACCCTTGTTCGGCAACAGTCGGCAAATCGGGCAGCAGAGGAATCCGTTGAGCCGAGCCAATGGCCAAGGCCCGAAGTTTGCCTACCTTCATGTGCGGCAGAAACGGAGGTACCCCCGCTGATGCCGCATCGGTAATTCCTGCCAACAGGTCCGCCAGTTGGCCACCAGTACCTTTATACGGTACATGCTGGACATCAATCTGGGTGACCTGTTTCAGCATCTCGAACGCAAGGTGGCCTGCGCTACCGTTGCCCGCCGACCCATAATTGAGATCGCCAGGCCTGGATTTCACGAGAGCGACAAATTCTTTCAGGTTTTTTGCCGGAACCTGCGTCCCGACCACGAAAATCATCGGCACATTGACCAGGTGCGTTATCGGAACAAAATCACGCTCGACGTCATAGGGAAGCTTTGCAAACATCGCAGGATTCACGGCAAGGACGCCAACATGGCCGAGAGCAATGGTGTAGCCATCGGGTGCGGCCCGCGCGACGTCCTGCATTGCGATGGTGCCTGATCCTCCGCCTTTGTTCTCGACCAAAACCTGCTGGCCAAGCCCGCTGCTCATTTCCCGTGCGACCAGGCGCGCAATCATGTCCGAGCTGCCGCCAGGACCATAGGGAACGACCAGCCGGATCGGCTTGGTCGGCGTCCAGTCGGCCGCATGCAGATCCGCTGCCGGAATGAGCGCCAGCATGCACGCAGCGGCGCCTAAAACGCGTTTGGCTCGTGCCATCGTCCGCGCGGTTTTTCCCGGCGCTTGCGGAAGTGCATGGCGGCCTGCAAGGGTTATGAAGTGCCCGGTTTTTGTCATCGTGATTATCTCCGTGATTTATTCGAAAAACTTTCTAGTGCGAGCCGGCGCGCAGCGGCGCGACCGCCGCGCCTTGTATTCCATGGCGGTCAAGCGCGTCCGCAACAAATCCCGACGCCTTCATTTCTTCGACAAAGGCAGCGAGACAATCGACGGCCTGCTGACCGCGGCTTTTCGGCGTGCCCATTGCCTGCTCGATGACCATGAAACGTCCCGGCAACAAGCGCAAGCCGGGATTGCGCGCTGCGTCGAACTCGAGCTGCTGTTTTACGCCGGCCGCCACATCATGATTTTCAGCCAGGAAGGTTTCCACCACTGCCGGGGAGCTCGGCGCCCGGGCGATCTTCGCATGCTTGAGCGCACGCGTCAGGTAAAGGTCGTAGGCGCTGCCGGCGCCGACCGTCACCCGATGGGCCGCATTGTCGACCTCATCGTTGTTCTCAAGCGGCGAGTTTGCGCGCACCAGATAACTGCCTTCGATCAGTACATATGGCGCGGTAAACAGGATTCCTTCTCCGCGCAACGGATCGATCGCGAAAAACCCGATATCGGCTTGTTCGCTCCGGACTGTCTCTACGGACTTGCCGGCCGTATCGAGAACGACGAGTTCGATTTCAATGCCGAGGCGGCGTGCGAACTCGCGCGCAAGGTCGACCGATACACCGGCCGCCTCGCCGGTTTGCGGGTTGCGGTTTGCCAGGATCGGGTTGCCGAGGTTGATCGACGCGCGCAGGCGCCCCGTGGGAGCGAACGCGGAAATGATTGCTGGATCAATGGACATAATAGGTGATCATTAAGGTTGGGTACAAACGGAGCCGGATCCACCGTTGCAACAGGCAGCGATGGGTCGTCATGCGCATGGCTTCAAATTGGCGCATTGGCGGCGTGCTGCCGCAGGAGCGCCATCACGTCCGCCCCGATCGTGATGCCTTCCTTGCGCTGGCGCGCCAGCTTGCCCAATTCGATTTCGCCTGGAACCAGCACCGGCTTGTCCGGAGACGCGGGCGGGCTGTCATGCAGGATGGAGGCAAAATCGTTCATGCGGCGGGTTAGCCATTCTGTCGAACCGAGCAGCCTGGTGTTGATCAGGATGAAGAAATGGCCGAGGTTCTGCGGCTCCTCGGGTGCGTCGACCCACGACTTTACATGGGTAAGGTAGGCCGCGTCGGACAGCAGGCCGGCAAACAGGTCCACCAGCAGCGCCAGGCCATAGCCCTTGTGACCGCCGATCGGCAGCAGGAACCCGTCTAGCGCGGCCGCGGGGTCGGTCGTGGTCCGGCCGTTCTTGTCCGTGGCCCAGGTATCGGGGATCGATTCACCGCGCTTGAACGCGTTGCGGATCTTGGCCCGTGCGGCGACACTGATTGCCATGTCGAGCAGGAACGGGGCGCCACCCGGATTGGGCACGCCGAATCCGACCGGGCTGTTGCCGAGGCGGGCATCACTGCCGCCCCATGGCGCGATGGTGGTGGTCGCGTTGCTGCCGATGATGCTGGCAAACCCGGCTTCGGCGGCAATCAGGGAATACGGAGACACCGGGCCGAAATGGTTGCTGCCGCGGGCGAATGCCACGCCCACGCCGCATTCGCGGGCGGCGTTCATTGCTGCCTCCAGCGCACGGATGCCGACCACTGGCCCGACGCCGTTGTCGCCGTCGATCTTCACCAGCGCCGGGGCGATGCGCTCGGCGGTGATGTTCGGGCGCGGATTGATTCCCTTGACCAGCAAACGCTCTCCATAGGATTCGACGCGGCTCAGCCCATGGGTCGAGAGGCCGAACAGGTCAGCCATCACCAGGATGCGGCAGACATCTTCCGCATCGCGTTGGGGCAGGCCGAGGCCCTGGAAGGCCTTGATGCCAAGCGATAACAATTCGGCTTCAGGCACGATGACCTGATCATTCATACGAGCGTTCATGCTGTGGTGCGCCTTATCATGTAAATGCGGCAAAGCCGTCAATGTTTTGCTTTACGCTCCGATGACATGACGGGAGCGATCTGCATCGGTGAGAGCAAACGGGTTCCGGATGCGCAGGCCTGCATGAAACGTGCAGCGATCTCTGAAACTGTGCAACGGTTGTACCCAGGCAAGAGCCAAAGGTTATCCAATATGCGTAATCAGTGTAAAGTGCAAATATTCGCTCTATTATTGTGGAATACGCATGAATTTTGACTTGGCAGACATCCGCGCCTTCGTCGCGGTCGCCGATCTCGGCAGCATCACGGCGGCATCCGCCACGCTGCATCTTTCCCAATCGGCCCTGTCGCGGCGCATCGATAAACTGGAAGATGCTCTTGGCGTCGCTCTCTTCGTAAGAACCACTCGAAAAGTCGAACTCACTTCTGTCGGGCGCAGCTTCGTTCCAAAGGCGCGCAACGTCCTCAATGAACTCGAAAGCGCGTTACTCGGGATCAGGGATGTGGCCGAGCGGGTCTCCGGCGAGGTGACCATCGCATGCGTGCCCTCGGCGGTCGCCTACTTCCTGCCAGGCGTCGTGCGCGAATATCACCGCCAGTATCCCGGCATCCGCCTGCGCGTGATCGACGAGTCATCGTCCGAAATCCTGTTGAAAGTGACGCGTGGCGAAGCCGATTTCGGCTTGACATACATCGGGGTGAACGAGGCTGACATCGAGTTTTATCCGGTGATGCAGGATCCGTTCGTCGTCGCTTGCCCGAAAGCGCACCCATTGGCGGGCCGGAAGAGAATCAAGTGGGAAGAGTTGGGGCAGCAAGACTACATTACGCTCGCCCAGGGCAGCGGCAACCGGCTGCTGATCGATCAGGCGCTGGCGCAGAGCAGTGCCCGTCCGCGCTGGTTTTGCGAGGTGCATCATGTGCCCGCGCTGGTAAGCCTGGTCGAGGCGGGGGTTGGTCTCGGCGTCGTGCCGCGTCTTGCCATGCCGCCGGACGGTCACCCGACCCTGGTCAGCGTTCCATTGCATGAGCCTGAAGTGACACGCACGCTTGGCCTGATCAAGCGCCGCGGGCGCGCGCTGACTGCGGCAGCCCAATTATTCCACGATCTGCTGGTGCGATCGCAGGGCTAGGCTGGCGAGGTCTGCTTTAAAAACGCAAACCCTTGCATGACAAGGGTTTGCTTGAGGGGGAAGGGATCCCGGGAACCGACCCGGGATGTCAGCCAGCCTTGCAGCCAGCGCCCCGCATGCCGGTTATTTCCCCGCAGCCGACTGCGCACGGTCGACCAGGAAAGTCGTCAGCAATGGCACCGGCCGTCCGGTTGCGCCCTTGGCGGCGCCGCTTTTCCATGCGGTGCCCGCGATATCGAGATGGGCCCAGGTATATTTCCGGGTGAAGCGTTCGAGGAAGCACGCGGCCGTGATACTGCCGCCGGGCGGGCCGCCGATATTGGCCATGTCCGCGAAATTCGATTTCAACTGTTCCTGGTAGCTATCCTCGATCGGCATGCGCCATGCCGTGTCGCCCGACGCTTTCCCGGCCGCCAGCAAGGCATCGGCGAGCGCGTCATGCGCATCGTCATGGCGCGTGAACAGGCCGGAATTATGATGACCGAGCGCCGTGATGCAGGCGCCGGTCAGCGTCGCGATATCGACTACCGCGTCCGGCTTGTAGCGTTCGACATAGGTCAGCGCATCGCACAGGATCAGGCGTCCTTCCGCGTCGGTATTGAGCACTTCAATGGTCTGGCCCGACATGGATGTCACGATGTCGCCCGGCTTGGTGGCCCGTCCCGATGGCATGTTTTCGCAGGCGGGAATCACGCCGATCACATTCAGCTTCAGCTTCATTTCCGCAATCGCGCGGAAAGTGCCGAGCACCGATCCGGCGCCGCTCATGTCGTACTTCATCTCATCCATGCCGCCGCCCGGCTTCAATGAAATGCCGCCCGAGTCGAAGGTAATGCCCTTGCCGACCAATACGGTCGGCGCATCCTTCGCCTTGCCGCCCATATGCTTGAGCACGATGAATTTCGGCGGTTCATCACTGCCATTCGTCACCGACAGAAAACTGCCCATATTGAGGGCCTGCAGCTGCTTGCGGTCCAGCACTTCGACACCAAGCCCAAATTGTTTAGCCAGTTTTTTGGCCGTGTTCGCAAGGTAGGTCGGCGTACAGATGTTAGGCGCCAGGTTGCCCAGGTCCTTGGTCAGGTCCATGCCATTGGCGATGGCAACCGCTTGCGCGGCGGCGGCTTTCGCCGCGTTGCCGCCGGCGGCGTCGACCGCGATCGCGATCTTGCGAACGCCGGTTGGCGCCGGGTCCTTCTTGCTCTTGGTCTCGTCAAACCGGTAGGCCTGCTCGCGCGCGGCGATTACCATGCATTGGATCGCCCACGGCAGCGTGCGTTCCTTTACATTGTCGAAAGGCAGAGCGAGCACCGCATCCGGCGAGCCGAGGGTGGCAAGCACGCGTGCCGCAGCTTGCGCCGCCGTAGAAAAATCCTTGCCGCTGATCGACTCTTCCTTACCCAGGCCGAGCAGCAAAACACGCTCCGCACCGATACCGTCGGTACTGCGCAACAACAGCGAACTGCCGGCTTTGCCTGAAATATCGCCGGATTTGACCGCAGCGCTAAGATCGCCCTTGCGATCTATAGCAAGGGCCGTCCCCGATAATTTCTTGTTTTCAAACACGCCGACTACGATGCACCCGGTCTTCAACTGCGCCGGAGTATTTTTTGAATCAAATGTTTTTATGCTAAAGTCCATGATTACTCCTTTAATCTACGCAATTATAGTCTCGAATGATTTTTCAGCGCGCACTCCGACGCGAATTGATCAGTACCGCAGGCGCCGTCCTCACCACGCTTTTTACCATTACCATCACGGTCATGCTGATCCGTATCCTCGGCCAGGCTGCGGGTGGCAGGGTCGCGTCACAGGATGTAGTGGCACTGATCGGCTTTTCAGCGTTGAACTATTTACCAGTCATCCTGATCCTGACCGCATTCATTTCGGTCTTGCTGGTCCTTTCACGCTGGTACCAGGATTCCGAAATGGTGGTCTGGTTTTCCGCAGGGCAGAGCCTGGCGGCCTGGGTCCGGCCGGTGCTATCGTTCGGCTTGCCGATCGTCGTCCTGACCGCACTGCTCAGCTTTACCCTCACGCCATGGGCGAACCGGCAAAGCGCCGAGTTCAGGGAACGCTTTGCGCAGCGCGAGGATGTGTCGCGGGTCTCGCCCGGAAAGTTCCAGGAATCGTCTTCGTCCGACCGCGTGTTTTTCGTCGAAGGCTTGTCCAACGATGCAACCAACGTCAGGAATGTGTTTGTCAATTCGAATCAAAACGGCCGTTCCAGCATCGTCGTGGCAAATGAAGGAACGATCGAAGTCGACGCGCGCGGCGATAAGTTTCTCGTGCTCAAGAACGGCCGCCGTTACGACGGCACCCCGGCGCAAGCGGGTTTTCAGTTGATGGAATTCGCGCGCTATGGCGTACTGATATCGAGGCAATCGCAGGCAGTGGTCGGCGATACCACGGCCCGCGCATTGCCGACCCAGGTGCTGCTGGAAGATCGGACCAATATCAATATGGGTGAACTGCTGTGGCGTATGGCCTTGCCCATGATGTGCCTGCTGCTGATGCTGCTTGCGATTCCACTGAGCTTTGTCAACCCGCGCGGCGGCCGCTCGATGAACCTGCTGATCGCCTTATTCCTGTTTATCGTGTATAGCAATATGGTCAGCGTTTTCCAGGCCTCGGTGGTGCAGCAGAAGCTGAGCATGGCCGTTGCATGGTGGCCTATGCACCTGATCACGGCCGTGCTGGCCGGTACGATGTTTTTATGGCGCGTGAAAATGAATAGCCGTTACCATCCGCAGGGGATGTGGTCCGCAATGAAGCGCGCGCGTCGATCCGGTCGCGCGGCATTGGGCCCGGCGGTGCGCGAATGAGCGGCGCCGGACGCCGCGCCGACTCGCATGATAGGGCGCGCCGATGAAAGTACTGCAACGCTATTTCGCAACTGAAATCATCCGGTCGGTCAGTTTCGTGCTGCTCGCGTTCCTTGCGCTCTTCGCTTTCTTCGACTTGATGGGTGAACTGAAGTCGGTTGGAAAAGGCGGGTACGGCTTGGCGCAGGCGTTTCTCTATGTGTTCCTGGGTCTGCCGGGATATACCTATGAGCTGATCCCGATAGCGGCCCTGATCGGGACGATTTATGTGCTGGCGCAGTTCGCGTCCCGATCGGAATTCACGATCATGCGCGTGTCCAGCATGTCGACCAGGATGGCCGGCGCAATGCTGGCTAAAATCGGTGTGCTGTTCGCCATCCTGACTTTTGTTTTCGGCGAATTCGTGGCTCCGAAAGCCAGCGACTATGCCGAGAAGCTGAAGCTAAGCACGCAAGGCGCCGCGGTCTCGCAAGAGTTTCGCTCGGGTTTGTGGGCCAAGGATGTGATCCGGGAAAACGGGATCGACGGCGCAGCGGTGGGGACCCGGTTCCTGAACGTGCGCGAAATGCGGCCCGATGGCCAGCTGCTCGGCATTAAGGTGTATGAATTCGATCGTGATTTTCGCATGACGATCGTCATTCAGGCGGCGCGCGCGAATTATAGGGGCGGCAATACCTGGCTGCTGAGCGACGTCTTCGAGACCTATTTCCCGAAACCGGGTGTCGCTTCCGGCGGCGCCGGCGTCGATCTGACCGCCGCCATTTCCACTAAAAACCTGGCGTCCCGGGACCTGGTGTCGGAAATTACGCCTGACATCCTGGCAGTGCTGTTTGCCGATCCGGACCGGATGTCGGCCGCCGACTTATCGGCTTATACTAAACATCTGACGGAAAACAAGCAGCGCAGCGAGCGCTATGAAATCGCTTTCTGGAAGAAGCTTATCTATCCATTCGCGGTGTTTGTCATGATGGCACTGGCATTGCCGTTTGCCTATCTGCATGCACGGGCAGGGGGCGTCAGCCTGAAAATCTTTACCGGGATTATGATCGGCGTAAGCTTTCAGTTGATTAACAGCTTATTTTCGCATGTCGGATTGCTGAATACCTGGCCGCCATTGGCGACCGCGTTATTGCCAAGCGTATTATTCCTGCTGTTGGCGCTCGCGGCGCTGTGGTGGGTGGAGAAGCATTAGTGCCTGATCCGTTAAAAAAACGTGGCTTGATCCTGTTTGCGCATGGCGCGCGCGATCCGCGCTGGGCGGCGCCGTTCGAACGATTGCGCGATATGGTGGGGGCTGCGTTGCCGGAGAGCGTAGTGTCGCTTGCGTTCCTGGAGCTGATGACGCCGCGCTTGCCGGAATTGGTGGAGCAACTGGTCCGGCAAGGGGTTGGCGAGCTTACGGTGGTGCCGGTGTTCCTGGGTCAGGGCGGACATGTGCTGCGCGATCTGCCGGTCATGGTGGAGCAGTTGCGAATTGCGCATCCGGCCCTGGCGCTGAACGTTGCGGATGCGGTTGGGGAAGATGCGGATGTGCTAAAGGCGATGATGCGGTATTGCGTCGAGGCGCAAAAGCGCGGCCCGTGAAGGGACGCAACAGGCGCAGCCGCGTAATTGTCAGGCCGGCGTCAGGCACTCCCGGCTTCTGAAAACTATACGCGCGGCCCCAGCGCAGCGCCTATCATCACCAGGACCGGGCCGCTGCGCTCCGATAATCCGCGTTCCAGCCCGCTTAATTGCAGGTGCATCACATGCTCGTTCGGCAGGCTGCAATTTTCCACCACGACCACCGGCGTATCGCCTGCATGGCCATGCGACAGCAGCCAGCGCGCCGTCGCAATCGCTTCCCGCCCGCCCATGTACTGGACCAGCGTATCGCAATTCGGCAATGTCACCTGATCCGGATGATCGGGCGCGGTGCTGGAAGTGAACAGCGCCACGCTGCGCGCCACGCCGCGCTTGGTCAACGGTTGTTTGGCGGATGCGGCCGCCGCAAGCGCAGCCGTAATGCCGGGAACAATCTCGACTTCGAAGCCAGCCGCCTCAAGCGCGCGCAGCTCTTCGTCGGCGCGGCCGAACAACATCGGATCGCCGCCTTTGAGCCGGACCACCAGCCGATATTTTTGAGCGCACTCCACCAGTTGCTGGTTAATGAGGGTTTGCGCCGTCGAGCGCCGTCCCGAGCGTTTGCCGACTGAAATTTTGTGCGCTTGCGGACACAGTTCCAGCATCGCCGGCGTGACCAGCGCGTCGTATAGAACAACGTCGGCCTGCGCCAGGATGCGGGCGCCGCGCACCGTAATCAAATCGGCGGCGCCGGGCCCGGCGCCGATCAGGTAAACCTTGCCTGGCACGTTCGCCGTCATGGCGCTTCCACTGATCCGGTTCAATCGAACCGGATCATTCCCGCAGCCACAGTCTGGTGCGTCACTTCATCAATCAGGATGAATGAACCGGTCGAACGAATCGCATCATAGGCATCGGCCGCCAGCGGCTGCTGGACATTGAGCGAAATCCGCGCAATCCCGTTCAGCGTCAGCGCGTCGGCCGGCCGCTGTTCCTGCGTATTGATGTCGAGCAGGGTATCGATCTTGACCACGCGCGCCGCAACTTGCCGGGTCGTGTGCTTCAGCCAGTATTTGCGGCGCAGGTCGAGCGGTTCTTCCGACAGCCAGCAAACGTCGGCGGTCACCGACTTCAGTACGCTCGCCGGACGCTCGGCCGATGCCAGCATGTCGCCACGCGAGATATCGAGATACTCGTTCAGCAATAGCGTGACCGATTGGCCCACTACCGCCTGGTCCAGCGAACCGTCGAGCGTGACGATATCTTTCACCGTCGCACTTTGGCCTCCCGGCTGCACGACCAGCTTGTCGCCCTTGCGTACCTTGCCGGCTTCGACGCGGCCCATGTAACCGCGGAAGTCGTTGGCTTCATGCCCCTTGTGGCGTGCCACCAGTTGCACCGGGAACCGCAGCGGATCATCATGCGATTCATCGTACACGCTGAGCGATTCAAGCAGCTCGATCAGCGTCGGTCCCTGGTACCACGGCATGCGGTCGCCAGGCGTTACCACATTGTCGCCGCTCAGCGCGGAGAGGGGAATCGGGCGGATATCCTTGAGGCCCAGCTGGCGCGCAAAAGCCTGGTAGGCGGCGACGATGCGGTCGTATACAGTTTGGTCGAAATCGACCAGGTCCATCTTGTTGACCGCGACGATGACATGTTCGATCTGCAGCAGGTGCGCAATCGTCGAGTGGCGCTTGGTCTGGATCAGCAGATCGACGCTGCCGTCGTCATTCAGTTTTACCTTGGAGACGTCGATCAGGATGATCACCGCATCGGCAGTCGATGCGCCGGTCACCATGTTGCGGGTGTATTGCTCATGCCCCGGCGTGTCGGCAATGATGAACTTGCGCTTCGGCGTGGCGAAGTAACGGTAGGCCACGTCGATCGTGATGCCTTGCTCGCGCTCGGCTTCCAGGCCGTCGGTCAGCAGCGACAGGTCGATCGTGTCGCCCACGGTGCGCTTGTGCTTGGCGCGCGACATGGCGTCCAGCTGGTCGGCGAAAATGCCCTTGCTGTCGAACAGCAGGCGGCCGATCAGCGTGCTTTTGCCATCGTCGACGGAACCGGCGGTGATGAAGCGCAGCAATCCGCGTTCCAGGGTATTGGGCAATGTGTGTTCAGCCACGGCGTTCATCAGAAATATCCTTCTTTCTTGCGTTTTTCCATCGATGCTTCCGATGTCTGGTCATCCATGCGGGTCGCGCCGCGTTCGGTTATCTGGGTCACCGCGGTTTCAGCGATGATGGCATCGACGGTTGCCGCTTCCGAGGCGACCGGGCAGGTGCATGAAATATCGCCGACAGTGCGGAAGCGCACCATGCGGGTTTCGACTTGTTCATCGCCCTGCGGCGGGGTCAGGTCGGTGAGCGGCACCAGCAAGCCGTTACGCGGAATGACTTGCCGCTTGTGCGCGAAATAAATCGGTGGCAGCTCGAGCTTTTCGCGTGCGATGTATTGCCAGACGTCGAGCTCGGTCCAGTTCGAGATCGGGAATACGCGCATGTTTTCACCGGGGTGCACGCGGGTGTTATACAAATCCCACAATTCCGGGCGCTGCGCCTTCGGATTCCACTGGCCGAATTCATCGCGGAAGGAAAAAATCCTTTCCTTGGCGCGCGCTTTTTCTTCATCGCGGCGGGCGCCGCCGATGCAGGCGTCGAATTTATGTTCGGCGATGGTTTCCAGCAGGGTGACCGCTTGCGCCGCATTGCGTGAATCGGTGAGCGGATTGCGCAGGCGTACCGTGCCGCGCCCGATCGAATCTTCCACCGAGCCGATGATCAGGCGCTCGCCGAGTTCGGCGACGCGCTTGTCGCGGAAGGTGATGACTTCCTCGAAGTTGTGCCCGGTATCGATGTGCACCAGCGGGAATGGGAAACTGCCTGGGCGGAATGCCTTTTCGGCGATCCGCAGCAGGACGACCGAATCCTTGCCGCCGGAAAAAAGCAGCGCCGGGTTGCTGCATTCGGCCGCGACTTCGCGCATGATGTGGATGGCTTCGGATTCGAGCCAATCGAGATGGCGGCTGCTCGCCGTATCCAAAAACAGGTTTTCAACTGCTGTGTTCATGATTTCTTCAGGCCGATGTTGGTTGCGCTGCTGGTTTGATTCTGATGAGCTTGCCGTCCACGACATGCAGGCCGCATTCCTTCGATTCCGGGTTTTCCCACCACCAGCGGCCGGCGCGCACGTCTTCGCCGGGCTGGATCGCGCGGGTGCATGGTTCGCAGCCGATCGATGGATAACCCTTGTCGTGCAGCGGGTTGTACGGCACGTTGTTGGTGCGGATGTAATGCCAGACATCTTCTTCCGACCAGTCCGCCAGCGGATTGAACTTGGCCATGCCATGCGCTTCATCATTCTCTTGCACGTCGAGCCCGGCGCGGGTGGTCGACTGGGCGCGGCGCTGCCCGGTGATCCAGGCTTTATTGCCGGCCAGGGCGCGATTGAGCGGCTCGACCTTGCGGATGCGGCAGCATTCCTTGCGCATGTCGACGCTGTCGTAAAAAGCGTTCAAGCCATTCTGCTGCACGAAGCCATCGATCGCACCGGTGTCGGGACGATATGCCTGCACGTCATAGCCGTAGGTTTCCTTGATGCGGTCCAGCATGCCGAGCGTTTCCGCATGCAGCCGGCCGGTTTCAAGCGTGAAAATCCGGATCGGCAGCCTGGCGCGCAGGATCATGTCGGTCAGCACCATATCTTCCGCCGCAAGGCTGGAAGCGAACACGGCCGGGGAAAACTCGGCGGCGATCCTGGCCAGCGTCGCGTTGGTTGCGGCAAGCAGCCCGGTGAAATCTTCAGTTTGCATCAGTGCTCCACTTTCGCTTCGCGATGCGCGCGGCGGAACAGCGGATTCTTTTTATCCCAGGACGATTGATAGCTCTCGGAAAAATCGGTCAGTCCCTTCAGCGCATCATGGATGTTGCGATCCGGACGCGTGGCGAACGCATTGAATCCGACCCGCTGCATGTAGAACAGCTGGTCGCGGAGCACGTCGCCGATCGCGCGCAGTTCGCCGGTATAGCCGAGGCGGGCGCGCAGATTGTAGGCGATTGAATAACCGCGGCCGTCGGCAAATTTCGGGAAATCGACCGCGATCACGGGAAATCCCTCGACCTCGCCCTTCAATTCTTCGGCCCGCTCATCGCTGGCGAACCAGACGCCGATATCGCCGCGGTCCTGCAAGGCGGCACGCTGCGCCTGCCACACCTTGAGCGGCACGATCACCTTGCCGGCCGGGACTGCCACTTCTTCCGGCGTTTCGCCTTCGGCCAGCCGCAATACTTCCCAATCGTCGCTTACCACGACCCTGTCCTTGATAATTTCACGCATATGCGTCTTCTCCAGCGTTATATGCCGCCTTGATCGGCGTGGCATATACATGTTCCTTGAATGGTGCGATGCCGAGGCGGCGCGTGGTGTCGATGAAGCGCTCGTCTTCGGTCCGTTCGCGCACATACACTTCCAGCAGGCGCTCGATCACGGTCGGCATCTGGTGCGCCGAAAACGACGGTCCGATGATCTTCCCGATCGAACTTTCATTGCCCTGGGCGCCGCCGATCGATACCTGGTACCACTCCGCGCCATCCTTGTCGACGCCGAGAATGCCAATGTTGCCGACGTGGTGATGGCCGCAGGCGTTGATGCAGCCCGAGATATTCAATTCGATATCGCCGATATCATGCTGGAAATCGAGATTGTCGAAACGCTCGGCGATCGCTTCCGCAATCGGGATCGACTTGGCATTGGCCAGGGCGCAAAAGTCGCCGCCCGGGCAGCAAATGATGTCGGTCAGCAGGCCGATATTCGGCGTCGCCAGGCCCCTGGCCTTCGCTTCCTGCCACAGCGCGAACAGGTCGGTTTGCTTGACATCCGCAAGCACCAGGTTCTGTTCATGCGTGACGCGTACTTCGCCGAAGCTGTAGCGGTCGGCCAGGTCGGCAACGAAATCTATCTGTTCGGCGGTGGCGTCGCCCGGCGGCACGCCGGTTTTTTTCAGCGACAGGATGGCGATCGCATAGCCGGGGGTCTTGTGCTGCTTGACGTTGCGCTTGAGCCAGTTGTCGAAGCCCTTGTGTTCGCTTCTCAGTTGTGCCAGCTCCTGGTCGCCAGGAGGCAGCGTTTCATAAGCCGGCGGCGTGAAATACGCGGCAACCCGTTCGAATTCCTCGACGGTCAGTGTGCTCGGGCCATCCTTGATATCGGCCCATTCGGCTTCAACCTGGCGCGCGAATTCCTCCGCGCCGATTGCCTTGAGCAGGATCTTGATGCGGGCCTTGTAAATATTGTCGCGCCGGCCATGCTGGTTATAGACCCGCATGATCGCTTCGATGTAGGTCAGCATATGCTGCCACGGCAGGTACTCGCGGATCACGCTGCCGATGATCGGGGTGCGGCCCATGCCGCCGCCGACCATGACCCGGAAACCGACCTCGCCCTGTTCATTGCGCACCACGTTCAGCCCGATGTCATGCACCGCGATCGCGGCGCGATCTTCCAGCGCGCCGTTGAACGCGATCTTGAACTTGCGCGGCAGGTAGGCGAATTCAGGGTGGAAGGTGCTCCACTCGCGCAGGATTTCGGCATACGGACGCGGATCGATGATTTCATCGGCCGCCACGCCGCAAAATTCATCGGACGTGATGTTGCGGATGCAGTTGCCGGAAGTCTGGATGGCATGCATCTCGACCGAAGCCAGCTGTTCCAGGATCTCGGGCGTTTCTTCCAGATTGATCCAGTTGAACTGAATGTTTTGGCGCGTCGTGAAGTGGCCGTAGCCGCGATCGTATTTGCGTGCGATGTGGGCGAGCATGCGGACTTGCCTGGACGCCAGCAAGCCATACGGCACGGCAATGCGCAGCATGTACGCATGGCGCTGCAGGTAGAGCCCATTCTGCAGGCGCAGCGGACGGAATTCGTCTTCGGTCAGCTCGTCGCTAAGCCGGCGCCGCACCTGGTCGCGATATTGCGCAACCCGTTCCTTGACGATTTGAAAGTCGTATTCATCGTAGCGATACATCGTTAATTCCTTAAAAACTGCGCCATATCAGGCAATGTAGGCTGTTACACCCGACAGTTTGACTGCGACAACCGTGAGTATGGTTGCCAGCAAGCCGCGTAAAATTCTCTCCGGTACCGCGCGCGCCATGAGCGAACCGAGCGTGATGCCTGGAACCGAGCCCAGCAGCAGCATCACCAGCAGCCCCCAGTTGATCGAGCCGAGCCACCAGTGCCCGAGCGCCGCGATGGCGGTCAACGGAACCGCATAAGCGATATCGGTGCCGGCTATTTCAGCTGGGGAAAGGCGGGGATAGAGCATCACCAATATGGTTGCGCCGATCGCGCCAGCACCGATAGACGAGATTGTAACTAGTATACCTAACACTGCGCCCGCCGTGATAGTGGCGGCGGTCAGGCTTTTTCCGTGTAATTGCCGTTCCGGATGCGCCGTGATCCACGCGACCATTTTTTTTCTGAACAGTAGCGCCACCACGGTCAGCAGCACGGAGCCGGCGATGGAGTAACGGATTACCTGGCCGAGGTGCTCGTCAAGCGCGCCAAAATATTTCAGCGACAGCGCCGCGACCACGGCGGCCGGCAGCGCGCCATAACATAAATGCCTGACGATTTCCCAGCGCACGTTGCCATGAAAGCGGTGGGCAAACGTGCCCGCTACCTTGGTCACCGAGGCAAACGCCAGGTCGGTGCCGACGGCTACCGCCGGCGAAACGCCGAACATCAGGGTCAGCAGCGGCGTCATCAACGATCCCCCGCCGACACCGGTCAGTCCCACCAGGATACCGACCGCAAAACCGGAGACTACATAAAATAGATCCATATCACCCTACGCAAAGAAGCATGAATCGTAATAAACTTGCGCCTTATTCCAAACTACAGAGTATTTATTTGCTTATATGCGTATAGGGTATATGGATATAAGCCAAGTAGCGGTTCAAAAATCATGGTTATCCTGGGAGTGGCATGCAGCAAGCGGCAGGTAGGGCAGGCAGGGCAGGCAGGGCAGGCAGTAGTAAACAGATCAGTTTTAAGGGGGCGCAATGAATCTCCACCAGCTACGCTTCGTCCGGGAAGCCGTACGGCAAAACTTTAACCTGACAGAGGCGGCCAAGGCGCTGTTCACGTCGCAACCCGGGGTTTCGAAGGCTATCATCGAGCTGGAAGAAGAATTGGGGGTGGATATTTTCACCCGCCATGGCAAGCGGATCCGCGGCCTGACCGAGCCGGGACGCGCGGTGTTGAAGTCGGTTGAAATGATTATGCAGGAGATTGAAAGCCTGAAACAGATAGGCAAGGAGTTTGCCGCCCAGGATAGCGGCAGTTTCACGATCGCCACGACCCATACCCAGGCGCGCTATTCGCTTCCCAAGGTGGTGCAGGCATTTGCCCAGAAATTTCCCAAAGTGCGCTTGTCATTGCTGCAAGGTAATCCGAAACAGGTTGCCGAAATGGTACTGAAGGACCAGGCTGACCTGGCTATCGCAACCGAATCGATTTCCGACATTGAAGGATTGATTTCATTGCCATGCTATCAATGGGAACACCTGGTGGTGGTACCGCCCGACCATGCACTGCTCCGGTCGCGCTCGATCACGCTGGAAGAGATTTCCGCTTATCCACTGATTACCTACGATGCCGCATTTGCCGGCCGTAACAAGATCGACCACGCATTTTCATTACGCTCGCTCAAGCCCGATGTATTACTGGAGGCAATCGATGCCGATGTCATCAAGACCTATGTCGAACTGGGCATGGGTGTCGGCATTATTGCCGGAATGGCATTCGATCCCGAACGCGATAAAAATCTGCGCGCCATCAGTGCCGGCCACCTGTTCGGCACCAATGTTTCGCGGCTCGCGATGAAGCAGGGCGCTTACCTGCGCAGTTATGTGTATACCTTCATCGAGCTGCTGGCGCCGACCCTGACCCGGAAACTGATCGAGCAAGTCATGAGCGGCGAAAAGGATATGTACGAATTATGATGCCATTGTCTGAATGGCCAATGCAGGCGCGCCGGGCCATCCGCGGCGTGCTGACCGACATCGACGACACCCTGACTACCGGCGGCGAATTGACGCCCGATGTGCTGACGGCGCTGGCCCGCCTGCGTGCGGCGCGGGTGCGGCTGATCGCGGTGACCGGGCGGCCAACCTATTGGGCCTTGCCGCTGCTGCGCCTGTGCCGGTTCGATGCGGTGATCGCTGAAAACGGCGCCAGCGCATTCTGGCTGGATGGCGAGGGCCGGCAGCAAAGCCTGTTCTATGCCGATATATCGACACGGCGTGAACATCGGCGTAGGCTGGATGCCTTTGCGTTAACCTTACAGGCCCGCTTTCCACAGGTGCCGGTGGCGGATGATGCCCCGCAACGCGTGGCGGACCTGGCTTTTGATATTGGGGAAAACATGCCTCGCCTTGCTTCGGACCAAGTCGACGAAATTACCAGCTTCATGCGCGCGCACGGCTTTTTTGCGACGGCCAGCAGCATCCATGCGCATGCCTCGCTGGCGGCATTTTCAAAGCAGGCGATGAGTGCCCGCATCCTGGACGAAGTGTTTGGCACCGATGATGCGAGCGCGCGCCAGCAGTTTGTTTTTGTCGGCGATTCCGGCAATGATGCATCGATGTTTGCGCATTATCCCAATGCAATCGGCGTGGCGAATATCGCGCCGTTCCTTGGTGGACTGCCGGTCCCGCCGGCCTATGTGACCCGACTGGCATGCGGCGCCGGTTTCGTGGAAGTAGTGAACGCAATCCTGGAGGCCCGTGATGAAGAAAAGTGAGGGCGGCGGCCTGGCGGATTATTATGCCCGCCGCGCCAGCAGTTATGAGCAGGAAGTGTACGGTAAATCGGCGCGGCAGGCGGACCTCGACGTGCTCAAGGAGAGAGTGCGCGAGGTAGTGAGCGGGCACCGCGTGCTGGAACTGGCGTGCGGCTCCGGCTACTGGACCGCGCAGCTGGCGCAGGAGGCGTCGTCCGTGCTGGCGACCGACATCAATCCCGAAATGCTCGAGATCGCGCAAGCCAAGGGCTTGCCGGCCGATAGGGTGGCGTTTGCGCTGAACGATATCTATGATCTTCAGGTCGAGGGTGAATTCTCGCTATGTTTTTCCGGATTCTTCTGGTCGCATGTCAAGCGCGAAGACCAGGCTGGATTGCTGGCGCAGTTACGGGAAAAGCTGGGCAGGGACACGCACCTGGTTCTGCTGGATAACGTATATGTCGAAGGCAGCAGCACGCCGATCGCCCGCACCGACCTGGAAGGCAATACCTATCAGATCCGGACCCTGGCCAATGGCGAGCGGCATGAAGTGCTGAAGAATTTTCCAACCGACAGCAGCTTGCGGAAAAAGCTGGCAGGGGCGGTGCGGGATATCCGGATCCTGCGGCTGGAGCATTACTGGATGCTGACGGGGCGGCTGAAATAGCGTAGCAGTACGTGGTCGGACGGCTTCAGACGCTGCGTATCGGGCCCGGATACCGGGCCACCAGTGGATCGGCGGTCAACAGGGTAATGCCCTCGACCGTCGCCTGGGCGACAAGGATACGATCGAACGGGTCTTTGTGGACCGGCGGCATGCCGTCTACAGTCACGGCATGCATGCTCGTGACAGGTAATTCGATATAGCCGTTATCGAGCAGGCCACGTCGCAGCAGCCGGGGATCTACGCGGAAGTCGTCCCGCCCGAGGCCCCGTTTGATTGAAACTTCCCAGATACTCGCTGCGCTGAACAGTAATTCATTGTCCAAATTATTAATTAAGGCACGTGCAGTGGAGGAAAGTCGTTCCGGTTGCCCGGCGGCCCATAGCAGTAAATGTGTATCGAGCAATAACTTCATGCGCCGCCGCTAAACAACTGTTCGATTTGTGTTCCACCCATCCGATCGAAATCGTCGGGCACGGCGATCTCGCCAGCCATAAAGCCCAGACGCCGGACTTGCCCGGCAGCCGGCGCATCCAGCGGCATGACCTTTACGAGCGGTTTGCCCGCTTTGGCGATGACGAAAGGCTCTCCGCGCGCCGCCTGGTCGACCAGGCGCGATAAATTCGTCTTGGCTTCGTGAATATTGACGGTTTCCATAACCTTCCTTTTAAACTAAGTCCGGTTAGTTTAGTTTAAACGATTGATCATTGCAAGAATAGGCAATTTCGGAAACCGGCTTACTTAAATCATACGCTTGCGTATCTGCGTAATCACCACTTCGGCCACAACCACCACTGCAAAGATCGCCACCAGCACCATTGCCACCCGGTCCCACTGGAACAGGTCCTGCGCCGCGTTCATCACCATGCCGATGCCGCCGGCGCCGACCAGTCCAAGCACCGCCGACTCGCGCACATTGATATCCCAGCGCAGCAGCACGATCGACCAGAAAGCCGGCTTGACCTGCGGCCAGTAGCCGTACCAGATCTGCGCCCCGGTCGATGCGCCGGCTGCCTGCAATGCTTCGATCGAGCCCTTGTGGGCTTCCTCGATGGCCTCGCCCAGCAGCTTGCCGATGAAGCCGATCGAGCGGAACGCGATCGCCAGCGTGCCCGCCAGCGCGCCCGGCCCGAAGATGCCCACAAACAGCAAGGCCCACACCAGCGAATTGACCGAGCGGCTCGATACCAGCACCAGCCTGGCAAGGAAGTTGATGAAGCGGTTGCGCGTCAGGTTGCGCGCGGCCAGCAGGCCGAACGGCACCGCCATGATGATCGCAAGAATGGTGCCCAGCGATGCGATATGCAGCGTTTCAACCAGCGCCTCGTGGATGCCGCGCGGATAATAGTCCACCGCCGGCGGCCACATCCGTTTCAGCAGGTCGGCGATCTGTTCCGGCGCATCGGCCAGGAATTCCGGAATCACTTCCACCGTGCGCCCCGCGGCGACGATAGACGCCACGATCACGAACCAGATCATGAAGCGTGCCATGCGCTGCGCGAAGGTATAGCGTTGCCAGACCCGATCGGCCGCCGGCTTGGCGGTACTTAAAGCCGCGCTAGACATGGAGCACCTTCTTCACGTAGTTCGACAGCACTTCGCCGACCATGATCATCGCAATGATCGCGAGCAGGATGGCGCATACGAAGTCGTAATCGAAACGCTGAAACGCGGCGAACAGCGTGCCGCCGATGCCGCCGGCGCCGACGATGCCGACCATGGTCGAATTGCGCAGGTTGGAGTCGAGCTGATAGGTTGCAAAGCCGACGAACCGCGCCAGCACCTGCGGCAGCACGCCGAAGGTCAGCACATTGGCGAACGATGCGCCGGTCGCGCGCACCGCTTCCACCTGTTTCAATGAAATCTCTTCGATTGCTTCGGCAAACAGCTTGCCGATGAATCCGATCGACGCCACCACCAGCGCCAGGATGCCCGCCAGGGCGCCGAAGCCGGCAGCCTTGACGAACAGGATCGCCATGATGACCGGATGGAGCGAGCGGCAGACCGCAATCAGCGTGCGCGCCGGCCAGGTGGCCCAGGGCGGCATCAGGTTGCGCGCGGCGCACAGGCCGATCGGCAGGGACACCAGGATGCCGAGCGCGGAGGCCAGGATCGCAATTTCAAGCGACTCGACCAGGCCTTGCACCAGCATGTCCCAGCGCTGGAAATTCGGTGGGAACATGCGGCCAAGGAAGGTCGCCGCATTGCCGAGGCCGTCGTAGAAACGCTGCCAGGTGAAATCCAGCCTGGCGCCCGCATAGAGCGTGTAAAGGATTAGCGCGACGACGCCGATTTTCGCGCCGGTGCCGAGCTTGAACGGCTTGGCGGGTGCGGGTGCGGGTGCGAGAACCGGGGTCATTGCAGCCATGATTCACCGCCATAAATCTGCTTGAGGCGGTCGTCGCCGAGGCCGGCGGGCGGGCCGTCATACACCACGTGCCCGTTCGACATGCCGATGATGCGGGAGGCGAAGCGTTTGGCAAGTTCGACGTCATGCATGTTCACGATCACGGGAATATTCTTGGCGCGCGCCACGCGCTGCAGCAGTTCCATGATCTCGACCGAGGTCTTCGGGTCCAGCGAGGAAGTGGGTTCATCGGCCAGGATCAGCGACGGTCCCTGCATTACCGCGCGCGAAATGCCGACGCGCTGGCGTTGGCCGCCCGACAGTGAATCGGCGCGCTGGTTGGCGAACTCGCTCAGGCCGACCACTTCCAGCATTTCGAATGCGCGCCGGATATCCTCCGCGGTGAAGCGGCGCAGCCATGCATTGAATGCGCTCGTATAGCCGAGCCGTCCGGTCAGCAGGTTTTCCATTACGGTCAGGCGTTCCACCAGGTTATATTCCTGGAACACCATGCCGATGCTGCGGCGCGCTTCGCGCAGCGCCTTGCCGCGCACCGTTACCAGGTCTTTGCCATCGAGCAGGATGGCGCCGGAGGTCGGCTCAACCAGGCGATTGACGCAGCGGATCAGCGTCGATTTTCCGGTGCCCGAAGGACCGATGATCGCGACCAGTTCGCTTTTGTCGAAAGTCAGCGAAATGTTTTTCAATACCGGTTTCCCGGGAGCGTATTCCTTGACGAGATTGCGGATCACCAGCGATGAAAAGCCGCTCTCCGTATTACTTGCAAATGCATTCATGTAAAAGGTTTTCCGGGTGTGACTGAAGAAAAGCGCCCGCTGCCCGCGCGGCGGGCTCATGCGACGTGGGCATGCGCGGGCGCTTCAGTATTACTGCGTGTTTTGACTGCCTATTTCTTTTCAGCCGCTTTTTTGGCGGCTGCCGCCGCTTCGCGCGCGGTTTCCTTGTCGTAGCCGGTGCGGCTGAACGATTCGCCGCCGGCTTCCGCAACATTACGGACGATTTCCCAATCTTTCTTGTAAGTAACCGGCACAAAACGATCGGCGCCGTCGAATGCTTTTTGCATGTCGGCCGGGAAGCGATAGTCATAGAAACACTTCAGCATTTTGTCGCGCAGCACGGGTTCCAGGTCATGCGAATAGGCGAATGACGAGGTGGGAAATTTTTCGCTGCGGTAGATCACGCGGAACTCGTCTTCCTTGACCTGGCCGCGCGCGGCCATCCGGTGGAATACATCGGAAGCGACCGCCGCGCCGTCATAGTCGCCCGATCTGACGCCGAGCACCGATTGGTCGTGCTTGCCCGAGAACAGTATCTTGTAGTCGGTTTCAGGTTTCAAGCCTTCCTTGGGGAACAGGGCCATGGGCGCCATGTGACCGGAGTTGGAAGAGGGGGACGTGTGGGCAAACTTTTTCCCCTTCAGGTCGGACAGTTTTTGATATGGGCTATCCTTTTTGACCACCACGATCAGGTTGTAGCCCTGAAATTCCTTTTCCGTCCCTTTGACGGCAAACGGCACGGCGCCCGCGATATTCACCGCATAGGCAGTCGGACCGGTTGAAAAACCGCCGACGTGCAACCGGCCGGAACGCATGGCTTCGATTTCGGCCGCATTCGACTGGACCTGATAAAACACGACTTTCTTGCCGGTGCATTGCGCCAGGTTTTGCGTGAACGGTTCAAAAATCTTGGCATACACGGCCGGATCTTCCACCGGGGTATATGTAAACACCAGTGTCGATGGATTCTTGCGTTTCTTTGGATCGGTCGGGGTGTCCGCCACCAGGTCCTTGTTGGCGTCGCAGTACATGGTATCGAGATCGCCCTGGTTCGCACAGGCGCCCTGCGCGGAAGCCGGCGCTGCGCCGAGAAAGGCCGTGAAAGCTAATGCCGCGCAAGCGGATGCAAGGGAAAGCTTCGCTTGAAATGGGGCGAAATGTTGCATGATGTCTCCTGAAATGTTCGTTATCGTTCGTTATTGGTTTTTTTTGTTTGATTGTAGGGCTGATAAGAACGGGCTGCAACTGATTATTGATTTCTCCGGTCATCCGCCGTCGGTTGCCTCGATGATTGTTCCGGTTGAAGAGAGGCCTTTATCCGGCGAGCTGCCCGACCTGCAACAGGACATTGACTGACTCATCCTGCTGGGCTGTCCATGGGCGAAGTATTTGTCTGGCGCCGCAGCCTCCGACCGGCGCAAGCTGATGGAGGGCTGCTTCAACAGCTTGAAAAACGAGCGTGTGCTCCATCAGGATTACGCCACGCGCGAAGAAGCCAGGCAGGATTTGTTCGACTTGCATCGAGGTGTTTTACAATTGCATGCGCCGCTAATCCGCATCAGGCTCCTGGAGTCCGGCGCAGCATTAGGCCGCCTGGCTTTCGGAGAGAAGGCTGGCGGCTTGATAGTGGTGCTGGCATCCGTAAAACACAACAGGCTTAACGCCAAAGGACTACCATGAATGCACCCCTCGCGGGTTTGCGGATCGTAGAAGTATCCGCTTTCATTGCCGCGCCGCTCGGCGCAATGACGCTGGCCCAGCTGGGCGCCGAAGTCATACGCATCGATCCGGTCGGCGGCAATATCGACTTTCACCGCTGGCCGCTGGCGCCCAATGGCGACAGCCTGTACTGGGCAAGCCTGAACCGCGCGAAAAAATCGGTTTCGCTGGCGCTCGACACGGCTGAAGGGCAGGAGCTGGCCGCGGCCATCATGTGCGCCGCCGGCGATGACGCCGGGATCGTGCTGACCAATCTGCCGTCCAAAGGATGGATGAGCTACGAAGCCTTGTCGAAACGCCGCAGCGACCTGATCATGATGCGCCTGACCGGCAATTTCGACGGCAGCGCCGCGGTCGATTACACGGTCAACTGCGCCAGCGGATTTCCGATCGCGACCGGCAGCAATGAAGAACCGGTCAACCATGTATTGCCGGCCTGGGATGTGGCGGCCGGTTTATATCTGGCCGCCGGCCTGCTCAGCGCCGAGCGGGTGCGCCGGCGCAGCGGGCACGGCCAGGAAGTCACGCTGTCCCTGTCAGACGTGATGCTGGCTACCGTCGGCAACCTCGGATACATCAGCGACGTGCAGGTCAACGATGTATCGAGGGAACCGATCGGCAATCATTTGTATGGCGCTTTCGGGCGCAATTTCGCGACAGCGGACGGCCGTGAAGTCATGATCGCCGCGATCTCGAACCGCCAGTGGAAAGCGCTCGGAACCGCCACCGGCCTGTCGGCGCGGCTGGAGATGATCGGACCGCTGATGGAAGTCGACTTGAAAACGGAGGGCGGGCGCTATCACGCGCGCCACGCCATCGCCGCCGTGCTGGAACCATGGTTCGCCGCGCGGTCGGTTGATCTGATCAAGGGTTGTTTCGACGGCAGCGGCGTGCTGTGGGGGATATACCAGGATTTCCGGCAACTGGTGCGGGACGACCGGCGCTGTTCGCTCGCCAATCCCATGTTCAGTGAAATCGAGCAGGCCGGCATCGGACGCCTGCTCGCGCCGGGAACGCCGCTGGCGTTTTCGCGGACGCCGGCGGCGCGGGCCCAGGCCGCGCCGCAAATGGGTCGGGATGGCGGCGCGGTCCTCGGCGATTTGCTTGGCATGACTCCGGATGACGTCGAAGGGTTGCGCGCGCGCGGCGTCCTAAGCGATTGAATGTTTCATCTG
>JAQGMO010000055.1 GCA_028292315.1 Herminiimonas sp. | reverse complement strand
CTGATCGTATAGGAGCCATGATGGGTGCCGCTGCTGCCATTAATCCAGCTGAAGCTTGTTATCCCGTACCACTTTACCGAGCAGATCGGACTGCACCTTCATGAATGCGGTGAACTCTTCTGAGGAGCTGCCGACGATCTCATAACCGGCTTTCGTCAAGCGATCGATGACGTCCTTGCTCTCAAGGGCTTTCCGGATTTCCTTCTGCAGGCGGGCGTTGATATTGTTCGGCAGACCTGCCGGGGCGATGATACCCACCCACGAACTGGCCGTATAACCCGGGAGCGCATCCGCGATAGGCTGAAGCCCAGGCAGATGGCTGAGAGGTTTGGGGCTGCCCACGCCAATCGCCTTGATACGCCCTGCCAGAACATGAGGCATGGTGCTTGGGGCGGAAACAATCATGAACATCTCGGTTTGTCCGCTTGACATATCAATGATCGCGGGCGCGCCGCCTTTGTACGGTATGTGGGTTGCCTCGATGCCGGCCTGCTTGGCCAGCAGCAGCGCGTTCAGGTGGTTGGAGCTGCCGGCGCCGGTCGATGCGTAATTCAATTTTCCGGGGTTTGCCTTGGCATATTTGATCAGCTCCGCAGGCGTGCTTGCCGGGATGTTATTGGACGAAACAAGAATCTGCGGGGCGGTAACGAGGCGGCTGATGTAGGTGAAGGATTTGAACGGGTCATACCGCAGCTTCCGGTACAGGTGATGGTTCGCTGCGTGGCTGTCGAAAACGAGTCCGATCGTATAACCGTCTGCCGGACTGGTAGCCACTGCCGCTGCGGCGATGGAGCCGGTGGCGCCTGCGCGATTCTCAACCACGACAGGTTGTCCAAGCCCTTCAGACAGGGCCGGTGCAAGAACGCGCGCGACACCGTCAACAGTCCCGCCGGCCGGGAAGCCGACCAGCAATCTGATCGGCTGGGAGGGAAATTCCTGCGCCAGTACCGCTCCCGAGGTCGCTGCCGCAATCGATGTGGCCATGAGCACCAGGATACTCTTTAATGATTTCATTCTTCTATGGTTCCTAAGATAGGGTTGCTGCAATTGGCTTTAAAAGCGACCTGTATTTTATGCTATCAGTCGGCAATGCGTCTGGACGTTTTTCCTTTTTTACGATGCCGCCCGAATCACGCAGTCAATGCAACGCTGGCCCCGAAGCGGCATAGGCATGCTTGCCGCAGATCTCATGTAGAACGCGCGACAGGTTCGCGGGCACAGCCTCAAATGCAGGCTTACTGTTTTAGCGACGCCATGTCGATAACAAACCGGTATTTCACATCGCTCTTGAGCATGCGGTCATAAGCCGCGTTGATGTCTTGAATGCGGATGATTTCGATGTCGGAAACAATGCCGCGTTCACCGCAGAAATCGAGCATTTCCTGTGTTTCGGCAATGCCGCCAATCAGAGAGCCGGCCAGACGCCGCCGCTTCATGATGAGGTTGAAGACCTGAGGAGATGGATGTGGCGAGGCCGGCGCGCCGACCAGCGTCATGGTGCCGTCACGCTTGAGCAGTTCAATGAAAGGGTCGAGCGGATGCGGTGCCGCCACGGTATTCAAAATGAAGTCGAAAGAATTGCGGTGCGCTTCCATTTCACTGGAGTTCTTCGATACCACGACGTCATTCGCACCGAGCCGCTTTGCGTCTTCCCGTTTGCCTGGTGAAGTCGTGAAAAGCACGACATGCGCTCCCATCGCATGCGCCAGCTTGATGCCCATGTGCCCAAGTCCCCCGAGTCCTACAATCCCGACTTTCTGTCCGGGCTCGACCCGCCATTGCCTCAGCGGCGAGTATGTCGTGATGCCGGCGCACAGCAAGGGCGCGGCTCCGGCCGGTTCGAGATTTTCAGGAATATGCAATACGAACTTGTCGCGCACGACGATATTGGTGGAGTAGCCGCCGTAGGTCATGCCGCCGCTATGCATTTCCTCGCCGTTGTAGGTGCCGACGAAGCCGTTTTCACAATATTGCTCGAGGCCCTCGGCACAGGAACTACAGTGCTGGCAGGAATCCACCAGGCAACCGACGCCTACGAGGTTACCTTCCTTGAAGCGCGTGACTTCCTTACCGATCGCTGTTACGCGGCCAACGATTTCGTGCCCTGGCACAACAGGGTAAACAGTGTTGCCCCATTCGTTACGCACAGTGTGCAAGTCAGAATGGCAAACGCCGCAGTACAGGATATCGATTTGGACGTCGTCAGGCCGCGGTTCGCGGCGCTTAAAATCCAGTTTGCTGAGTGGGGCGCTTGAGCTGGTTGCTCCATATCCGGTAGACGCAAGCATGATGACAACCTTTCATTTTGGATAATTAGTACAACTTGGTGGACTGAACTTCCTGGCTCAAGTTCCGACAACATTCAGGATCCGCCGATCCCGCGCCATCATTCCCAAGCGCCTATTTTTTAGTGGCAAGGCAACAAGATGGCTTGAAAGCTTATCAAGAGAAATAATTGACGACGATGGGTATCAACCACGGTGCCAGAAATGCCGTTAATATGCCATTCAACCCCATCCCTAAACCGGAAAAGGCGCCCATCTCCGGGCTGACCTGAAATGCACGCGCGGTGCCGATTCCGTGTGAGGTTACTCCTAGTGCAAATCCGCGTACTTCATGCGAATCGACGCGCATCCACTTAAACAGAAACCGCGCAATAACCGCTCCCAAAATACCGGTGCCAATGACAAGGACTGCCGTCAATGCAGGAAGTCCCCCCAGCTTTTCAGACACACCCATAGCAATCGGCGTCGTTGCAGACTTTGGACCGATGGATATGGCGAGCTGATAAGTGCCGCCCATGAGAGCGGTAATTGCGACGGCCGAGATGATGGCTGTTACAGATCCGGAGAACAGGCCGCATAGGATCGGCAAGAATAAACGGCGCAGTCGCGGCAGCTGGCGTGCAAGGGGAATGGCCAAGGCGACCGTGGCAGGGCCAAGCAGAAAGTGCACAAATTGCGCGCCTGAAAAATAGTCGCGATATGACATGCCAGTGCCCTTCAATATAAGGACAACCAGCGCAATGGAAATCGCAACAGGATTGGCGAGAGGAGAAAAGTTGAAGCGGCTGTACAACCAGAATGCGCTGACGTAGGCACACAAAGTCATTGTCAGGCCGAGTAACGGCGATCCGGCAAGATATACCCAAATGGCGCCAAATTCCGGGATGCCAGGCATGGTCATTCTTCTCTTACTGCTTGTCGCGTTGGCGCGACATGAGCAACTGCATTGCAATAGCGGTTATGGCAAGGGAGAGGACGGTACTGACAACCACCGAAACAATAACGGCCAGCCAATGACCGCGAACAGTGGCTGCGGATACGATGATACCAACGCCTGCAGGCACAAATAGCAGCGATAAATGACGCAGCAGTTCATTGCCGGTTGCTTCAATGCGCTCGAGCATGGAAGGAGAAATCAGCAGGGTGACAAACAAGAGCAACATACCGACAACAGGGCCGGGTATCGGTAAGCCTAAGGCGAATGTCAAGCCTTCGCCAAGACATTGAAAAATAAGCAGGATAGCAAACGTCGCGAGCATTGAGTGACTCCATTCGTCATGAATTGAAATTCACCGATCGTCTTGGAACGCGCAAATAAAACGATAGCAGAAAATAGCGAACGCATGCGGGCCTAACGTTGTGGCTATTGATATAGGAAGTTGACGCGCTACCTCGCCGGCAGTTTTTGGCCGCTATGTGATTGTAGGGTGGCAAGTTGTACTACAGAAAAAGTGGGGTTGCCAATAATCGCAACCCGCTACAGCGGCGATCTAAAAATACCGGGAGCCTTGCATTGGCAAGATTTATTTGCCGGAACGGAGGCTGGATTTCCAGGTAGGGTTGATCTGCGTTGGATTATCAATTTCAACGCTATGCACCTTTGGTCTGGTTGCCCGGATGCGGTCCATGGCGTCATCGAATCCTCCTGCGAGTCGGTTGGGGCCGAAATCGTAGGATCCATGGAAATCCTTCCAGGCAGCCCTATTTGGAATAGTCTGCGTTTTTACGTGGCAGAGTAGTGCCAGCTACTGCGGAATAGGTGAGAATTTCCGACTTTTACTGCGAATTCACTGCGCAATCTGAGGAGAAACCACGAAATATAATGAGAATCTCCGCAATCGTTTTTAAACCACCGATCCAAGCTTGAAAATAGGCAGATACATCGCAACCACCAGGCCGCCGATCAGCACGCCCAGTATCACCATGATCAGCGGTTCCATCAGGCTCGACAGCGACTCGACCGCCTCGTCGACTTCTTCTTCATAAAAGTCGGCGACCTTGCCGAGCATCTGGTCGAGCGCGCCGGATTCCTCGCCGATCGACACCATCTGCGTCACCATGTTCGGGAACACATTGGAATTCTGCATGGCGGCCGTCAGGCTGGTGCCGGTGCTGACTTCGTTCTGGATCTTCTTGGTGGCATCGAGGTAAACCGCATTGCCCGATGCGCCGCCGACCGAATCAAGCGACTCGACCAGCGGCACCCCGGCCGCGAACATCGTTGCCAGGGTCCGGGTCCAGCGCGCAATCGTCGCCTTGCGGACGACATCGCCGAAAATCGGCGCCTTCAGCAGCAAGGCATCCATCGTGCGCTGCATCTTGAGCGAGCGTTTCCATGACTGGAAAAACAGATAGAGCGCGCCGAACAGGCCGCCGAAAATCAGGTACCAGTATTTCACAAAGAAATCGGAAATCGCCATCACCATCAGGGTCGGCGCCGGCAAGTCGGCACCGAAGCTTTCGAAAACGCTCTTGAAAGCCGGCACCACCCAGATCATGATCACCGCGGTAACGATGAAGGCGACCGCCAGGATCGATACCGGATAGAACAGGGCCGACTTGATCTTGCCCTTGATGGCAAGCGTCTTTTCCTTGTAAATCGCAAGACGGGTCAGCAAGTCTTCGAGGATACCGGCCTGTTCGCCGGCGCCGACCAGGTTGCAGAACAGCGGATCGAAATACAGCGGGAACTTGCGGAAAGCCTGGTTCAGGCTGGTGCCGGTCTCGACATCGGCGCGGATATCCTGGATCAGCTTGGACACCGAAGGATTGGCATTGCCTTTCGAAACAATATCGAAAGACTGCAATAACGGCACGCCGGCTTTCATCATCGTCGCCAGCTGGCGGGTGAACAGCGCGATATCCTTTTCCGTAACTTTCTTACCGCTGCGGAATGTGCGCTTCTTGACCTTGGTGACAAGTATGCCCTGGCGCCGGAGCGTGGCGCTGACGACGTTCTGGCCGCTTGCGCGCAGTTCGCCGCGCAGGGTCTTGCCGCTGCGGTCCTTGCCTTCCCAGGCATACATCGATTCCTTCACCTGGCGGGAGCTTGATGCTGTAGCCATGCCGTATCTCCTTACTATTCGTTGGTGCAGCTGAGAACTTCTTCAAGGCTGGTGAGTCCCTGTTTTACTTTCACCAACCCTGCCTCGCGCAGTGTCTTGACCCCGTCCCGCCTGGCTTGTGCTTCAATTTCAAGCGCAGTGCCATGCGCCAGGATGATTGTTTCGATCGCCTCGGAAATGGGCATGATTTGATAAATCCCGACCCGGCCCTTGTAGCCGCTGCCCGAGCAGCGCTCGCAGCCGACCGGCTTGTAGGGCAGCCAGCTGCCGTCCAGGTCTTCTTCCTTGAAACCCGCCTCGATCAGCGCCTCGTCGGGGATCGAGGCGGTTTGCTTGCAGGTGCAGAGCCGCCGCGCCAGCCGCTGTGCCGTGATCAGGATGATGGCCGATGCGATATTGAACGGCGCCACGCCCATGTTCATCAGGCGCGTCAGCGTCGCCGGCGCGTCGTTCGTATGCAGGGTGGAAAACACCATGTGGCCGGTTTGTGCCGCCTTGATGGCGATATCGGCCGTTTCAAGGTCGCGGATCTCGCCCACCATGATGATGTCGGGATCCTGCCGCAGGAACGCTTTCAGCGCGACCGGGAAGGTCAGTCCGGCGCGGTCGTTGACATTGACCTGGTTGACTCCCGGTAAATTGATCTCGGCCGGATCTTCAGCGGTTGAAATATTGATGCCGGGCTTGTTCAGGATGTTCAGGCAGGTATACAAAGAGACCGTCTTGCCCGACCCGGTCGGGCCGGTCACGAGCACCATGCCATAAGGACGCTGGATCGCATCCATCAGCACCGCTTTCTGATCCGGCTCGTACCCGAGCGACTCGATGCCCATCTGGGCCTGGGTCGCATCCAGGATACGCATGACGATTTTTTCGCAGAACAGCGTCGGCATCGTGCTTACACGGAAATCGATCGAGCGGGTCTTCGACAGCACCAGCTTCATGCGGCCGTCCTGCGGCACGCGCTTCTCCGAAATGTCCAGCTTGGAAATTACCTTGATCCGCGACGCCAGCTTTTCCTTGATTGCCAGCGGCGGCTGGGCGATTTCACGCAATATGCCGTCGACCCGGAACCGGATCTGGTAATACTTTTCAAACGGTTCGAAGTGCAAGTCCGATGCGCCCAGGTTGATGGCGTCGATCAGGATCTTTTGCAGAAACCGGACAATCGGCGCATCGTCGACATCGGTGGTGGCGCCATCGCCGGATGCGGGCGCGTCGTCTTCGACGAAGTCGATCGTGTCGAGATCGTCGCCGATCATGTCCTTCAGGTTTTGTTCGGTGCTTTGCCCCAGCTTTTCCAGCAATGCCAACAGGCTGCGGTGGTCGACGATCACCGGCTCAACCCCGAGTTCGGTTTGAAACTTGATTTGTTCGAGCGCCTGGGTATTGGTCGGATCGGAAATCGCCACCGACAATTTATTGCCGCGCCGAGACAAGGCAACCACCCGCTGGCTGCTCATCAGCTTGGCGTCGATAACCTTTTCCGGCAGGCTGGTGAGGTTGAATGCCGAAAAATCAATCATCGGATAGCCGAAGGTTTCCGAACAAAACACCGCAAGCGCGTGGGAGTTGATCGCGCCTTCCTGGATCAGGACATCGATGAATGGAATTTTTTCACTGACCGATTTTTTAGTGAATGCCTCAGCTTGTTGCGCAGTCAGGCGCCCGGCCTGCATCAGGGACCGCGCGAGACCAGACATCGGCGCGCTGGAAACGGAAGGGGAAAGGACTGCCACCATAGTGATCGAAGTCGAAAGAATTTGCGTCGGAAACCGTTGTATCGCGTTAGATAATGCCTACAGGCATATGATTTGTAAAGTCAATGTGACCGGTTGTTACGTCTTTTGAGAATAACAATGGTGCACCGTCGCATTTTAGATAATGCCGCGCCCCTTTTAGGGCAAAAACATGGCAAAAACAGTATCAAAACTTTTGATGGAACACCTTGTAAAAATGCAATTACTGCTGTCGGGCTGTTATTTGTAACCACTAGTCGCAATCATTTTTGAAAGCCA
>JAQGMO010000033.1 GCA_028292315.1 Herminiimonas sp. | reverse complement strand
CGGACCCGCCCGCCATGCTGACGGCGAATGAGCCGGTTGCGCAGGCGCACGACGGTGAGCCGGGAGATGACGCGGCAGAAGCCGTGAGCGCCGCCGCGCTTGAACCGTTTGCCGCTGAAAGCCTTGCCGTGCCAACACCGCTGGTGGAACAGCGCGAATGGAACGACCAGAATACGGCTGACGCCGTCGCATTCGAAAAGCGGGAATCGCTGCCGGTAAGCGACGATATTCTTGCCGGCACTGCTAGCCGAAACCCGGTCGCTGTCGCGCCTGACGCGGCGCCGGCGCCAGCGCCAGCCAACGAAAGCAAGGTAGTAGCATTCGGCGGGCAGGAATTAATTGCTGCCAGCGACGGCGCCCTGGAAAACACGCGCGGCGGTTTCGATACCGGCAACGGGCTGCTGGTATCGTTCGGCATCACGCGCGTGGCTTATATCAACGGCAACCTTGCGACAACGACCTCGTTCAACATCGCCGATGTCGGCAAGGTCACGCCCGAGCAAGCCAGCGCGCTCAGCAAGCAACTAGGATCGGTAAACCTGGTGCAGAATGGCGCAGGCAACAGCTTCCAGCCAGCCCTCACCTCCTCTTCCGGCACCGTCATTCAAAACACGCTGAGCAATCAGACGATCATGACCAGGACCGTCATCGATGCAAGCGCGAACAGCTCCGGATTGCTCAGAAACCTCAATACGCAGAGAACGCTGACCGAAGCGCTGGGCAGCGCGCTGCGCCGCTAACCGCGCTGGTTCCAGCCCATTCGTTCAAATGAAAAGCAGGCCGGGCAGGCTGCCTCGAACAAGAAGGCCGGTGCCTATCAGCACATCATGTCTTGCCGTTCCACGGTGTGCCCAGGTGCCTCAGGTGCCGCAAAGCCCGAGCACTTTCTCTTGCTGGGTGCAAGCTCTGCCCGCCGGCGGAAAGACCGGAGACTTGGCGCCGGCCGATGCGCTGCGGCGCCCTATGCAGCTACGCAGGACTCGTTCGATCGGAGGGTAATAAGACCATCCCTTACCAAGAGCAGGAAGGTCCAGCTTGACCTCTTTCCATTTCGGGTGTCCTTCATTTTGCAAGGTATCGAAATTGCTGCAAAGCGAGTTGGCGAAACCGGTCATATGTTTCTTCGTCATGTCCAGTTCGTAATCATAGGTGACAAGGAACGCCTTGACCGTAAGTGTGGGAACATCTTTCGAAATCCAGTTTGGATAGCTGCCCGAGCGGATCGCCGCCGGAAAATAGGTCTGGGTGGCGCGCGCGGATTCTTTCGCGCTTTCATCGAGGCTGAGCAACTTGATGTATTGCCGCGCTTCCGGCTTCATATCCACAAACAGTTTGGCCGGCTGCCCAGCGACGATAATCACCACGTCGACCGATTTATCGGTCGTGAGCTTGATCAATGCCTCTTCGTTCGAGACATACGTGGCATTCGCTTCTTTCATCGGCTCGCCGAACATTTGCCGATAAAGGGTGGTGGCGGACAACGCGGTGCCGCTGCCGACCGGACCAACCGCGATCTTCCTGTCCTTGATTTCATGAATATGATTCAGCGGAGAGTCGGCCCGGGTAACGAAATAAATTTCCTCGTTATACAAGGGCAACACCACGCGCAGAGGACGTATGATTCGCCCCGCAACCCGGTTGCCGGCGGCGGCCTGGTCGAGCATCGCCTGATAGACGTCCGACTGTACCAGCGCAAACTTGACGCCGGGCTCATGACGCAGGAGCTGAACGTTATCCGCGGAACCCTTGGAAGGCAAAACCTCGAGGTCGATTTCGGCTGCCGGCGCAACCCATTTCGCCAGATCCCGTCCAATCTGTATGTAGGTGCCGCGTTCGGACGCGGTGACGATTTTGTACTCGGCGGCGGCAAACGCGAGTACCGGTGACATGCAAAGACAAAAGAGTGCGGCCAGCATTTTTTTCATGATGCGCTCATCGGGATTGTTGGTTTAGCGGGATTGCGAACTGCATAACGACAGTGCTTGTGACGCTTCGGAACACCTATTGCCCGGAGAAGCAACCGGAGCAGGACGGGCAGGCAAGGCGGCTTCACGGCGCAATGTGGCGACGTGCTGCTTCTCGGCCGCGGTTGTCGCGCTCCGAACATTCGCTTTGGCGGCTTTTCGCCCGGGCGCGGCGCGCCGCCGCAGTTCAGCACGTCCGGTCGCGCTTCGTTGTTTCGTTGCGCTGGCGGCCAATGCGACCGCAGGTAATGTGTAGGGCGGCCGTTCCAGCGCCTTTGCGAGCGGGTCCGCGTATTCAACTGGATCCGGTGCCGCCGCAGACGGGAGACTCAGCCCGCCCCCCGAACCGGGAGCCGTCGTTCCAGTCACTGCTTTCGCGCCAGCACTCGCGCGGTCCTCCTCCGGAGGGGCGAACGGACCCGGAGCGGCAGCGATCAGACCGGTCACTGTCTGCCGTGATGCCGCAACCGGCAAAGACGCCTGGCCGGTATCCTGCGTTGTCGCCGGTTTCGCCGGTTCAGGCGCAATGCCGACGCCTGCGGAACGCAACTGCCTGCGTACCGGTTCGATCAGCACCGGAGCCGCGCTCCCGATCAACAAGATCAGCGACAAGGCCCAGACTCCGGCCGGCCATCCGATTCCGCGGCGCCGGACCGGACGCGCGTCGCCGTTGATTCCGGCGGACTGAACGCGAGCGGGAGAGTCGACGATCGAGGGCGCCACCAGGCGCTCGGAAGGTTCCGGACTTGCCGGGACCAGAGAAGATGAACGTGACTGGGGAGGGGGGACATCCGATCGGCTTGCTTCGGCGCTTTTAAGCCATAGGTGCCTATCGGCCACGCTGGATTCCGACCACTGCGGCTCGAAACTCGACCTGTAGTCGCGTTGGCCCTGGGCCGCCATGCGCTCGCCGGCACTGGCAAGGATGGGCGGCTTGCCTTGCGGGAGAGCTCCCTGTTTGCCTGAGTCGCCTTGCGGATCATCCTCGGACCGGGAAAATAATCGACTCATTGAGCATGCCTCTCACTTGGGCAAACAACCGCGAAGCTACCCGCCGGGCGCGGCAATTCATGTACGGCAGCGCGCGGAAACTGCATTTGTACGAACGCTGAAGCCGGTAAAACGTTTTGATACGATAACGTATGGCCAAATGAATTGCAAACGAATTGCAAAGGTAAACGGCGCCGGTTTCAAAGAAAAATATTTATCGGGCCCCGGATTCGGCGCCGCCTACATTTGTTCCAGCGCGCCCTGCAACTGCGACATGGTGTACGGTTTTTTCAGGACGACCGGCTCGAACCCTGCCGCCCTTCCTTGCGCATCACCGTAACCGGAAGCGAGAATGATCTTCATCGCACTGTTCGCCTGATTTACCATACCGGCCAGTTCGACCCCGTCCATTCCAGGCAAACCGATGTCAGTCAGGAGGACGTCGAACGGCCCGTCCGCCAGAATTGCAAGTGCTTTTTCCGCGCTGTCCACGCCGTGCGGCAGGTAGCCCAGCATCGACAGCATTTCACATGCGAGCAGCCTCAGATCGTCATTGTCCTCTACCACCAGTATCCGCAATGGCGCCTGGGCCTGCGCTTGCTCCTCTACTGCGGCCGGCGCCTCCGTCGAACCGGTGGCGGGGACCGGCGCCATGTCGGGTTGGCTTCTGCCGGGAAGAAATTGCCGTATCTTGCGCGCCAGCTGGTCACGGTTATACGGTTTGCTAAGAAGGCCGACACCCTCTTCCAGGCGGCCGTCCTGCATGATCGCCTCCTGTGTATAGCCCGACGTAAACAAGACGGCGATATCGGGGACCAGCGCTTTGGCCCGGCGCGCCAGTTCCGGGCCGCGCAGCTGTCCTGGCATGACCACGTCCGTGAACAGCAGGTCGATCGTGACGCCGCTTTGAAGAATTCGTAACGCGGATTCGCCGTCGCCGGCCTTGTATACACTGTATCCGAGGTCCGTCAGCATCGCCACCACGACCGACTGGACCTCGACGTCGTCTTCCACCACGAGGATCGCTTCGGTTCCGCCTTCGGGCAACGCGTCGGAAGCTGAAAGTATGATTGCCTCCGGGCCAAGGGTGCGCGGCAAATAAATCCTGAAGGTTGTGCCGTGCCCCGGTTCGCTGTATACCCGGATGTCGCCGCCGCTTTGCTTGACGAATCCGTAAGCCATGCTAAGGCCGAGTCCGGTTCCCTGCCCCTCGGGCTTGGTGGTGAAGAAAGGTTCGAATACATGCTCCAGTATTTCGGGGGTCATGCCAGAGCCGGTATCGGATATGGCAAGCAATACGTATTCGCCCGGCCGCACATCGGGATGCGTACCTACCTGGTCGGCGCCCAGCACTGCGTTGTGCGATTCGAGTGTCAGCGCGCCCCGCCCTTCCATGGCATCGCGCGAATTGATAACCAGATTAAGAATGACGCTTTCAAGCTGATTCGGATCGACCAGGGTGTTCCACAGGTCATCCGAGATGATCGTCCTGATCTCGACCATTTCACCGACCGCCTGCCGCAATAGTTCGTCCATGTTCCTGATCAGCGAGCGCAGGTTGACCGCCACCGGCTGCAACGGCTGACGCCGCGCAAAAGCCAGTAATTGCATGGACAGTTTCGATCCCCGCTCGACCGCTCTCAGCGCGCTCTCGACCCGTTTCGCACCATAGTCATTGGCGCCGACATGCTGCTGCAGCAGTTGAAGACTGCCGCCGATAATCTGAAGCACGTTATTGAAATCGTGCGCCACGCCGCCGGTCAGCTTGCCCACCGCCTCCAGTTTTTGCGCATGCTGAAGCGCTGTTCTAGCCTGCTCCAGGGAGTCCATGCGCTCGGTTTCGAGCCGTTCCGCTTCCTTCCGCTCGCTGATATCCCGGATAAAAGCATTGGCCGCATAGCCGTTGCCGTTATGGTAGCCTGCCACCGCAAGTTCGACCGGAATGCGCCTGCCGCTTCGATGCATGGCCTCCAGCTCAATCACGCTGTTGATGACCTTGCCGGTGCCGCTCGCGACAAACCGCCGAAATCCGTCACGATGCGCACGCTGTAATTCAGGAGGAACGATCAATGTAGCGAGGTCTTGTCCGATTGCTTCCGCCACGCTCCACCCGAACATGCGTTCCGCCTTGGTGTTCCAGTCCGTGATCAGGTTTTCTGTATCGATTGCCACGAACGCATCATGCGAGTTTTCCAGCAATATTTTCACGCGCTGCTGTTCCGCCGCGATTTTCTCGTGCGACTGCCGCAATGCTTCCTCGCCTAGTTTGCGCGTGGTCATGTCGGTATGCGTGCCGACCATGCGTACCGGCTCGCTATCGATGCCGCGGCCTACCAGCATGCCGCGCGCCAGGATCCATTTCCAGCCGTCCTGCTTGCTGCGCAGCCGATGCTCAAGAACGAAGGTCTCCGACTCGCCGTCCAGATACGCCTGCAATACGGCTGTCGCCCTGGTAAAGTCGTCCGGATGAATACGGGTACGCCATTCGCTGATATCATGGCCGATCTCGTGATCCGCATATCCCAGCATTTCCTTCCATTGCCGCGAATACTGCACCTCGCCTTTCCGGATGTTCCAGTCCCACACCCCGTCGCCGGATCCTTCGAGCGCGAATTTCCAGCGCCCCTCGCTCTCCGCCAGCGATGCCGCCGCGCGAGCGCGCTGCCGCAAGCCGGACAAAAGAAAATACCCGATCAGGCAAAGCAGCACGGATACCGCGGCGCCAGCACCGAGATAAATATTGCGCTGCTGCCGGTAAGGGGCATATAGGGCATCGATCGATCGGCCGATTACCACCATGAGTTTCCCTTTTGGCAATTTACGCCAGCCATACAGTCTGTCGAGCCCATCGATTTGCGAGCGCTCTTTAAATAAACCACTGCCAGGTATCCCGGAGGCCAGGAATGGCGCGCCGACCAGCGACTTCCCCATTGCCAGTTCCGGATTCGGCGAGCGCGCAAGGATTTCTCCGCCTTCACGCACCAGCGTGATCGAACTGTCGGCCCCGAGATCGATGGTATTGTAAAACCGCGAAAAATATTCGGGCGACACCGATAGCACGATCACGCCGGAAAACCGGCCTTCCTCGTCTTGCAGCGGCCGCGTGAACTGGATCGACCAGCGCTGCGAAACCCGGCCCAGCACCGGCTTGCTGATGAATAGCGCATCGCCGCCACGCTCGCGATGTATGCGGAAGTGTTCGCGGTCGTTGAGATCGACCGTCTCCGGTTGTGGGGTGACACTGGAAAATGCCAGCATGCCCCTGGCGTCGATGATCGCAACCTGGAATGCCACGTTGCGCTCCAGGTAAGCCTGGCGGCGCGCTACGGTAGCGGAAAAATTCGCGGGTCCGTATTGCCATTGGTCGCGCAGGTCGATCAATGTGTGATCGATCGAGTTGACGGAAGAGTTGACTTCCTCGGCGAAAGCGCGGACCAGGGTGCGGGTTTCGGCATTCCCCACTTCCTCGGTCATCTTAGACAGGCGATGAAGATCAAACGCGATAAACGACCAGAGTAATAGCATGGTGCAGCCCAGGAAAATACCGAGCTGCCTGCGCAATGGAAAATGCGAAAACAATAAAAACTTCATCAGATCCGTACGAGCCGCCAAAGAGCGCTACTGTATCACTAAGGTGACTGCGCGGGCAGCGTGGCGGGCGCGGCAGCTTGAATGCTGACAGAAAATCAGCGTCGCGCGAAGTCGCCCCGGTTCGGATCGTGCCGCGAAAACCGCGTGACGGCCGAGACCGGGTGTTACAATTATTTGACGACAGGAAGCGGTACAAAATATCAGGAATCCGTCCTGGGTACCGGAGAATACAAGTAGTGAGACTCTTACTAGTGGAAGACGATGCGGATCTGGCGGATGGACTTGCCAACGCGCTGCGCCAATCCGACTATGCCGTAGACTGCGTGGTGAGCGGCGAAGCTGCCGAAGTGGCCTTGCAACATGTCCGGTACGACCTGATGGTGCTCGACGTCGGCTTGCCGCGGCGCGATGGCTTTGAGGTCTTGAAGAGGCTTCGGGCCAAGGGTTCGCCGATCCTGGTCCTGATGCTGACGGCGCGCGACGACACCGCCAGCCGCATCCATGGTCTTGACCTCGGCGCGGACGACTATCTCACCAAGCCGTTCGTGCTGAAGGAACTGGAAGCCCGGCTGCGCGCGCTGACCAGGCGCCTGCGGGGGCAAGAGTCCCTGGTGCGGTGCGGACGCCTGACTCTGGACACCATAGGACAAAGGATTTTATCCGACGCCGCGCCGCTGGAATTGACCCGCAAGGAATACCAGGTTCTTGCCTTCCTGATTGAACGGCGCGGCAAAGTGGTGTCGAAGGAAAATCTGTTCCAACGGCTTTATGACTGGAACAGCGACGCCAACCTGGAAGTAGTGGAAGTTTATGTCAGCCGGGTCCGCAAGAAGATCGAGCCGGCGGGCGTCTCGCTGCGTGTGGTGCGCGGGCTCGGCTATCTTCTCGAAGATCGCAAGGATGAGCTTGAACGCCCGGTTTAGCCTGCGGCGCCAGCTCGTTACCCGGCTGTTGTGGCCGGTGCTGGTGCTGGTTGCGGTAGCCGGTATCCTTGCTTACTCAATTGGCCTGCACTTCGCCAATCTTGCCTATGACCGGTGGATGTATGACTCCGCGCGCGCCCTGGCGCATCAGGTCCGGTGGATCGACGGTTCTCCTAAAGTGACGCTCCCCCAGGCCGCGATTGAAATGTTTGAATGGGACGATATAGATCGTATTTATTACGCCGTAACCGGCGCGGCCGGGGAGCCGATTTATGGCTTTGACGGCTTGCCGGAATTGCCGGCCGCACTGCGGTCCGGAATGTCGCCGGCCTACTATGACGGGATGATCGACGGCCGTACGGTAAGGATCGTCGTCCTGCGGCTCCCGGCACCGGGCGGCGCCGAAGCAGTCACGGTCCGCGTTGCCGAGACCAGCGCCAAGCGCAATATCCTGGCAAAGGAAATCCTGTTAGAGGTATTGGTTTACCAGGCGCTGCTGGCCGGCGCCGCATCCTTGCTGATCTGGGCCGGCATCCGAAGCGGCCTGCAGCCGCTTGCCAAGCTCGCGGAAGAAATCATGGCGCGTACGCCGGCCGATCTCGGCCCCCTGCTGGCCGACGTGCCCCAGGAAGTGCGGCCCCTGGTTCATTCGCTCAATGATTTGCTGACGCGGCTGGAAGCGACTCAGGCAGCGCAAAAACGCTTTATCGCGGACGCCTCCCATCAATTGCGCACGCCATTGTCGGCGCTTCAGATCCAGGCCGAACGCGCTTCCCGCGAAAATGACCCGGATGCGCGTGCGGAAGCGCTGCGCCGGGTAAACGCTTCAATAACCCGGATTACCCACGTTACCCACCAGCTTCTTACCCTGGCCAGGGCTGACCCGGCCTCCGAGGCGCGGCAGCGCTTTGCTCCGATCGACCTCGCACGCGTTGCGCGCGAAGTGACGACGGAATGGGTCCCGATTGCCCTGACGCGCGGCGTCGACCTCGGTTATACCGGACCCGAGACCGGCGCGCCGGTCTTTGGCGAAGCACAGATGCTGAAGGAACTGCTTGGCAACCTGATTGATAACGCGCTTCAGTATAACTATGACGGCGGCCGCGTTACCGTCGGCGTAGCGGCGGCCCCGGCCGCTATCCTGTTTGTCGAAGATGACGGTCCGGGCATACCGCCGGAGGCACGCGAAAAGGTATTCGAGCGTTTCTTCCGGCTGCCCGGAAGCGGCGGGCGCGGGTGCGGGCTCGGGCTGGCTATCGTAAAGGAAATTTCGCAACTGCATGACGCCGTGGTGCTGGCTGAGCCCGGCGACGGCGGACATGGAACCCGGGTCAAGATAACATTCAAATCCGCGCCGGCGCAGTCCTTTTCATGACTTCGACGCGGGCGGCCTCGCAGGCGCCCGTGACAGCTTCGCGAAAGCTTGTGCGAGTAAGCTCGGTTTCGCAGGTACTTACTTGCCAAAATAATAAGTACTGGACAAACCCCTCAGGAGACTAGCCTTGCTTTCACTCATACGACATCCCAAGAATTTCTGGACCGGGATTATTTTTCTTTTAACCGGGCTGGCCGCTGTCCTGATTGCGCGCAATTATTCATTGGGCGCGGCTGCAAGGATGGGGCCGGCATACTTCCCCACCATACTCGGTTCACTGCTGATCCTGATCGGACTGATCGGCATAGTTCGTTCGTTTTTCGGCCATGGTTAGGCAATCGAACGCTTTGCTATCCGCGAGCTGATCATCA
>JAQGMO010000001.1 GCA_028292315.1 Herminiimonas sp. | reverse complement strand
ATTAACATTAATACGCAAAAGGAATTTAGAGATGTTTTTTCCTGCTTCAGCCAGGTGTCGAATCGCTCGTTTTTTTACGCATCCCATGCTGGCCGCCTGCAACATGAAAAAGCACTGCCGGCTGCTGCTCGGATTGCTCATGCTGCTGCCACAGCACCATGCGTTAGCCGATCTCATGCTGCATCCGACCCGTATCGTGCTCGAAAAAAATCAGCGCGCCGCGCAACTCGAACTCATCAACAATGGCACGGAAGCTGCGACCTATCGCATCAGCCTGGTGAACCGGCGCATGAGCGAGACCGGCGAATTTTCAGCGATCGATAGCCCTGCGCCGGGAGAGCAATTTGCCGATAGCCTGCTGCGCTATTCACCGCGTCAGATAACGCTTGCGCCAG
The DNA here is from genome assembly GCA_028292315.1 of Herminiimonas sp. Classification (GTDB taxonomy): domain Bacteria; phylum Pseudomonadota; class Gammaproteobacteria; order Burkholderiales; family Burkholderiaceae_D; genus JAQGMO01. The sequence continues at coordinate 3,324 of JAQGMO010000001.1, read as the reverse complement.
GCGTGGGTCAAACAGTACGCATCATGCTGCGCAAACCGGCCGACCTCGCCCCCGGCGAATATCGATCGCACCTGCAATTCGATAAGCTGCCCGAGCCCAAGGGCGCGGCCAGCATTGAATCACAGGCACCGCAAGGCGAAAAGGAAATCGGGGTCACGCTCACTGCGTTAATAGGCGCTTCCATTCCAGTCATCGTGCGCCATGGCGAAACTGCCGCAAACGTCACTTTGTCGCATCTCGAACTGCAAAAGCCCAGCGCCGATCAAGCGCAGATTCTTTCGTTGCAACTGGATCGCAGCGGCAACCGTTCGGTATATGGCGATCTGGCCGTAAGCTTCGCTCCGCAAGGGGGGACCGAGCAGGTCATCGCGAAGGCCGGTGGCGTGGCTGTCTACAGCCCCAACCCGTTGCGCCGCGCGAAGCTGGTGCTGCAGCCGCCATCCGGCCTGGCGCTAAGCCGTGGCACGTTACGCGTGACGTATCGGGAACGGCCTGAAGCGGGTGGCAAGTTGCTGGCTGAGGCCGCCATTACCCTGCCCTGATGCCTTGTCGCGATAGTTAGGTCCGGTCGAGAGGAGCGGGCAATCAACGCCGCTTTTCTCGCCGGGCATCGCCTACCGAGTTGCATTCGCAATAAAGATTCAGTGCGTTTTGCCGTTCCCACATTTCGCACAAGCCTACATGCCGTCATTCAAAAGCACACTGCTCTGGCAGCTCTCATTTGCCATGTTGGTTCCCGTGATCGCGCCAGTTGTCAATGCACAACCGGTGACTGCCCGGCAGCAAATGATCGAACCGAACTTGCTGTTGCTGGAGGTGCGCCTGGACCAGCGCGTGCTATCGGACGCTGTCACCGCTTATCAATATGGAAATGACATATTTCTGCCACTGTCCGAGCTGTCCAGATTGCTTACCATCGCGATCAGAGCGCAGCCTGAACAGGGCAGTGCGGCCGGCTACGTGCTTAGCGAGGATCGCGGGTTCAGCCTGAATCTGGCGCAGTCGTCGGTAACAGTGGGAGACAGGACCGAAGCGCTGGATCCGGCCTTGGTCAGGGTCCAGGCGGACGACATTTATGTGGCAAGCCGACTGATTGCGCGCTGGCTGCCGCTGGATCTCGACATTGACTTGTCGAGCCTGTCGTTGCGCGTGCGTCCGCGCGAACGGCTTCCCTTGCAATCGCGCCTCGAACGACAGGACCGCGGCAAGCAAGCCGGCTCGCGCGCCGGATATGTGGATCCAGGCTTCCCGCGCGACGATTCCCCTGTTCAAATGCTGGGAGTGCCATTTATCGATCAGACGCTAGGCGTTGACGTGCGTCATGGCAATGGCAGCGCGCAAGTCAATGCCGCCTATACTGCGTATTTGACCGGCGACTTGCTCGGCATGGAGTCTTCCCTGTTTGTGAGCAGCAGCAAGCGAAACCCCTCGCCGGACCTGCGCTTCACTCTCGGACGTCACGACCCTGACGCCGGCCTGCTGGGTCCGCTGCATGCCCGTACGTTTGAGTTGGGCAGCGTGCCGGTACCTGGCGTTGCCAATATTGCTCTTACCAGCGCGACCGGAAATGGTTTGACGCTAAGCAATCGGCCGCTCTCCCAGCCAACCAGCTTCGACCGGCACAGCTTGCAGGGAAATCTTCCTCCCGGCTGGGACGTGGAACTGTATTTCAACGATGCGCTGGTAGGCTTTCAACAGTCGCGCCCGGATGGCAAGTACAACTTTGACGATCTGCCGTTGATATATGGACCGAATGAATTCCGCCTGGTGTTTCACGGGCCGCTGGGCCAGTCGCGGGTGGAACGGCAAAGCTTCTCGCTGGAACAATCGGTTACCGCGCCGGGGGAATTTTATTACAACATCACCGAGCACCGCGATAAAGCGGGACGGGCGCGCTCGGTGGCGCAATTCGACGTGGGCCTTAATCGCTATCTGTCTGCTACTGGCGGTTTGGTGAGACTGCCGGTAGCAGGGACAGAGCAGCGCTATGCGAATCTGGGACTGCGCACCTTTTGGCGATCATTCATCATCAGCAGCGACCTGGCCAGATCGCAAAATGGCGGATCGCTGTCTGAAATGACGTTAAGGACGCGCGTCGGCGGCATGTCCATCGGTGTCAGCCGCGCATACTTGCATGATTTCACCAGCGACTTGTTTTTGCCGAGTGGCGATCCGGTGCGTACGCGCGACAAAATTCGTATCGATGGCGCGATTCCTTTGGACTTCCTGCCACGTCTGCCGCTGACATTGGAGGCGAAACGCGATCGTTTGCAATCGGGTGCCGACAATATCGAACTGGCTGGCCGTGTTTCGACGTATCAGTACGGCATTGCGATGAGCAACTCTTTGCGCTGGCAATCATTGGGCGGCGCAAAATCGGCCAATGGCGCCTTTCAGTTCAGCCGCAGGATCGCCGGCATTGGTTTGAGCGGCCAGGTGAATTACACTCTTAAACCTGAAACCAGGTTGGCCACCATGGCACTCTCCGCAGACAAAAGCCTGGCAGCCGGCTATCTTTTGAATCTGGGTGTGGCGCGCTTGTTTTCCAACGCCGAAATGCTGTATGCCGCCGCATTGAACAAGAGTCTGGGGAGTTACGGATGGGGTGTCAGCGCGAGCTATTCAAGCCGCGGCACGGTTGCCGCTGGCGTGCAGCTATTCATGGCCATGGGGAAGGAGCCGCGGCAATCAGCGTGGCTGTTCGACGCGCAGCCAATGGCGGGCGCCGGCGCAGCTTCCATGCGCGTTTTCGTGGATAAAAACCTGGACGGTGTGATGGATGCCGGCGACGAGCCGATCAAGGGCGTCAGCTTCACTATCAATGGCGGCACCCATCAGGCTCGCACGGATGAAGCGGGGATTGCCTATCTGAGCCGCTTGCCGGTCAAGCAGAATGTTGATATTGCAGTCGATACCGGATCCCTGGAAGATCCGCAGTGGATGACGCAGAAAAAAGGCGTCCGCGTGGTTCCCCGCCCCGGAAAGGTAACCGAACTGGATTTTCCAGTCATCATGACGGGTGAAATTGATGGGACGGTGTACCTGGTGGAAAATGACGTGAAACGCGGAGTAGGTGATGTTTCACTTGAACTGGTCGATGCCGGGCGCAAGGTGATCGCGCAGACCAGGACGGCTTCCGACGGCTATTACATTGTGCCGGCGGTACCCCCCGGGAATTACCTGCTGCGCATCTCGCGGGAACAGTTGAAGCGCCTGAATCTGACTGATACAGGCATGCACATGATTACGGTATCGTCAGACGGCACGTTTATCAATGGGGTGGACTTCTCTTTGATACCTTCATGGTAGCGCTACGATTCACAT
>JAQGMO010000363.1 GCA_028292315.1 Herminiimonas sp. | reverse complement strand
GAACTACCGCGGCGTCCACAAAACTGAGCTTGCCGGGATATTTGTAGTCGCTTCCGTCGATCAGCCTGATCGTGGTCGACGGCTGGCTATCATTCGCCGCACGCGCGCCGATCTGCCGTTTCAGCGTGATCAGATCGCTTTCGCTGATGGTAAAGCTGACATACATGGGATCGACGGAATAGAGGGTGGTGAGCAGCGTGGTGGAGGCGTTGACCAGGCCGCCCGACTTGATTAATGCTTTGCTGATATTGCCCTCGCGCGGCGCGCGGATCGTCGTATAGTCAAGGTTCAACTGCGCCTGTTTCACCTGTGCCTTGCCCGCCTCGACACTCGCGGCATCGGCGCGCTCCCTGGCGACCGCCGAATCCAGATCCTGCTGGCTGATCGCCTCGTCGGCGACCAGCGGCCGCAGGCGCGCCAGGTTCTGTTTCGAATTCGACCATGCCGCCTCGGCCTGGGCGAGCGCGGCCCTGGCCTGGGCCAGGGCCGCGATGAACGGCTGCTGATCGAGAATGAACAACAGGTCGCCCTTTTTGACGCGCGCGCCGTCACTGAATGCCTGGCGTTGCAAGATGCCGCCGACACGGGCCCGGATTTCTACCGGGTCGACCGCTTCCGTTTGCGCGGGATACTCTTGAGACAAGGTCACCGGGATTTGCCCCACCTTGATCACGGACACCGGCAGCGGCGGCATCTGTGGCGGCGCCGCATCTTTTTTCTGGCAGCCAGGCATGCTCGTTAGCAGCGCAAGCAGCATCTCTATTCCAATTACGTGCTGGATTCGAATGCCGCTCATGGTTCCCCTTGCCTGCCGGTGTCATCGCTGCCAAGGGTTAAAAAGCTAACTGAAATCGGAGGGCGCCTCAATCTTTAATCATGCAATCCTGCGGTTCTTTGACGTCGAATAAGCATGTTTATTGCTTCTAATATTGTGGCTTGGATAGCCATGCGCTTATGCTTGATTATTCGTGGACATGGGGAAAAGAGTATGTCGGGAAAAATATTGATCGGCTGCGCCGGCTGGAGCGTGCCGAGTGCCGCAGGCGCCAGCTTTCCGGCGCAGGGCAGTCATCTCGAGCGTTACGGGGCCGTCTTCAATTGCGTGGAAATCAATACATCGTTTTATCGTCCGCATCGGCCCGATACCTATGCGCGCTGGCGCGACAGCGTTCCCGATGATTTCCGCTTTTCAGTAAAAGTGCCGCGCACGATCACCCACCAGGCGCGGCTGAAGGACAGTGAAGCATTGCTGGACCGGTTCCTTGCCGAAGCCGGCAACCTGGAACAGAAACTGGGCTGCCTGCTGGTGCAGCTTCCACCCAGCCTGCAATTCGATGAAGAAATCGTGTCGCACTTCTTTGCCCTGCTGCGCACCCGCGTCACGCTGCCTGTGGTGTGTGAACCTCGCCATGCGACCTGGGGAAATGCGGCTGCCGGCGCCGTGCTGGCACGTGCCGGCGTTGCTTACGCCGAAGCCGATCCGGTGGTTGTCAATCCTGCCGCCACCGATACCCGCCCGGAAATCGTGTATGTCCGCTTGCACGGCTCCCCGGATATCTATCGATCTTCTTACCCTGAAGAGACCCTTGCCGCAGTCGCTGTATCGCTTGCGGCTGCCGCTGCGGCCGGCCAGCAAGCGTGGTGCATTTTTGATAATACTGCGAACGGCGCGGCAGTGCCGAATGCCTTGTCACTGCGCGCGCGCCTGACGACTTCCTAATTGATTTCGCGGATTTCCGGTGTTGCTTCCGGCAATTCCTCATCTTTCTCAAGCGGCTGATTCATGCGGCGGTCCGCGGAAGTCCGGACACTGAAACGCCGGTCGGCCATACGCCGCTCGCGGAATTGGTTGAGTTCGTAACTGGCTGTCTCGAATGGGGTCTCTGGTTGGTTCATGGCCGGTTCCTGTTGTGCTAAAACGTTACTGGATGTTACTGGAATGTTGTGTAATGACAATACGAAGTGTAGGACATCCGGCATTTGAACGTTTGACATCGCGCAAAGACTTACGTGTCGGGAAACATTGGGTCGGTTGGTTCGGTTGCTCCGGTCGAGTCGGTCAGGCCCGTTCAGCCCCTGCCGGCGCTTGCTTTCCACTTTTTTCAACACGCTTGTTACGCAGGTAAACGGCTTGCCCCACTACGGCGGTCAACAGAATAAAGGCATTGGCTGCGACAAAAACCCAGTTTTCCACCAGGTAACTATAAATGACAAAGCCGGTCGATGCGGCCACTTGCCCGATGAACAGCCAATGCGATACTCCCGAAGTGCTCCTGGTGCGCCATTGCGTGTACACCTGGCGCGAGATGGTCAGAATCAGGATGATCGCGCTGATCCACCCGATTGCATCGGTCAACATAGTGCTTCTTCTCCCTTCCTTATAAAACGGTTTTGCGGCGCGTACGCCGATAATATAAATCCATCAGTGGCGTAGAGGAAATGCCATGAATCACGACCGACAAGGCAATCACCGTCAGGACCAGCGAAACAATACGCCCGTTCTGATCGGGCAACCAGTGATACTGCAAGGCGAACAACAGGTAATACATTGAACCGACACCGCGGATGCCAAACCAGGCCATCAGGCCGTGCTGCAGGCGCGTGCGGCGCGCGCCAAACAGCGACAAGGTCACCGACAGAGGGCGCACCACGACGAACAGCACGACCGCCACAATCACTCCCTCGTACGAAAAGCCGCTGCCGGACAGCAGGACGCCGAGCAGCAAGACCATGACAAACTCGGCGATGTGTTCAAGCTGCTTGTTGAAACCGAGCACCATCTCGGTCATGTAGGCCGGCGCGGTATCGGGACCGGTGGCGATCTCTTCAGGGTTGCCGGCCGCAGCCGTCGCGATGATGGCTTCCGGCGTTTTCGGACCGCTCGTCGCCGATTCGATCTGCCGGACCGCGACGCCTGTCGCAAAGACCGCAACGAAGCCGATGCCGCCTACCAGGTGCGCGACGCCATATGACAATGCGATCAGGCCAAGCGTCAAAAACTCTTCCATGCCGAGCGCCGTCTGGTGATGATGCCGCAGGTAGACCACCAGCCTTCCGACCGCCCACCCCATCACCCAGCCGCTGGCCAACCCGGCGATAATGCCCCACAGCGAAAGCAGCACGCCCCAGCCGCTCGCATACGGTCGCGCCTCCGGCACCGCCAGCAAGGCCAGGCCGAGCATGACAAATGGAAAAGTGGTGCCGTCGTTCATGCCGCCTTCGGCGGACAGGCTGAAGCGTATCCTGTCGCGGTCGCCCACATCCTGGATCTGCACATCGGACGCCAGAATCGGATCGGTCGGGGCAAGGATTGCTGCCAGCAGCACCGCGGCGCCAAGCGGCAGCTTCAGCAGATAGACACCAAGCAGCGTCAGCAGCGCGATAGTGATCACCATCGCGGCGAATCCCAGCCGCAGCGGCATATACCAGATCGTATCCCGCAGCGGCACGCGAATCTTGAGCCCGACCGTAAAGAGTGAAATCAGCAGGGCGATTTCGGCGATGATGGTCAGCGGCTCCGCGTGTTCCCGGATATCGATATTGAGCAGTCCGAAGCCCGCCGGTCCCAGCGCATAGCCGATCGGAAGATAGAACATGGCGGGACTCAAGGGCAGACGCTGCAATATCGACTCCATCAACCCCATCGATATCAGCAACGCGCCTACAATCAGATACCAGATTGTCGTTATGTCGATATGCGCTCCCTGCCTTTCTATTCTT
>JAQGMO010000341.1 GCA_028292315.1 Herminiimonas sp. | reverse complement strand
TTTCGGCCGCCGACCTCGCGCGCATGAAGCCGGGCGCGCTGTTCGTCAATACCAGCCGCGCCGAACTGGTCGAACCGGGCGCGCTTGAGACAGCGCTGCGCGGCGGACGGCCGGGATATGCGGCGATTGATGTGTTCGAGACCGAACCGCTGCCGGCCGACTCGCCCTTGCTGCGGATGGAAAACGTCCTGGCCACGCCGCACCTCGGGTATGTCGAAAAGAATAGCTACGAGTTGTACTTCAGGTCGGCATTTCAGAATCTGATCGATTTTGCGAACGGCACACCGAAAAATGTGTTGAACCCGGATGCCCTGAAATAAGTTGCCGGGTGTGGCGCAGGACGGATGATCGCGATAGTGCATCCTTCAGGGCGCGTCGCGCACGACTCCCTTGATTAAATAAGGTAGAACACGATCGGAGCAATCGTGCGCGCGGCGCATGTTAAGGCCGCATCGCGGAATATGCTGCATGAAAAGAAAACTGTGGTCACTTACCTTAGGCAATTTTGCCATCGGCACCGGCGCAATGATCGTGCCGGGAATGTTGAATGAATTAAGCGCGGACCTCGCGGTCAGCCCAGCGGCGATCGGCGTCATCATATCGGCATTTGCACTGACGATTTGCGTGTGCGGCCCGTTTCTGGCGGGCTGGACCAGCGCGATAGAACGCCGCAAGCTGCTCACCGCGGCATTGGTGCTGTATGCCCTCACCCATTTTCTGGCGGCGCTATCGCCCGGTTACGGTATGCTGCTCGCGGTCCGGATCGCAACCGCAATCGGTGCCGCATTATTTACTTCCCAGGCGGCCGCGACCGCGAGTTTACTGGTGCCGGCCCAACAGCGCGGCAAGGCGATCGGCCTGGTATTTCTAGGCTGGTCGATTTCCGCAGTGATCGGCATGCCGGTCGGGGCATACCTCGGCGCGCACCTTGGCTGGCGTCCAACCATGGCGATCGTAGGCGCACTTTCGGCGCTGTTTGCCGCGTGGGTCTGGACGCAGATTCCGGGCCGGCTGTATGTTGCGAAAATGGACCGGGTCGCCTGGAAATCGCTGTTCTCCAACCCCGCACTTTTGCTCGCGATCTCCGTCACCGCCATTCAGGCGGCCGGAATGTTTACGGTGACAACCTACCTGGCGCTGATGCTGAAGGATTTTATCGGCGCTACGCCGCCCATGATCAGCCTGGTGTTCGCCGCTTTCGGACTCACCGGAGTAGTCGGGAATATCATCGGCAGCCGCGTCATGGACCGGGTCGGCACCGCACGGGTCGGCATGATATCGATGGCGTGCATGGCGCTGGCAATGGCCTTGTGGCCCTTCACGCGGGGCTCGCTGCCGATCACGCTGGCCTTGGCCTTGCTGTTTGGAGCCGGCGGTTTCGCGGTCAATAGCTCGCAGCAGGCCCGGCTGATCGATCTGGCCCCGCAGCTGGCGTCGGCATCGATAGCGCTCAATTCCTCCGCGATCTATCTTGGACAGGCGTTCGGCGCATTGTCCGGCGGCGCGCTCGTCGCTACCCGCGGCACCGCGGAACTGTCGCTGGTCGGCAGTGCGCTGATGGTGGTGGCGATGGCAGTGTCGCGGGTAGCGTCCGGCATGGCGCTGCGGCGCGCCGCCGTGAAGACTGCGTGAAGACGGTGGGGAGACCGCGCGGAGGCGGTGAAAAGCGGCGCGTCGCCGCGCCGGCAGCGGCTGTGGGCTTTAGCGATCGGCGTCCGACGGAACGCCGGCGCGCGTTTTTCTGACCACCAGGTCGGTCCTGGCCGTGCTCCACAAACGCGCCCAGCCGGGAGGCCACGGTAACGATGGCCCGGCGTATTCGGGTACGCCGCGGCGTACCGGGATGACCGGCAAGCCTTCCGGTTGTGGACCATCGCGATGATCCCAACCCAGGCTGAATGTATAGTCTGGCAATAACGCTTCGCATATTGAATCAAACCATGCCGTATGGTCCTCGTCGCGGCCGAGCGCCTGCGCCAGTCCTTGCGGATCGAACTTTGCCAGCGTGCTTGACAGCTCTTGCGCGCTGGCGCCCGGGGCGTCGCCCCAGCCCATCACCGGATTGAGGGTGTAGTCGGCGCCTGAACCGTACCAGCCTTCGCGCCATGCGCGCTGCATCCAGTTGCGCGGCCCGGTAAACAAGTGCCAGCGCCAGTGCAGGCCGGACGGCTTGGGCCAGCTATACAGATAGAGGCGCTGGTAGCCGGCGCGATGCAATTCGCGCATCATCGCCATCAGCCGCGCCTGCGGCATCCGGTCGGGCGGCGCCCGGCGAAACAGGATGGCTTCTCCATCCGCATGCTGCACCTGGTCGGAAGACAGGTTCAGGTCCAGCGTGCGGCCTTCGTTTCCGAAGCGCGCGGAAACCCACCCTGTCGTTAGGTTAACAGAGGTGATTACGCCATAGCCGCGATAGCGATGGAAGATAACGGTTCCTGGAGCAACAGGTTTCATCAGTAAGCAAGTATGAGAACGAGTTTGAGAAAAAAGCAGACTTAAGTGTAGCGGTAATTGGCGGCGTTCTGGCAACCAATTTCGACGTGAAAATTACACACATGCAATGCAGGGCACAGCGTTCTTGGACTATGGAATTTCATTTTATATCCACAGATCCAGAAAAAATTCGGGCGCTCGAAAATGCCTTGAAAAGCACCGTACTGCGGGCCCGCGTTATTATGGCAGCCTGACTCCATGACATCGCTCGTATATGACTACTCGCGTTATCGCCACCGGTGGCACTTTTGACAAACATTATGACGAGATTAGCGGCAATCTGGGTTTCACGAACAGCAGCCTGGCCGCCGTGATCGGGCGATCGCGTATTACCGCACCGGTACAGCTCGAAGAGTTGCCATTGCTTGATTCACTGGACATGCAGGATATGGACCGGCAGCGCATACTTTCATCATGCCGGCAGGCGGCCGAGCAGCATATCGTCATCGTGCATGGCACCGACACCATGCGCGATACCGCTGAAGTGCTGGGCCGGGCCGGTCTTGGCAAAACAGTCGTGCTGACCGGCGCAATGATCCCTTACGAGATCGCCAACTCCGATGCCTTATTCAATTTCGGTTTTGCATTCGGTGTCGCGCAGACGCTGGCGCCGGATGTCTACGTTGCCATGAACGGGCAAGTGTTCAAATGGGACGCGGTACACAAAGACAAGGCAGCCGGAGTCTTCCGACGGTGTTGATGGTCGAATAGTCAAGACTCCGATCCGGGAACAGGCTTCTTGTTACTGCGAGATCACCGTGCGTGCAGCGCAAATCACATGATGAACTTGTTCGGCCGGACGGTGCCGTGCAAGCAAGCGTGCGTTTTAATTGTTTGATCGATCGGTTCATTTATAGAAGGACTATGAAAAGAACTAATAACATGGCTTTTTTTGCGCACGATTGAAACGGATTCCGAAACATCGCGTCTAATCGGGGTTTGTGCCCGGGCGTAAAATCAATTTAATTAACGGTCCCGGGCTGCTGTATTTTCCCTATTTATAATCTGCACAAAGGTATTTCATGGCACGATCAACATGTTGGGCGCCTGGTTTAGGTGCATTGCTGGTTTCCGCATTGATGGCGGGATGCGGCGGCGGCGGCGACAGCGGCAGTAACAGCGGCGGCAGTGTCAGCGGCAACGGCGGCGCTTCAGCCGCCGGAGCAACGGCTACCGTCCCGACGACGCAGGTCGCGTTGGCACAGGAACCGAATGCGCCGCGATTCACCGGCAACACCGCCACTGATGGGCTCAACTGGTTCAACTACCGCCGCCAGCAAATCGGCCTGACGGCGGTGGAACGCAATGGCCTGCTTGATACGGCGGCATTGGCACATTCGAATTATCAGAAACTGAACAACGTCATCACCCACGATGAAATCCAGGGTAACCCGGGGTTCACCGGTGTGAATCTTTATGACCTTGATGCCGCGACCGATCGTTTTCGTGCGGCCGGGTATAGGTTTACGCAACCCCGTTACGCTTTTGGTGAAGTGATATCGGCGACCGGAGACACCTCCGGTTTCAACGCTGCGGAGGATTTGATTACGGCGATTTACCATCGCTTCGTGATCTTCGAGCCGATGTTCAAGGAAGTGGGCGGCGGCAGCGCAACCGTATCCGGCGGATACACCTATTTCACCACCAATTTTGCCGCTGACGGTCTTGGCCCGGGGCTCGGACGTGGCGGCGTTATCACTTATCCAGCCGCTAACCAGCAGAACGTGCCGGTCAATTTTTATAGCGACCGGGAGTCGCCGGACCCGGTTCCAAACAAGAATGAGGTCGGTTTCCCAATCAGTATACACGCGGACATCACCTCGGAAATCAATTTGCAAAGCTTCACCTTGCAGGCGCGCGGCGGAGCACCCGTCAATGTGATCACGCTGGCCAGCCGGTCCGATGTGCACACGCCGACCTCGGCGGCGGCTATCATTCCGGTCGATGTGCTGGCATCGGGAACCACTTACGACGCGCAATTTACAGGCACCGTGGACGGCGTTCCGGTCAGCCGTAGCTGGTCATTCAAGACCAAGTAAGACCCGGCAGCCGGAAGCGCTCCGGATGAGGTACTAGAGCGGGTTGCGGACGTCTGTACGGAGTCAAGGTCGGGCCGAGAAGCGCAAGCGTACTTTCGTACGCTGAGCATCGCAGGCTCGAGATTGGCCCGTACAGGCCTCCGCACTCCGCTCTAGGTTCGGCAGGCTTTGGGCGGGGCGGGCTCGGCGAATCTGGTCGAGCCGCGTACGTAAGGACAGTCGTGTCCGGAAAGATAAAGCGCTACGGCATGCACCCACTGATTGGTCGGCGCCGGTTCCGCGTACGAAGTCGGGAATAATCCCAGCAGTGTGAATGCAAGCAGCCATCGGTTCAAGCGCGGCTTGGTCAGCCCGGCCGAAACCCGGATGAAGCCAAGACTGATCGCAGTGCCGAGCAAAAAGCCGGCCACGCCTTCCGAAACGGAGTGATAGTCAAGCGCCACCCTCGAGATCATCACCAGCCCGCCGAGCGCAAGTCCTAATGTCACGCCAAACATGCGAGCCGGTACGGCGGAACGCTGCAACGTCAGCCAGCCTATAACCGGCAGCACGGCTGCCGCCCGCATTGCATGTCCGCTAATGCCGGTAAAGTCGAGCGCGCTGATCCCGATGCCCCATCCGATAAATGCGATTTTGGTGATGGCGACGAGAGCCAGGCCCGTCGTGAACAGCAATCCCCACCAGAACGCCATGCGCCATGCGCGCCCCGCTACCAGCCATACGATGATTGCGGCCGCAGCCGGCAGCATGACGACGCTGTCGCCTAAAAACGTTATCTTCGACCACGGAATCATAAAACTCTCAACAGGTTATCGCTTTGCGGCGCGCACGCCTTATTCATATTGAAACGCCTGACCCACCCCGGCGTTTTGATCTGCGGCGGAGTTGATGTAGATTATGTCGCGGCTTAGGAAAGAAAGTTGTTTCGAAATGTTGCAGACGCCGGCAGAGGAAACCGGGCAGCCTATTTTTTTGACACGTACGGATTGCCCTCGATATAAAAGCGCAGTGGCTTGTCCGCCCACTCCGCCGCATAGGCGACCCCGATGCGCGGCCGTTGCACGATCGTGACCGGAGGACGCGATGCCGGCGCGGCGATATGGAAGTCGTCGCTGCAGAGATCGTGTCCATTCAGCCGGCGATCTATGCCCATTGCCTTGCACACCAAGCCGGGGCCGCGGGTATTGTCCGGTAAATTCTGCACCGGTTGCAGCGCGCGAATCAGCACCGCCGCCCCATGCCCTTCCGGTTCGGTCACGACATTCATGCAATGGTATATGCCGTAGATTAGATATACATAGGCGAAGCCCGGGGGGCCAAACATGATCCCGGTCCGTTTGGTGATGCCTTTTGAGGAATGCGCGGCCAAGTCATGCTGACCCAGGTACGCTTCGACTTCCACAATAATGCCGGCTCGTCTCAGGCCGTCGACCTGATGCACCAGCGTGGCGCCGAGCAGGTCTTGCGCGACCGAGGCGGTGTCGCGGGCATAAAATTCCGGCGGCAGTATTTTCATAATGCAGCCTAACTTTTAGCGCGCCGCCGCAGCGCATGAAGCAGGATGGCAGCCGTCAGTCCTGCTGCAATGTCGATCAGGACGTCGGTCACACGGGCTTCGCGAAAAGGCTGGAACGACTGGTTGATTTCATCGATGGCGCCGGCGAACGCAATTAGCGTGGCAATTGACGGTACCGATGCGCGCATCATGCCGAACCAGAGCAGCCCGGCAAATCCGGAATAGAAAACGACATGATAGACCTTGCTCCAGTTTTCTCGTCCCGGCAAGGCATCGACCGCTGGTTCCAGCGTTCCCATGTAAAGCATCAGAAGGTAGAGGACGATGGCGACGGTAAGGTAGAGCGCGCGAGGCAGTGAAGCGGCGAAGTCGTAAAGTGCGTTCATCAAGGGATAGTGGTTGGATTATTCTGGTCGTCGATGGCGCCGGTCGCGCGGGCCGGACAAATCCGGTCGGCTTGTTTGGGCAACGCGCGTGCTTCATGTTGCGCGGCTAATCCCTGGCTTCGGCAGTGATAAGACCGAAGATACGGCCGAACGGAATGCCGGGCATATTGTACCCACTCTCAATCATATAGGCTGTACCATGGCATGATGCGTTTAGGCAATTAATCGACTGAATTCCGGAACCACTTCTTAAAATCGATTACTAATCTAATTTCCCTTAGATACACGCTGTTGATATTTCCATAATGAAATTGCAATGGCGATTACACATCCTGTGATTGGACGTTATCTGGAGTGTCACTATGACAAACAACAATTCCGGCACTGATTCGTCGTCTTCCGTCGATAGCGTAGAACAGCCGGTAGAAAACAAAAGCCTGATCAATGAGCACAAGGGTAAGTTGGCGATCGGCGTCGCGGCCACGCTTGGCGTCATGGTTTTTTATAATTGGCGGGAACGCCAGTTGGCAAAAAAAGACCCGGAAGGGCATGCCCGGCTTCAACGTTTGAAGGCAATTGTCCGAACCGATGAAATCAAGGCCAAGCCCGGTGAACATAAAAACGATGTTGCAACGCAGCCAGACAAGGAAAGCGACAAATGAGTCGCTTCTGGCGAATTACGACGGCGGTGGCCGTAGTCTCGGCCTGGGCGTGTCAAAAATAGAGCGCGCTTGCTTGATCACGCTAGCTGCCGCCACGCTGCCTAGCGGCACGATCAGGCTATCTTCTATCTTGCTGAACAGCGATTCAAGTTGCTCACGTGAAGTACAGTCGACTACATCCTGCCTCAGTAGGTAACCATCAAAGCCGAGATGTTCATCGAGCGCATTGGCCAAATGTGCCCGCGCGACCAGCACAGTCAGTTGCTTTAATGCACGGTGTTCTGGGACTACCGGACCGTCTGCCGGCACTACCGGCTGCCACGCCGGCAGTGCGGATACCGGCTGTACCGATGCCGGATGTTGCCGTGTAGACGAGGGCAAACTCACCGGCGCTTCCACCAGGGCGGCTTTGGCGGGCAGTTGCGCCGGTGCTGCTGCTGCTGCTGATGCTGTTGGCGCTGTCGGCGCTGTCGACGGAAATTCGATAATGCTGGCACCTTCCGGTAAGGCGGAAGAAAGCGGTTCGTCTGCGCGGTGTGGAAACTGGATCAGGCAATTATCGTACAGCATCGCCAGCGCCTGTTCTGCGCCGCCAGAGGCTGGCATCAGCTTCTTTAATTCCGCTATCGATTTGATGCCGTCGACCAGCAGCAAGACCGTTCGGACCCGGGATGCCAGGCGGCGCGCCCGCGTTTTTATCTCTGCGATGCCGTCCGCTGTCTTTACCGGAATATCGTCATCATTCATTTTCAGGTTCGCCGTAATGTTTCCGAAAGTTCAGTAACAGGAACGCCGTAGCGTGAGGAAGAACGATTCATTCGCCAGTTTACAGCCAATTGTCGCCTTTCAATTGGCGTGGCGCCAGTTTTATTCCGGTTGTCTCATACGCTCGGGTAAAATGGTTAGACCGGCAATGCGGTACAGAGGCCTTCTTTGATTGCGATTCACCGTGGCATGTAAAGGCAACAATAATGTTTGAGCGATTTTTCAGCGGCGCAATAGCTTTGCTTATTTTTTTTAGTATGAACGGCTGCAGCAGCACGAAGGGGCTTCAAAGCACGATTGAGGTTGGCGCCGGAATTGGCGGGCTTGAAGGAATTATTGATAAACAGAATGACAAGCCGAGTAGCAAACCCCGGCCGTAAAGTGCATCTGGCGCATCTGGTGCGTTAGTGCGTCAGCCTTTCGCGGCCATGTAAGGCGCGTTCAACAGTGCGCCGGCCAGCAGATAGCAGCCGTTATAAAACGCATGCAGGATAAGGCCTGGAAAAATTCCGCCATGCCGATCCCGAAAGTGCCCGAATATCAGCGATGGCATCAGCACTGCTGCAGCCCACAGCGGCGAGTGCTGACCCAGGTGCGCCAGCATGAACAAAAGCGTCGTGATCAGGTTTGCCAGGCTTAATCCGGCAATCCCGCGACGCGCGCCTGGCCACTGCATCAATTGCCCCTGTATCACGCCGCGAAACAGCAACTCTTCGATAATGGGCTGCCAGAGAACCATGGAAAGCAGCAACGGCATGCTCGGCCGGATGCCATTGCTCCATTCGGGCATGCCCCATGTCAGTACGGCCAGCGTCAATGGCGCGGCACCCAGCGCCAGATAGAATGATCTATCGCCGGCGAATGACGGCGCCAGGCCGAGGCCGAGGTCTTTTGCCAATGCGCCGGACATCAAAAGCCTTCCGGTTCATGAAAAGCCGTCACGAGTCGGTCGTTTCGCTGCGTTTGCCGCGCCGGCGCCATGCCAGCATGCCGAGGGCAGCCGCCAGCAGCGTCAACAGGGTCGGATCAAACCGGCCGTCGCCGCCGATGCTGCAGCCACCCCCGCCGCCCGGCGAGGCGATCATTGCACCGCCGGGGGCGCCTTGCCCGGGATCGCCATTCTCTGAAGGAGCGACCGAACCGTCCGGCAGCGGAAGCTGGCCGCAACCCGTGACGCGCGCGCCGCCCCAACTTGCGTGGTCGGCATTGTTTCCATCCGCACCATCGGTCACGACCAGGCGCAATTCTCTTTTGCCGCCAACGCTGACGTTCACCGCCTTGCGCATGTCGCTGCCGCGCATCAGGCCGCTGTCAAACACCTTCACGCCATCCACGAAAACCTGGAATATCACCGATCCGAGATTGCCGGCTTCGTCATCCACGCCGACATCCGATATGAAATTACCGGAACAGGCCGCGCCCAGGTTATAGCGCAGCTCGGAAGGCGCATGCACGCCCAGTCCCTTCGCATAGGGGATGCCGTCAAGTCCGATAGTCCGGCCGTCCCCCGCGCTGGCGCCGCCATTGCTGCTATTCTTTTCCATCGGCCCCAGCCCATTTATCGGCGCGCCGACAGGCGTCATGTCACTGAGCTGATTACGCGGATACAGGTCGCGTGTTGCCACGACTGTCTGTCCGGCCGAATCTTTCACCGACAGATATAACCGGAACCAGGTATTGGCGTTGTCCGATTCGAAATCCGGAACGCTGAATGATCCGCTTGCCGAGCCGCTGGCGGGCGGCTGGAACGGATGCGAATGCGTGTCATGCTGGAACTCGATCGCCCAGGTAAACGCGGACGGCGGCAAGGCGCCGTCTTCCTGGTCCGAGGCGGTGCCGGAATAAGCGATTGTATCGCCGATGGCAAAGCCGCTTGCCGCAGCCGGTAGATCGATGCTGACCGTCGGCAGATGGTTCGTCGTGATGGTAAGCAGTGCGGCGCTGGTAATCGTGTCGCCGGACGGATTGCGGGCTATCGCCGTAAAGGAAGCCTGGTTGTCGCCGGAGGTGGTGGCGGCGACGGTATAACTGCCCGCTGTGGCGCCTGGAATATCGACGCCGTTGCGCTGCCACTGAAAGCCGCTCGCGCCATCGGCCGCGACAGTAAAGGTGACCGGGTTGCCGAGAAAAATCGTCTGGCTTTTCGGATGCACGGTAATACGCGGCGCCTGGCTATTGGTAAAGATGATTTTGCCGACGGTGCCGGCGCCTTCGGTCGGCGTTCCGACATCCTGGTTGCGCGCCAGGTAATAAAGGCTTCCATCAGGCGCGATCTCGAGGGCTACCGGATTACCGATCGCGGTAGCGAATCCGGCCGGTGTGGCGGGATTGGCGGGATCCAGGACGCGGATCCACCCGCTACAGAAATCCGCAAAAAAGTATTTGCCGGCGTAGGACGCGGGAAATTGCGCCGCTGGCGGATTATAAAAAGTGCCGCCGGTAATGGCACAACCCTCGCTATGCGAATAAAGGTAAGTCGCGTTGGTAAAACGCGGATCAGGCGAGCTTCCTTCCGCAAAAGGCCATCCATAATTCGCGCCGGCGACGCCCGCATTTATTTCTTCGTAGGAACCGGCTCCGACATCATTGATATAAATCAAGCCGCTGCCGCGCTGTATGTCGAACGAGAACGGGTTGCGCAAACCGAGATTGAATATGGCTTTGTAAGCACTGGCGTTATTGAAAAAAGGATTGTCGTTCGGGATCGTGCCGTCAACATTAATGCGCAAGATTTTCCCGAACGGGTTGCCAAGGTTTTGGGAATTGCCCTGTTCACCGGGCTCCCGCAAGTCTTCATGATTTCCAACCGCGACATAGAGCTTTCCATCGGGCCCGAAACGCAATGCGCCGCCCATGTGCCACTGCGTGCCAGCGGGCACATCGGGTAAATCGAGAATCGTTTTCTCACTGCCGGCGGCTGCCGCATCGTTGACCGCGGTGACCCGGAAAATACGGTTGTGGCTGCTGCCGTTATTCTTCACCGTGCAAAAAATATAGACATAGCCGTTACTGGCGAAATTTGGATCGGTTGTGATGCCCAGGCATCCGCGCTCGGCAAACGAGTCGACCTCGCGGGCGACGTAAAACGGCGTGCCCGACAGCGTGTCGCCCTTGATGATACGCACTTCCCCGTTTTGTTGAACCACGAGTATTCTGCCATCCGGTGTAATGGTCATTGCACTCGGGCTGGTAAGTCCGCCGGCGACCTGACGGTCGGCAAAACCAACCGGGACGCCGGCTGCCTGCGCGTGTCCCATCGCAAGAAAGCACATGGACCAGATCAGGCACCAGATCGCCAATAACAGTAGTAGCCGTCGACGGCGGGAAGACGCGCGCACATACGTTGCGATGACACTATGCCTCTCTGACATGAGACCCTCTTGCTCGGTGAAATTAAAAGTAGAATAAGTGGGAGAGAGTAGGCGAACAACGAACGATTGAAATTGATAGCGCACAACGATCTTTTAATTCTGGTTTCCGAATAGCATTTTCATTGCATGGAAATTTTTCCGGCCGAGGAAACTTGCCGCCAGAAGGCTGGTCGGACTGTCAGGCAATGCGTTGAACAGAACATTGAGCAAGGCCTGTCTGATTGGCGTGGCGCAAATCTTCCAGGTAAAGGACAGTTTTCCAACGTCTTGTTAAAATGTTTCCCTCAGTGCGTATTGCACTTCCCTCCTCGCTGACTGAATTGCTCCGGCCCGATGATTCCCTTTTCCATTCTTGACCTTGCACCGATTACCGAAGGCGGTGACGCCGCACAATCCTTTCGCAACACGCTCGATCTTGCGCAGCATGGCGAGCGCTGGGCTTACCATCGCTACTGGCTGGCTGAACATCACGGTATGCCGGGGATCGCCAGTGCCGCAACAGCGGTCGTAATGGCCTATGTCGGCGCGGGTACGTCCCGGATACGGATAGGCGCGGGCGGGATAATGTTGCCCAACCATTCGCCGCTGGTGATTGCCGAACAATTCGGCACACTGGAATCCCTTTTTCCGGGACGGGTCGACCTTGGCCTGGGCCGCGCACCCGGATCGGATCAAGTCACGGCCCGCGCGCTCAGGCGCGATTTATTCAGCGACCCTGACCAGTTCCCGCGCGACGTGCTCGAATTAATGGCCTATTTTCGCGACCAGGCCGGGGGCGTCCGCGCCGTGCCGGGCGCTGGACTCAAGATACCGATCTGGATTCTCGGTTCCAGCCTGTTCGGCGCACAGCTTGCGGCGGAGCTTGGTTTGCCGTATGCATTTGCCTCGCACTTTGCGCCGGCGCAAATGATGCAGGCGATAGAACTCTATCGGGCCCGCTTCCGTCCATCGGCGCAACTTGCACGTCCTTATGTGATGCTGGGTTTTAATGTCTTTGCGGCCGCCACCGATGAAGAAGCGCGCCTGCTTGCGAGTTCGATGCAGCAGGCGTTCGTCAATTTACGCAGCGGGCGGGCAAGCCGTTTGCAGGCGCCGGTGCAGGATTACGAACATAGCCTTACGCCACCCGAACAGGCAGTGCTTGAGCAAACAATGTCGAGTTCGGCGATCGGATCGCCTGATACGGTGAAAAGAGAACTGCAACAGTTCATTGCGCATACCGGCGCGGACGAACTGATGATCACTTCACAAATTTTCGACCACGCCGCCCGGCTGCGCTCTTACGAAATCACGGCGGCGCTGCACCAGACGCTCGCGGGCTGAGCAGCCTGTTGTGAAGCGCAAAAAAGCCCGCGCCTTTCGGCAGCGGGCTGGCGGCAATCGTCAAGCGGCTTATTTCATCGCCTGGGCGTCAGCCTTTGCTTTCTTGTAAGTTGCCTTTGCTTGTTTTTCAGCGGCTTCTTCATTGGCACCCGCCGTTTTCTTGCATGCGCGTTTCTCGGCGCCATTTAACTTATCGCATTCAGCCTTGGCGGCTTTTTCCTCGGCATCAATTTTTTTCTTGGCTGCCTTGTAATCACCTTCCGCTCTTTCCTTCATCGCCTTTGCATCGGCTTTGGCAGGATCATCGGCGGCAACTGCCGAAACATTGAGGGAGGCGGCGAGCAGGCCGGCACCAAGCATTGCTAAAAATTTAGTCATTATGGTTCTCCTTTGCGGTCAGTAATGTAATAAAGAATATGCAACATTCAGTCCGCAGTCTGTTCGCTGGTTAACATAGGGAAAATCATAGGCATAAAAGCAACGATAAAAAGCTACATCCCGGCTAAACTGGCCATATAAATCAAGCCCAGCACGGCGGCGGCGCTCCATGTGATGAATGCGCCCGGGCCGCCGAATACCCGGCTCTTCAGCGACCTGCGCAGCCTTGGTGCTCCGCAATGGCCGCACGAGCCGTGCCTGGTGCCAACCTCATGGCCGCACTCTGTGCATTCCCTGCCTGTCATTTTGTCCTCTTTGAGTATGGTCGTCCGATCCTGATGCCAAGCCAAGCAATGCTATTCCAGCATTTTTTCCCTGGGATCCATTTGACATTCCACAAGTTGATGCAGACCGTAAATGATGCGGGCGGGTTACAGGCTTGAAAAGCTATACTTCGGCACAGCCCGATAATTAAGGACCGATTGATTGAATAAAATCCGCGTGCTTTTTCATCTCACGCACTTGAGGCGTGGTGGTGGAATTGAATCTTCATTGATGAGCTGGCTGCGCATCCTGGATCGAAACCTGTTTTCGGTCGGCCTGTCCATTGCTTATCCGACCGATGACATTGCAACCGTTTTCCGCGCACGGATTCCCGACGATGTGCCGATTCATATCCTGGGCCCGGAACCATGGCTGTCGTATTGCAGAAACCTCAAGAAGGCGGGGCGGCTTGGCTGGCCGGGCTTGATTTATGAAGAACTCTTATTACCGCAGGTTCGAAAGCGGGTTTTCCGAAACCGGATCAACAGCATTGCGGCCGAATACGATCTGGTGATCGATTATGACTTGTCGCTCGCGCGTTTTGCCTCCGGTTTTGGCAAGCCGCTCATCGGCGTCAGCCATTTCAGCCTGACGCAAAAATTATCTCTGCAGTCAAAGGGAAGACGGTATCGGGCTACGGCAAAACATTATCGGCGCTATGACGCGATGGTCGCGATCTGCGACGCCATGCGCCAGGAGGCGCGCGCGTTTTTCCCGTCATTCGCGCAACGTTTCACCACGCTCTATCCGGGTTTCGATTTAAATGAAGCGCGAAGGCGCGCCGACGAACCGGCCGACGGCATTCCGGAACATCCGTATATCGTATCGGTAACCAGGCTGGAGGAAACCCAGAAGGATGTCACGACGCTCATCAAGGCCTTTGCGCTGCTGGTCAGGCAGCATGCCATTGCGGAATCCTTGCTGATCGTCGGCGAGGGCCGCGATCGTGCGGCGCTGGAAAATCTGTCGGAACAGCTGGGGGTGCGGGACCGGGTCCGGTTTGCCGGCTTTACTGCAAATCCGCTGCCCTTCATGAAACATGCGAGGATGATGGTACTGAGCTCCAGGCTGGAAGGGTTGCCAACCGTATTGATTGAAGGCTTGCTGCTGGGACAGGTGCTGGTGAGTTCGGATTGCCCCACCGGCCCGAAGGAGATACTGGACAATGGCGCCGCCGGCCTGCTTGTGCCGATGGGCGATCCGGCGGCCTTGGCTGCCGCCATGCTGCGCGGCCTGACCGACGACGCGTTGCGCGCCGGGCTGCATCGCGCTGCGCTTGGCCATGCGGAATCTTTCAGTGTCGACGCGTTTCGTTCCCGGTTCATGCAACTGGTGCGGCAGGTCCGGGAGGCCGGTCCGCCCGCATGAATTTCGCATGGTGCGCGGCTGGCCGCAGCGTTTTCGTGGAGCCTGTTTTTCTTCCGAACTTCTTGAAATTCGCGCCGCGGCAAACTACATTGAATACAAGTCAGCGAAAGCTGATGGTTCGCCAAGGTGGCAGACCAGTGCGCTGGAAGCCGCCTTGCAAGGCGAACGGAGATTATGTTGAGGAACAACCCAAAGACGCATAGTCACTAAGAGCCGCAATGTTGATTATTGTCGGCCCATTTCTGGCCCAATTCTTTCAGGACGGGTTGACGGGTGACGCTGATGGCCGGCGCATAGTCCAAGCGAGTTCAGCAGGCGCTCCGTTTCCACCGGCTTTACCAGGTGCATATCGAAGCCGGCGGCTAGAGCGCTTTGGCGGTCGGCTTCCTGGCCATAGCCAGTCAGCGCAATCAAGCCGATTTCGCGAGTTGCGTCATCAACGCGCAAGCGACGGGCGATTTCCAAACCATTCATGCCGGGCAAACCAATATCAATAATGGCGACGTCGGGCTTTTCCATTGCGGCCAGGCGCAGGCCGTCACTTCCTTTTCCCGTTTCCAGCACCCGGTGCCCATGCATGGACAGCATCATCGCCATCATTTCACGGCTATCCACATTGTCCTCGATCAGCAAGACGCACCGGGATCCGCCGGCGCTTTGCGCGACATGATCGGGCGCTCGGACACGCGGGTCGGACACCAGGGAAAGCCTCACCGTAAAGCGGCTGCCCTTGCCGGGGCCGTCACTGCTTGCGCTGACCTCCCCGCCATGCATGGTGACGAGTTGACGCACCAGGGTCAGCCCGATACCGAGCCCGCCCTGCGCCCGATCCAGCGTCGCCGCGCCCTGTGCAAACAGATCGAACACGCGCGGCAGCAGATCGGGTGAAATGCCGGTCCCGGAATCGTTTACCACCAGTACGGCGCTTTCTTTTTCGGGATACACCTCGACGTCGATCCGTCCGCCCGCAGGCGTATACTTGAGCGCGTTGCCAAGCAGGTTGTTGATGATTTGTTCAAGCCGTGTCCGATCGGCGTTGACCCATGCACCAAGCGTTCTGACAACCACCTGTCGATGTTCCGTCCGGCCCGATGCATGCAAGGCGTCGACGCAGGATTGCGCTACTTCGGCGAGGTCGAGCTGCTGGGCATGCAACACAATCTTGCCAGTGGTAACCCTGGCCACGTCGAGCAGGTCGTCGACGATATGCACAAGATTCTGGATCTGGCGCTGCAGAATGGCGCGTGCCATGCCGACCCGTTCCGGGCCGGCGCCTTCAGCGTTCATAATGGCAGCCGCACCGCTGATTGCGGCAAGCGGATTTCTGATTTCATGCCCGAGCATTGCAAGGAACTGGTCTTTCGCCTGATTCTGGCTTTCAGCCAGTCGACGCGCTTCCTGCTCTTTCGCCAGCAGTATTTCCCGCTCCCCTTCTATCTGCCTGAGAGTGTCGCGTTCATCCTCGAGAATGGAACTGGCCTTATTCAAGGCAACATGGAGCTTATCCACCTCGGTGACATAGGAGCGGCCCGGTTCCGGCATTTCTCCGCGACCGAGCGCCTCCGCCGAGCGCGATGCGCGATTAATCGAACTGACCAACTGGCTTCCGAACAGTGCAGCCAGGCCGGTGGCAATGATGATGGCGGCGACCAGGCCGAGAGAAGCCACAATCGTTGCGCGGCGTGCCGACGATTCGATCGCCTCCACCGGCGCAGCGACTGCGATGGTCCAGCCGGAAATCATGGAATGGGTGAATACCTGGTGCGACTCGATGCCTTCAACGGTCGGCTGGCGGATATCGCCTTCGCTTTGGCGGGCTGCCGCCTCGACCAGTTCGGGCATCGCGGGCTTGCCGACCAATGTTTCCGCGTTGTGGCTGCGCGCAATAAAGCGTCCTTGCCTGTCCATTACCGCGACAATCCAATCGGCGGGCATATTGGTCTGGGCAATTACACGCTTCAGATAATCAGCGGAAAATGTCGATGCGACCACATAGCGCTGCCCGTTTTCAAGTGGAACAGGGACGTTTACTGTCGTGACAAGTTTTTTCGAGACGGGGCCGGGCAACAAGTCGGATACCAATGTTGACCGGGTTTGCATCACCTGTTGCACTCGGGCCTGGGCCTGCGCCGGCGGCAGCCGGGTGTCGAAAGGCACATGGGTATTGATAAGCTGCTGGCCTGTGTGATCAAGCAGCAGGGTCCACGCGCCGGGTCCCCGGTCCGCCGTTTTCGCCTGTTCATAAAAGCGCGCCAGGTCGCCCGCTGCCAGGTAAGCCGACGAGGCAAGCACGCGCAGGGCCGCTTCCGCGCTTCCCAGTTCGCGATCGACGATCAGGGCGGTCGCGCGCGCGGTGTCATGCATGCTTCTCTGCACCGCGCTGCGCTCGGAATCGAGCAGCATGTTTAGCGCGGAGGCTGAAAAAACAACGACTGGGCCCACGATTGCGATCGCCATCAGGGCCAGGTAGGCACGAATTTTCACCGGGGTACCCCGCCGAGGTTAGAGTCAGGCCGTGGTAATCGCGGCGTGGCGAGCGGACGAACGCTCACTCGGCGCTACTGCAGGCTGATGATGCCGCATGCGATGCGCTTGCCTGAATTACCGGCCGGTTGAGAGGTAAAGTCGTCGGGATCCGCATGGACGACCAGCGACCGGCCCACGATACTGTTGGGACCGCTCTTGTTCATCGAAATGCGCTGGGTCGGGAGCGAGGTGTTGAGCACCGCATTTCCCTCGGCATCCGCATTCAGGTTGCCGAGGTCGCCGCCGTGGTGGTTCATGGCGGCTGGATCGCCATGGGAGTCGCTGGTCGGGTTGAAGTGGCCGCCGGCGCTGCTGCCATCCGGTGCGCTGCAATCACCAACTTCGTGCACATGGAATCCGTGCTGCCCCGGCTTCAGGCCCTTGATGCGGGCATCGACCAGTATGCGGTTGCCTTGTTGTACAAAACTGGTAACGCCGCTCACCGTATTACCTTGCGTGGGCTTGAGATCCGCTACTGCGATCGGGGTGGATGGGGAAAAGCTGGCGCAGCCGGAGAGAATGACGGTACCGAGTGTAATGCATGGAAGAATCTTCATTCGTAACACCCCTCGAATTGTTGTATTAACATTATCCATCCTAGCATTTTTTTCTGTCATCGACGCGCAGCTATGACCCCCTCTAATTTTCAATATGGCATTGCCGCATTTCGCATTTGAGTAAAATCTGCGTGCCGTTATCGCAACCGACCCGATAGAACTGAATGCCGGGACGTTTTGCCAGCCGTGAAGCAGTTTCTGTTGGATAGCAGCCGGCGCTGCGCGCAATCTTTTCAACCACGAAACCCATGTCGCCGCCTTCGCGGGGGAAAAGCCGATTGGGATTCGCTGGCGCTTCGGGCTGGAAGGAGTTCGCTACCGTGGCGGGAACGGATGATGAGACGTCGTCGTCGGGCAAGCGCTCCCGGCCGGCGCAACCGGCAAGAATCAATAATCCGGCGGATAGCAACAGGTTTCTTTTCACGCTTTCTCCCAACCGGCAACCCGGAATTTTTAGTTTTATATTAACTATTGTACCAAGGCAATAAACCAGGCGGCAATCCGCCGTTGGATTTACTTTGACGCAAGCAGTCTATAGCCCTTGGGAATACGGGCCTTGATCTTGCGTACACCGGGCGGTTCTCACATTCCGGAGGAAATGAACATGCTTGAATGCAAAACATGCCATGTCAGGTTTTATCAAGCTCGCAGTGAAATGGACATGAAATCTGCGGAGCATTCTTTTATTTGTCCATTTTGCAAGAAAGAAAATCCGGTGACGGAAGCGGATCGGGAGGAAGGGCAAGCAATGGGTTCAGTCTGACTGTCAGGTTATGACGCGCCGGTGCTCGTATACCGCCGTCCTGGCGCGGGCAGTTTCGCGCCCGCGCGCTCCTTCCCGGCTTGTTCGCAGAAATCGAATTTCGCCGGGATTCAGCTAGTTATGTGGATCTGTTTACAGTTTGAACGCAAGGCCGTGCTGGTCCAACTCGCGGCACAGTGCATGGTGCGGCCCTACAGGTTGCGCGCTTTTTTCAATTTGAGGTGCTTGCGCAGATTCGGCCGGAACCCGGTGACCAGCGCCGTACCGATGATCACGATTGCCGATCCCGCTATCGTTTGCCAACCGATTTTTTCCGATAAAAACAGCATGCCCCACAGAATGCCAAAAAGCGGGACGAGAAAAGTGACGGTCAGCGCCGAAGTGGCGCCCTCATCCTGCACCAGCCGGAAATAAAGCAGGTAGGCGACGCCGGTGCAAACAATACCCAGGGCCAGCATTGCACCGACCGCAGCCATATTGGGCGCGGCGGGCGCCGGGAAAAACGCCGCAAAGGGGACGATCAGCAATGTCGCCGCCCACATCGAGCCGTGCGCATTCGCCATCGGGTCAAGCTTTGCGGCCGAGTTTGCATAGGTAGTTGAAATTCCATAGCAAAGCGATGCAAGAAGCACCGACGCGACTGCCAAGCCTACCTGTGGCGTCAGTGATATGCCGTCCAATCCGACCAGCAAGCCCACTCCCAGCACGCCAAGTAGCAAGCCAAGTACGGTACGCGGCGCAATCGCGGTTCGGGTCCAGATTGCACCAATTACGGCGCCCCACATTGGTGAAGTCGCGTTCAAAATCGCCAGCATGGAACTCGGGAGCGTCTTCGCCGCATAAGCGAAAAAAAAGAATGGCATTGCGGAATTGAACAGCCCAAGGAACAGGTAATGCTTCCAGTGCTTCTTGAGGAACAGCCGTTTTTTCAGGGATAACGCGACTACGGCGATGAGCAGCGCGCCCGACACCGCGCGTCCGAGGATCAGCATGACCGGTCCCAGCTCCGGTGCCGCGATTTTCATGAAAAGAAAAGAGGCACCCCATATCGCGGCGAGACAAATCAGTCTGGTAAAGTTTGCGGTACTCATGGTCTCTCTTCAAGATCAAGCTAAACAAATCCATTGGCATCGCGCATATCGGCTTACAAATGCCTGCCGCACCGATCTCATGGCGACTTTGGCATTGTAACCGGCTGATAGGTCTCGAATGCCGACAGCAGCGCCGCCGGGTTCGATTCCACCACGAGCATGGCGCGCTGACGTGCGCGGGTTGTTAAAACATGGTGCGCAATCCGACAAACAGGCGCCTGCCGGGAGCAGGCTCAAAGAAACGGCCGTTCGCTTCATTGACGATCACTGATCCGGCGTAATTCCGGTCGAACAGGTTATCGATGCGTCCATACAGGAACATCCTGGCGGCACCCCAGCGGAATTCATACCCGGCGCGCGCATTGAATACCGCATAACCGGGCGCGGCATCGGTGTTGAAATCATTCACATAGACCTTGCTATCCACGCGCATTTCCAGCGCGACCCAGAGCGCTTCGGCCAGTCGCGCCTCCGTTTCCGCGAACAGGCTGTGGCGGGGCGCGCCGGGCAGTTTGTTACCGGCAGGTACCTGCCCTTGAGCACTCGTGAACGGCGTTTTGAAGCGCGCATCGAGCAGCGTATAGGCGAGACGCGTGGTGAGCCCGCTCCAATCGGCGGACCATGACAGTTCGGCGCCGCGGCGTTGCGCCCGGCCGGCATTTTGAAAAATGGCGCGTCCGCCGCTGGTCTGCGACACGATCTCGTCCCGGCTCCGGGCATCGAACAATGCGGCATCGATCGCATGCCGGCCGGTGCGCAGTTTCACGCCGATTTCGGACTGCGCGCTTTTTGACGGCCGCAAGGAAAAATTCGGACCGGGAAGGCCGCCCGGACGGTAAGCGCTTTCCGCCAGCGTGGGCGTTTCGAAGCCGGTGCCGATGTTACCGTACACATTGAGCGATTCGGCCGCATGCCAGACCAGTCCCAGCACCGGGCTGGTGTTGCGGTATTCCACGTCGCCGCTGGTGCTGGCGGCGGGCGGATTGAACCGGTCATCCACCGTGAACCGCACCCTGCTTGCGCGCACGCCGGCGACCGCCTGCCATGCCGGGGCAAACGTCCAGTCAAGCTGGCCGAAAAGATCGGTGTTGCGCGCCGTGTCGTCTTCATTGCGGCGCAGCGTGCCATTGTTGCCGGCGATATTGTCGAATCCCTTGCGCGTCTCGCGCAGCTGGTCCGCCTCGACGCCTACGGTCCAGCGCAGCGGCGTGCCACCGAGGTCAGTCTTATGAGTCCAGTTGATGCCGAGACCGCCATAACTGCGGTCGAGGTCCACCACGCCATTGGTTGCGAACGCAAGTTTTTGATCGACCTTGCGGGTGCCGGCATATACCCTGGCATTGAGCGAATCGGCCGCGGACAGTCGATGGTCGACGACCACGCCGGCCTGCTGTTGCTCTACGCTCTTGCGGGTATTGAACAACAGGGCGGCGGGAATGACCTGGCGCGGATTCTGCTCGAAAGCAGCATGCGTCAGGCCGAGCGGGTCTTCCGCCCTGGGCTGGTCGAAGCGATTGAAAATACCGGTCACGGTGGTGGCATCCGATGGCTTCGCCACCGTCTTCGCATTCACCTGCGTCCGTTCGGCCGCGCTATGATCGCGGTAGCCATCAGTGGTGAAGCGCGTCACGTCTACCAGGCCGCCCAGCGTGGTGCTGCCGCCGGCGATGCCCACTCCGGCCAGTCTTTGGCGATCGCCACCGGCACCGGCGGAAAAGCTGACTTCCGGACGCGCCGTGGTGACGGGTGGCTCCCGTGTGAACACCTGCAGCACGCCGCCCGCGGCATTGCCATACAGTTGCGCCCATGGTCCGCGCAACAGTTCGATCCGCTTGGCGGAGTTCAGGCTTGCGGTGGCAGCCTGCCCCTGGCCGTCCGGCATGGTCGCCGGTATGCCGTCTATCAGTATACGCACGCCGCGCACGCCGAAGGTGGAGCGCGCACCGAATCCGCGGACCGATAGTTGCAGGTCTTGCGCATAATTTTGCCGCTCCCTTACCTGTACGCCTGGCACTGCTCCCAGCAGTTCGGACAGGTTCACCAGCGGAGACGCGGCGCGGAGCGGATCGACGATGACCGAGTCGATCGCCGCCGGCGCGTCGAAACGGCGCTGTTCCGAACGGCTGGTGCTCACCACGACTTCTTCCAGTGCCGGTTCGGCCGGCTGTTGCGCATACAGGCAAGGGCTGCCGAGCATGCCGGCGCATAAAAGCGGCAATACGCGTAGCGGAAATAAATGGCTGCAACGATTTGCGATTCTGTGGCCATGCATGGCGCTGCGGGTTGCGTAGTCCATGGTCACGATGCCCGGCTGGCGATACATGTTATTCGATCGTGATTTGGCCATAGGCTCCCCGGAAAACTACTATTCTACTGAAACTGACGGGTACGCGAATGGGAGTGCCACTGTCTGTTCCGCAGGACGCGGAGCGCGGCATGGAGGAAATTGCTTCTTGATCTGGCGGGATGATACGTTGGGTCACATGACCGGGGCATCTGGCGATTCTATCGTTTCCGACAAATGGCCCCCGGCCGGATCTTACGCGGTTCGCCGCCGCCTTGCCGCAAAACCTAACACGCCCGCTCCCAATAAAAGCAGCGACGCCGGTTCAGGTACAACCTGGATCTCCGGCGTGCCGGCTAGCTCAAACGATCCGAACGATGTTTGAAAGCGGATTGGAAACGCATCGAGCGTTGCCGACGGTATGGCGCCGAGCGCAGGCGAGAAGGCGGCCGCTACGAGGATATTGACGGTGTCGGTCAGATTGCCTGACTGCAGGCCGGAACCGATCGTGCCTCCTTCGCAAGTGGTGAATGTCGCCGGAGCGCCGCACACATCGATTTGCTCGAACCCGCCTGGAAAAGCCTGCAGTGGCGCCGTGTTTAGGAATACCCCGGTAAATACGGCGGGTGTATTGGTCACAATAACGTCCAGCGCATTCGGCGTGACGCTGAGCCCGTAACTCACGATTGCCGCCTGCAATGCACTGCTGGTCAGATTGGTCAGCGAAATAGATAAACCCAGCAAGCCCGGCGACAGGCTCGTAACCGTAATGACGCTTCGGGCCGCGAGCCCGGACGATGCGCCGCTGCCTGCATAATTAAGCGTAAACGAATCGCCGATGTCGGCCAGGCCAATTCCAACATTGAATAGAGATGATGGGGGATTGCCGGCAGTCGTCCCGGTATCGGTAATGATGAAGGCGTGTGATGATAGTGCTGCCAGTGAAAAGCCGACTGCCGCTGCGATTCTGCATAGACTTGAAATCTTCATTGAAGCCTCCGTGATTGAAATACCCTCCGTGATTAAAATAAAACAGGACCTGCAGGCAGAATGCAGGAACCAAATCACGGCATTTCAACTTAAATCAAGGCCTTCAATCGCCGATGAGCGATGTTCGGATGCTATGCGAAATCATGGATCTATCACCGCACCAACCTGTGCCGATCGGCTCTTTTAACGCGAGCCTGGACGTGGCGTGCACCTCAAGCCTCAAACAAGAATCATCGGCTTGGTTTCTTCAAGATTCTTCATCCGCTTCAGCGCCAGGTTAACATCGTCCAGCTTGTAGCGGCCAGTGATCATTTTTTCAAATGCGAAATTATGCTGCTGGGCTGCCATGAATTCCAGGGCCAGGGAATAACTTCTTGCGTCTGCCGAGAAGGAGCCGAGCACCGTGATATTTTTCTTGACGATCAGAGCCGGCTGGAATTCGACCTTGCCTTCTCCCAGGATGCCGGCCATAAGATAACGCCCGCCTCTGCGGACAAGTTGAATTCCTTCGTTGAACGCGGCATTCGCGCCCGACACTTCAATCACGATATCCGCGCCGCGTCCTCCGGTAAGCGCATGCACGCGTTCCAGCCGCTCGGCGGGACTGGTCGTATCCAGCAAAATGCATTCATGGGCGCCGAATTGTTCAGCGAGTTCAAGTCTTGATGCCGGCCCGCCGATGACGATGACCTTGCGCGCCCCGCGTACCCGCGCGTTCGCGGCAGTGAACAAGCCCAATGGACCCGCACCCTGAATCACCACCACATCCGTCGGCTCGATCGCGCCAAGCTGCGACATGGCATGCATCACGGTTCTGAGTGCGCAGCTCGACAGGCTGGCAAGTTCACTGGACACGCTGTCGGGAACACGCACCCGTCCGGCGTCGGGCAATACATAGCCATACTCCGTGAACCCGCCCAGCAGGTGGGGAAATTGTTCAACGTTTTCGTAACCATAGGAACGACGATTCACGCACAGCGTCGACGCACGCGCTGTCGTGCAAAAATAGCATGTTCCGCACGACGTGTTGGTGTAGGTGATGCGGTCGCCGATACGCAACGGAGCGCCCACCGAATCGCGTTCGACGCCGCTTCCCACCGCTATCACGCGACCCGCCATTTCATGCCCGATAATCACCGGCAGATTGACATTCAGCGAGAGTTCCCCATCGGCCATGTGCACGTCGGTACCGCAAATTGAACAGGCTTCGATGCGCACCAGCACGGCGCCTGGCTCTATTACTTGTGGCACCGGCACTTCTTCCACGGAAAGCGGCTGGTTGAATTTCCGGAGTACGGCAGCGCGTGATACGGTGGGTAAAGTAGTCATGACGATTGTTCCTTATCTTTCCGTTGACGCTTATTTGGCATTGCGGATTGCATCAAGATTGGCTTTGCCGAACTGCTTTTCGAAGTCGGAGTTGAGCGGGGCGAGCGCCGCCTGAAATTTGGCCCTGTCCACGCTCTCGACCACTTGCATCCCGTTGGAACGGAGGAAGGTTACCGCATCCCTGTCGTCGTTGTCGAGCCGCTGGCGGTTGACCTTGACCGCTTCCTTCGCCGCTTCGAGGAATGCCTTCTTGTCGGCTTCGGACAGCTTGTCATAAATCGGTTTGCTCATCAAAAAGCCTGTGATCGAGTAAACGTGGCCGGTCAATGAAAGATGCTTTTGCACCTGGTAAAACTTGGACGATGTAATGACCGCCAGCGGGTTTTCCTGGCCATCGACCGTCCCCTGCTGCAGCGCCGTAAAGAGTTCGGCAAAAGCCATTGGCGTCGGCTGGACGCCGAACGCGCGGTAAGCCTTGACGTGGACCGGATTTTCCTGCGTCCGCAATTTCAAACCCTTCAAATCTTCCGGGCCATGGACCGGCCGCTTGTTGTTCGTCATGTGGCGGAAGCCGTTGTCTCCCCAAGCCAGGCCCTTGATGCCCTTGGCTTCGAATTTTTTCAGGAATTCCTGGCCGATCGGGCCGTCCATGACGCTGCGCACATGCGCGGTGTCGCGGAACAGGTAGGGCACGTCGAGTATCTTGAGTTCCGGTACAAAATTGGTGGAGACGCTGACGCCGGTGAAGGCGAGTTCCTGGGTTCCCAACTGCAGCGCTTCGAGTCCTTCGCGCTCGCCGCCGAGGGCCGCCGCGTGAAAGGTCTCGATCTTATAGCGTCCGTTGGTGCGTTTTTCAATTTCTTTGGCGAACGCGTCCACGGCATCGCCGTAATGGGAATTTTTTGCCAGCACATGACTGAGACGCATGGTGGTTTGCGCGAGTGCCGCTTCGGACGCCAGGCCCGCGGACATGAATAAAGCGACTGCGATCGAACTAAGGCCGAATGATTTCATGAAAAGTCTCCTGTAATTTTTTTTGGATGGCCATCGGCGCGTGCGCCGTTGACCCGGGGCGACAGGGTACGGCGTCCGTCATCCTGGCTGTATGTGCGCCGTTTTCTGCACCAGTGTGCCCGATTTTGACAGGCCCGGAGCGGGGAATCCATCACCTGCGCGCATATCAGCTTTGCGTCGTACTCCGCCTCGGGTTCGACTGGCACAGCCAGGCTGAAAGGGCTTCAGGCTGCGGGCGGCGGCTTTATCGGAAAGCCTTTGAGAAAGAGCACGCCGACCAGCGACGATACGACCGTAATGAGAAAGAACCCGGCTGAGGCCACCACACCCGGCATCGGATCGAGCTGCAACAGCTGCAGGCCATAAAGGAAAGTGACTTCGCGCGCACCCAGTCCACCGAAACTCAGCGGTAGAACTGCTGCTATCGAAGAGATCAGAAAGACTGCCAGATACGCCAGGTAAGCGTCAATCGGCACGCGCAAATAGGCCAGCAGCATGCCCATGCAGACCAGTTGCAGAAGCTGAACCGCTAAACCATATCCGAATACCATTGCAAGACGTTCGCCGTGCATTTTGACTAGACGGTGGTGCGCCAATACGAACATTGCGGCTATCGTCGTGGCGCCGACAGCGGCAATTGTTTGCACTGCGGCTTGCGGCCACGGCAGCGCGAGAAGCGGCGCCAGCATGCACAACAATAACAATAGAATCAACAAGCCGCTAAAGCGGTCGGTCAGAAAAATCCAAAGCAGGGTCTTGATCGGCACACCCTGCTGATGGCGCAACACCAGGATCTTGTACCCGTCGCCGCCGATACCGCCGGGAAGAAACAGGTTTAAAAACATGCCGGCGTAGTAAAGCTTCAGGTTCTCCCGCTCGCTCATCAGAATTGCGGCGTGCCGTTGATATCCGTTCAGCCGCAGCGCGCCGGCAATTTTGGACAGATTGAACAGCCCGATTGCCGCTACGAGCCAAGGGAGGTCCTGTGGACGCACTGCCAGCGATTTCACATAACTAAGGTCAACTTGCCGGATGACGATGGCGATCAGGCCCGCTGACACGATTATCTGAATCAGGAGTTTGAGCCGTTTCCGGCTCGAATCCGACAGTGATCTGCTTTTTGATGGTGTAAGGTTTCTTGTTTTGAGATTCATAGTAAGTGCGCATGATTAACTCTGCGATAAAACCGGTCGTGATGAGTTGAATGCCGGTAAACGTGAGCAGTAATCCAAGAAACAGTAGCGGGCGCCCTCCTATGCTTGTGCCCATGATCTTTTGAAGTGCCAGGGAGGCGTTGATCAACAGGCCCGTCAGAAAAAGAAAAATGCCGGCGCCGCCAAACAAATGCATGGGCCGCTGCCCGTATTTCTGAAAGAAGACCATCAGAAGCAAGTCGCTCGCCACTTTGAGGGTGCGGCCAATACCATATTTGGACACACCGGCATGACGCGGGTGATGGCGCACTTCCATCTCCGTCATTTTGGCGCCATACATGCTGGCCAATACCGGAATATATCGATGCAGTTCACCGTATAGCCCAAGGTTCTTCGCGACGTCGCTCTTGAACAGTTTGAGTGTGCATCCATAATCGCTGATATAGACGCCGGTCGCGCGCCGGATAAGCCAGTTCGCTATCTTGCTGGGCACCTTGCGCAATAACAGGCCGTCCTGGCGCTTGGCTCGAATACCCGCGACCACGTCCCATTCTTCGTCATGCAGGCGCTTGATCATCATTGGAATATCGTAGGGATCATTTTGCAAGTCGCCGTCAATCGTCACGATCAGGTCGCCCTGAGCAGCCTCGATGCCGGCGGCCATTGCGGTGGTTTGTCCATAGTTCCGGTTAAGTACCAGCACATGGGTGTTGGGCCGTGCGTATTGCTGGATTTCCATGACGGTGCCATCGATTGAGCCGTCATCGACAAATATCACCTCGTGCGGGGTGTTGGCCAGCGCGTCGGCAATGCGCTCGACCAGCGCAGCGATATTGCCCTGTTCATTCATTACGGGTATCACAACCGATAACAGCATTTATGGCTTCCTTACTTCGATATAAATATAATCAAACGGCATGGTAACTGCACTGCTGCGTTTGTACGGCAATTCGAGCCGTCCCTGTTGCCGCACCGTGCTGTTGGGATAGACAGCGCGGAACTTCTCGAGCGATCCGGCAGGTGTGCCGCCGGGTATGACCAGCAATACGTCGCCTTCAAGCAGCCCTGGTTTCATCAGCACCTGGTGTGCCAACAGCGGCCGTAACGCCGGCCGCTGAAAATAGAGATTGCCCGCGGTCTGTATGTCGCTCGCGATCAGATGCCGGACGTCCGGGAAGCGCCGGGCCAGTTCATCTGATAATTGCGAATAAGGGATATGTTCCGCTGAATACCTGCCCAAAGCCGGTTGAACATGATCCCGCAACTGAAATCCCAAAAGAATGATGAGAGCACATGCAGCGGCCACCTGCAGGATACGGCGATAGACCTCGTCTCTTGCCAAGGCCGGCAACAGCAAGAAGAACGCCAGCGGCGGGAAGATCAATAGCGGCATTATCCAGCGGGCTTTGATATTGCTGGCTTGGCCACTAAGCACCAGTGCGGCCAATATTAAAAATATAGTGGAACAGAGATACACGAGAAAGCGTGCATCAGGATTGCGCCAGCCGACCGACGCTTCTTTGTAAGCCGCTTTTAAATAACGACGGCAGATGATGCCGTAGATAAGCAATGGAAGAATAACGATCGCCAGTATCGACTTCAGCATGGTACCGAAGCCGCTAGCCACGTTTTGCAGATACGTGGTCTGCTGATGGCCCTCTTTCATTTTTTGCAGGGTTTCGCCGGTGGCGGCATGCATGTGATCCAGCATCCATAGTCCGTGCGGCAGCACGCACAGCAGCGCTATTGCCGCTGCGAGCCACACTTTGCGGTTCCAGATAGCTTGCCGATGTTCTTTAACCAGCAGGCTGGCGACCGCCAGGCCGGCCAGGAAGGCAGCGAAGTTATACTTGGATTGCAGGCCCAGCCCGACCAGCAAGCCAAATAGCGCATAGCGGGCCGCCGTGGGCCGCCGCAGCACGGCAAAGTAGGACCACAGGGTGACGGAAACCATCGTAATCAACAATACCGAATGCGTGCGGTCGCGGTTCGATTCCCAGCCGATTTCCGGAAAAAAGAGCAATGACGCGGAAACGGCCATCGCACCGCTGGTTCCGAGCATTGGCCTGGCCAGGAAGAACATGCTTGCGTAGCTTGCAAACAGTATCAGGTTCTTCAGTGCTGAGAGCGCAAACAGGTTGACGCCGAAAGCCGAGAACATCAACCATTGTAACCACGCGTAGACGGGAGGCTGGGTGCCATAACCCAGTTGCAATTGCTGAAACGAAAATACCGCCTCGGCTTCATCCATGCTCAAGGCGCCGGACAAGCTGGTACGGCTAAGGATTTGCAGGAGAAAATATACTGCAAGCAGCAGCAGAAACAGGGTGCCGGACAAGCCCGGCCTGGTGAAGCGCCCGTATCTTTGTAATTCCAAATGTGGCTGAGGCTGGTTCAATTTTATGATCGCTTGGTCAAATTTTCATATTGCTGACAATATTCGTTCTGAGTTGAGTCGCGACCGGGTCGGGCACTGCGACGCTGTAATCAAACAATATTGATTAGGCTTCCAGAAAGACTGCTCTTGCCAGTGCTATATTCTAAAGAGGTTGAGCTTTGCACAGACTGCAATGCCAGGATTAACTGCAAAAACGCTTCATCTGAACCGCTGCAGTTGAACCGCTGCAGCCGGGCGCGCAAAAGAGTACGCTTTCAACATCCGGAAACAAAGAATCGACATTTTTCCTGAAATACAGTGGCTCCCAATATGGGCGCCATCTATATTGCCGTAATATAACAGCGCTTGGCGTAGATCGGAATATTCGTTGTCAGTCCTGCCGTACAACTACAACGGCGGCACGATCGTGGCAGCGGCGGCTGATTGCGGGGCATGTGCGAGGCGCGGTGCCGCTGAAACAAGTGCGGCCTTGGGCCTGCATTGTCCGGCGGAAAAGTCAGCATGATGATTGCGCTTTTCATCCTTCCAAAGGCTATAAGTTTAGCTCAAGCCATAAATCCGTGCCGTGCCGACGCACGGAGTGTGGCGCTAAAGCCGCTGCTGGCGGAACGCTATGTAATGTAGTCCTGCAAGACCGGCCCTGTTCGCCGGCCCCGTTCCGCCGTTCGATTCAATAAAAAAGATGCGCTTTCTGCCGGACGTGCGTCATCGCCACCTATTGCGATGGTGCCTTCGGCTGTTGCGGGCTCGACGTTGTCTGCTCTGCGGGCGAGCTGCCCGAAGCACTGCTGCCCGGAGAGGATGCGGTCTCACCGCCTGCCCCGCTGCTGCCAGTGGAGGTCTGCGTCTGTGACTGCTTTTTGGCCTGGGCTACGGCGAGGTCCCGTGCTGCTTTAGCCTCTTGCCCACAGGACTTTTTGGCATCGCCGACCTGATCGCCGCAGCGCGCCTCGGCCACCTTGTATTGCGCCTCGGCTTTTGCCTGTTCCAGTTCTAGGCGGTTCTTCGGCGTATCGCGCTCGGCCACCTTCGCCTGCGCTTGCGCAATTTGTTTCTGGCCATCCGCTTCGGCTTTGCAGATGTCCTTGGCTGTGTCCTTCATGTTCTCGCATTTGTCCGTGGCAGCCTTGTACTGCTGGTCAGTTTGGCTTTGCTGTGATTTTTGCCCTGACGAGCTCACGGTGGACGGATACGATTGTGCATAAACGCCTGTTGCAAGGGAAAATGCAAGCGACGCTACGGCAGTAGTAAATTTTGCATTCATGGAAGTGCTCCTCCAGAGATGGGTTGGAGCTAAGCAGCTGCAAACTCCATGCCATCGCGAGGGTTCTGGAACGGCAATGACGGCATTGGTGGTGACATCAAGGCCGGGCAGCTCAATCCGTCCGGGTCGGCAAACATGTCGCCCAACTTCGGTGAGAATAATTCATGCGAAAAATCCCAATTGCCATGGGACTTGATTGATGCGCCACACCCGATTTTTTTCGGGCTACAGGCTCGTGAAAGGTACCTGGAATATAGTGTTCTCAGGGCGACCTCTCTGCATACAAATTGTGCAGAGCGAAAATGTCGCCGAATTGGAGATAAATAATGGAAGCACCAAAGCCACAAGTTAAAACGGTAGGTAATGATCCAAAATGGGCTCAGATGACGGGTGCCAAAAGAACAATTTTTGTTCTGAAAGTTATCGTCATGGTTTGCAGTGGAGGATTTATTTTCTCGAGGGTTATTTAATTATTCCGAACAGAATCACGGCGTGCGAGCCAAAGGCACTGTTATATGATTACGGGGATGTAACCCCCTGCAGCTTGACGGTCCAACGCTGAACGGCGCCCTGAAATATCGAGTTGGGCTGCAATCGCTGACACCTCGTGGCCAGGCGGCGCCGTTTGTCTGCTGCCACGCGAAATACCTCGCATGAATCTGCAACGATGCAACTGCGCCTGCAACCGATAACGCTTGATGCCGCGGTCCGGCGGCGCGGTCGATGCGACGCTCGGCGAGCGTATCCTCCACGCCAGCGTGGCGGTGTGGGGGTATTCGAAGGCCAGCTCGCCTAGAAGCTGCTCTATTGACAGCTCGTAGTAGTGGATCGGATCAGGTCGGTTCAATAAAACCGCTCATTTCGCCGACCGATCATGCCTACACAATAGAGCGGATTGCGCATTAGTGCACGGTGTCGCGGGCCGCTTTGGGGCGCATGGCGGCGTTGTTCGTCGTTTGTGTGGCTCGCCACACGGCACGCCGAACGGCGCAGCAGGGAATTCGGGCAGCATGCTGCCCGCCTGCGGAACGGCGTTCCCTTGCAAGGGAACGCTCCCTTCTTGCCCTGCCCCTCAAATCAGCCCGCGCCTTCCGCACACCAATGCGCAATCCGCTCTAAACATAAGCCGGCCCGTCGATCACCGGATGGGATCTCAAGAAGTCTTCATCGACTTCGACGCCCAGCCCCGGCGCTTCGGGCGGACGCACGCAGCCGTCCTCGTCGAGCAGGTCCGGGCGGCTGGTCAGCTGGTCGCGGAACAGGTTTTCCTTGGCCACATCGGCTTCGAAATAGCCGCCGTTCTCGATCGACGCCAGCAGGTGGATGCTGGCGGCCATGTTGATGCCGCTGGCCGATGTATGCGGATTGATCGAAAGCTTGTAGGCCGATGCCATGGCCGCGATGCGCAGCGCCTCGGTGATGCCGCCCGTCTTGGAAAGGTCCGGCTGCAGGATCGTAATCGATTTTTCCTCGATCACGCGATTGAATTCAAAGCGCGTGTAATGGTTTTCGCCGGCCGCCAGCGCAATGCCACCGAAGCCATGCGCGGTCTGGTAGCTGCGGTAGTCTTGCGGCGGGAAAGGTTCTTCCAGCCACAGCACGCCCTGCGCCGCCAGCGCCGGCATGACCTGGCGCACGTCTTCCACGCGGTAACCGACATTGGCATCGACCATGATGCCAATCTCATCGCCGAACGCCGCGCGAATCGCGGCCAGACGCTCGAGGTCGCGCCCGACGCTGTCGCCGAAACGCAGCTTCACGGTGCGATAGCCCTGCTCCACCAGCCCGCGCGCTTCCTCGACCAGTTCCTGCGGGCTCTGGAAACCGAGCGAAATGCCGCCCGCATAGGCAGGAATCGCTTTTGACGCGCCGCCCAGCAGCTTGTACAAGGGCCAGCCGACCGCCTTGCCGCGGATATCCCATAGCGCCAGGTCCAGCCCGCTCATGGCGAGCGCGGCGGCGGTGCCCATGCCGTGGCTGGCCAGCTGGCGTGAGTAGATGCGCGCCCACACCCCGACCACGTCACAGGCGTTCATGCCGGTCACCAGCTGGCGCAGCGTGGTGTTGATCAGCTGACCGATTGCGCCCGGGCAGCGGCCGTGATGCGCCTCGCCCCAGCCGATCAGTCCGTTTTCGGTGGTGACCTTGACGATCACGCAGTCGCGCTTGACCGCGCGCCCAATCCCGAGTGTGACGCCCTGACGCACCGGGAAGGAGGTCGGAAAGGCTTCGACCTGAACGATCTTCAGGCCATCGTCTCGATTGCTCATGCGGCGTCTCCTTGCTTATGGTTGCTCGTCAGCTTGCGGCGGCGTTCCCACATCTGCGGGTTGACCAGGAATTCCGGGCGCTCGCCGTCGATCAACTGGAGTATCTGGCGCGCCGCGCCCACCCCCATCTTTTCCGAACTCTCGCGCGTGAGCGCGGCGGCGTGCGGGGTCAGGATGATATTGCCGAAGATGTGCATCCATCCCGATCAGGTGGCAATCGTCAACCATCTCTGCAAACCGAACGAAGCCGATCCTGCCCTCGCCGACGCCGGGCGCTGGGGGCAGCTGGCCAATCGCGTGCGCGACCGTGCCCAGGTCGACCAATATGTTTCCGACTGGACGGTTCAATATCCTCGTGCCGAAGTTCTGCAAATGTGCGAACAAGCGCAAGTGCCATGCGGGCCGGTTTACTC
>JAQGMO010000340.1 GCA_028292315.1 Herminiimonas sp. | reverse complement strand
TTTCATACATTTGAAGTGCCGCCGGTTGTCAAGTGATCGCTATCCCGCTATCCGAACCATCCGAACCATCCGAACCATCCAAACCATCCAAACCATCCAAACCATCCGAACCGTGGACCGGCGTCACCGGCTGCCTGTTCAGTACTGGACCGGTGTTAACAGGCGCCCATCACTGTAAAAACTTCGAATATTCGCCAGCACGAGCTCGCCCATGGCCGCGCGTGTCTCGTGCGTCCCGCTCCCGATATGCGGTAACAGCACTACGTTGTCCAGCTCGAGCAAGGCGTCCGGCACATGCGGTTCGTTTTCAAATACGTCGATGCCGGCACCGGCGATCCTGCGTGCCGCCAGCGCCTCTACCATCGCCGCTTCATCGATCACGGTGCCACGTGAAATATTGACGATGTAGCCCTTCGGTCCGAGCGCGTCCAGCACTTCTTTCGACACCAGGTGCCGCGTTCCCTGGCCGCCGGCGCAGGCGACCACCAGGATGTCGGCCCAGCGCGCCAATTCCAGCAGCGAGGGCTCATGTGCCCATGGCATGCCTGCCATCGGTCTTCGCGTGTGGTAACGCACCGGCATGCCGAATCCCGCCGAGCGGCGGGCGATCGCCTGGCCGATCCGGCCGAGGCCGACGATCCCGAGATTTTTTCCGGTGACGCGCACCGCCAGTGGAAAGGATGCGCCACGCTTCCATTCGCCGCGCCGGACGAAGCGGTCGGCCGCAGAGATCGAACGGGTCACATCGAGGATTAATGCGAAGGCGGTATCGGCGACGCAGTCATTCAGTACGTCCGGCGTGTTGCTGACCACGACGCCGCGCTCGCGCGCCGCCGCCACGTCCACCGTGTCGTAACCGACGCCGAAGTTGGCGATCAGCTTCAATGACGGCAGGGCTTCGATCAGTGCGCGGTCGGCACCGGCGCGGGCCGATGTGACTATGCCATTGATGCGCCCGGCATGGGCCGCGATAAACGCCGGGGCATCGTTTTCTTTCCAGAGCGGATAAATTTCGAACTCGGACGCCAGTGCGGCTTCGAGTTGCGGCGCCAGGCGGCCAATTTGTATCAGGCAGGGCTGCATTTTCTCTCCGTATTGGTGCCTGATAGCCAGGCTTTACAGCGCCCTGCCGAAATCAGGGCGCGCTTTATGGCTTTATGACTGCATTTTAGTGTGAGGCGCACGCGCCTGATCAAGCCAGGCCGGACCGCCGTCCGGGAATGTGGCGCAGTACCGTCTTCCCGTTCCGGATGGTCGAACGGGAAATTGCCGGGGCACACTCTGAATCAGCTTGTGCCGCGCCCTTATGGCCATGGCGCGGGATTGACATTGACGTATTGCTCGCCGCCCTCTGAAGGCTCAGGCGCATTTTGCGCAATTGGTTCAAGCCTGGCCCGAATGCGAGTGATCGCCTTGAAGGCGTCCTGGAAATCCGATCTGGAAACAGGATTTCTTTTATCCGGCCAACTTTCGATTGCCCAACGCATCAGTTCTTCGAATCGGTATCCCAATTCTTCAGCGTATGCCTTGTTGCTCGCGTCATTCGCCCCCTTGCTTTCATCATGATTTGCCATGTTGCGTGCTCCTTGAAACGTTCAGGATTTCATCTTAATCCAGATTTCCGGCGCGTGCAGACGCGCTTCTTGCTTTAGAAAGCATTATGGTATATTCTTTCCTCAGAAAGGAGCCTATTTATGACACAAGCTGCCTCCTCCTCACTGCCGAAGGACGCTGCGGCGACGCTGACCAAGGCAGTCATACGCGCCAGTTCCATCCTGCAGATCAGGCAGCTATCGTTGGCGCGTATCCTTGGCGTCAGCGCCGCCACGGTATCACGCCTGCATGCGGGAAACTATGTGCTCAGCCCTGAACGCAGCAAGGAATGGGAATTCGCCCTCCTCTTTATCCGCCTGTTTCGCTCGATCGATTCCATCCTGGGCCATGGCGAAGCGGCTCAAAAATGGTTATCGGGAGATAACACGGCGTTGAACGGGCGACCCGCCGATCTGATCGAATCCACTGAAGGCCTGGTAAGGGTTTTGCACTATCTCGATGCGCACCGTGGCAGAGTTTGAACCGACAGTCCGGGCATTCGAATTATGGCGCGCGGTGGAAGCCCAGCATCGGGTGTCGACCATGGTTCTGGTCGATACGCTGGACGAGCAGGCTTTGCTGGAACGGCTGCTGGAACAGTCCAAGCCGGCGGTGCCCGAGTCTCAGCGCCGCCTGCACTGGCTGCTCTTCACGCCATTCCGGTACCCGCCGCTGCCGTCGGGCTCGCGCTTTCGCGGCCCGGCCGACCCCGGCGTGTTCTATGGCGCGGACCTGGCCCGCACCGCGTGCGCGGAACTCGGTTACTGGCGCTGGAGGCTGCTGCTGGACAGCCCCGGCCTCGATGCGCTGGACCCAATGCAGCAAACCCTGTTTTGCACCCCCGTGCGCGGCGCAACGATCGACTTGCAAAGTCCGCCATGGACGAAACGCCGCAAGCTCTGGACCGATCGCACCGATTACTCGGCTTGCCAGGAGCTCGCACGCGGGGCGCGGACGGCCGGCATCCAGATGATCCGTTACCAGTCGGTTCGCGATCCCGAGGCGGGCGATTGCACTGCCGTCCTTACGCACACGGCCTTTGCCGCGCCGGCGCCGACCGCCAGCCAGACCTGGACCCTGGCCGTATTTCGCCGCCGTGTGGTCTGGCATTGCGATTCGATATTCGAAAACCTGTCGTTTGAATTCAACGCGGAGAACTGGCTCGGTGACTGAACTCGGTGACTGAACTCAGTGACTGAGTATCTTCGACAGGAATTCCCTGGTGCGCTCGTTCTTCGGATGCGCAAAAAATTCCTGCGGCGGCGACTGTTCGATGATCTGGCCCTGGTCCATGAAAATTACCCGGTCCGCAACTGACCGGGCGAACCCCATCTCGTGGGTAACGCACAGCATGGTGATGCCCTGCCGCGCCAGCTCCTTCATCACATCCAGCACTTCCGTAATCATTTCGGGATCGAGCGCCGAGGTCGGCTCGTCGAACAACAGGATGGCCGGCGTCAGGCAGAGCGCGCGCGCAATCGCCACCCGCTGCTGCTGGCCGCCGGACAGCTGCAGCGGATATTTGCCGGCCTGCTCGGCGATCCGGACCCGTTCGAGCTGTTGCATCGCGCGCTCCTCCGCTTCCCGGCGCGGCATCCTGGCCACCCAGATCGGCGCAAGGGTCAGGTTTTCCAGCACAGTCAGATGCGGAAACAGGTTGAACTGCTGGAACACCATGCCGACCCGGCGGCGTATCGCCTCGATCGCCCTGACATCGTCGGTCAGTTCGGTGCCATCGACGACCAGCCGGCCTTCTTCGTGTTCTTCCAGGCCGTTGATGCAGCGGATCAGGGTTGATTTTCCCGATCCGGACGGACCGCAAATGACGATCCGTTCACCGCGTTCGACCAATAAATCAATATCACGCAGAACGTGGAACTGGCCAAACCACTTGTTTACTTTTTCAAAAGCGATGATAACGTCGTTCATGGTTCAGGCGCGCCTGTTTCCGCGGTTGAGATGTTGTTCGATCCAGCGGCTGTAGCGCGACATCGAGTAACAGAAAATCCAGTAAATGGCGGCGATGAAAAGATAGCCTTCGAGATAGAACTGGCGCCACTCCGCATCGCCGGCAAGGGCCAGCGTCAATGCGCCGGTCAGCTCGTAAAGGCTGACGATGACGACCAGCGAGCTATCCTTGAACGTGCTGATGAAGCTGTTCATAATGGAGGGCACCACCAGCCGCAAGGCTTGCGGCAGCACGACCTTGCGCTGCGTCCGCCAGTAATCGAGGCCGATCGCAGCGGCCGCTTCCAGTTGCCCCCGGGGCACCGCCTGCAGCCCGGCCCGCACGACTTCAGCCAGATAAGCTGCCGCGAACAGCGTAATGCCGGCCAGCACCCGCATCAGCACGTCGACGCTGAATCCCCTCGGCATAAAGAGCGGAAACATGAAGGACGCCATGAACAGCACCGAGATCAGCGGCACGCCGCGGACCAGTTCGACATATACGGCGCACAGGCTGCGGATCGCCGGCAGGCGCGACTGACGGCCCAGCGCAATCAGTATCGCCAGCGGGAACGCG
This sequence comes from Herminiimonas sp., assembly GCA_028292315.1. Classification (GTDB taxonomy): domain Bacteria; phylum Pseudomonadota; class Gammaproteobacteria; order Burkholderiales; family Burkholderiaceae_D; genus JAQGMO01. The sequence continues at coordinate 5,474 of JAQGMO010000340.1, read as the reverse complement.
GCCGCAATCCCGAAAGTGGCTAGCATGATCGTCAGCGGCAGGCCGCCCCAGTAAGACGTGGCGACTTTCGGCAAGCCGGCCACGCCACCTCCCATCAGGCTGAAAAAGGCAGCCAGCACGATTGCCCATGCAAGCACCAGCCACTTGCTCCACAGCGGCCTGGTGCAGCTTGCAATCAGCATCAGCACCATCAGGACCGTGGCCGTCAAGGGCCGCCATTGCTGGTCAAATGGATAACGCCCGAACAGGATGACGCGGTATTTCTCGGCGATCGCGCCCCAGCAGGCGCCGCTACCCTGCAGTGCGCGGCACGCCGCGTTATCGGGCGTGAACACGGCATTGAGCCATGCCCATCCGATAAAGCCCGGCAACAGGTAAAGCAGGCCGGCCAGCAACAGGACCGTGGCGAGCGCATTTTTCCAGTCTGCGAATAAATTGGCCCGCAGCCAGCCCAGGATGCCGGACTTTTTCCTGGGCGGCGGGCGTGACACGATCAGCGAGTCGGCCGGCACGATGGAATGGACGGCGGCCATCGTTATCGCTCCATGATCGCCGCACCGGCATTATGGCGGTGCATGAAAAACGCCGTGCCCAGCGAGAGCACCAGGTAAATCGCCATCATGATAGCGATGCACTCGACCGCGCGCCCGGTCTGGTTGAGCGTGGTATTGGTGATCGAGACCAGGTCCGGATAACCGATAGCAACCGCCAACGACGAATTCTTGGTCAGGTTGAGGTACTGATTTGCCAGCGGCGGAATCACGACACGCCGGGCTTGCGGCAGTACCACCAGCCGCAGCGTCTGGCGACGCGTCAGGCCGAGTGCGCCGGCTGCTTCCAGCTGGCCCCACGGCACCGACTGGATGCCGGAACGGACGATCTCGGCGATGAAAGCGGCCGTATAAATAGTCAGCCCCATCAGCACGGCCAGAAATTCCGGCGTAACCGCGGCGCCGCCCGAGACATTGAAGATCGAGCGTTCCGGTATTTCCACTTCCATCGGGGCTCCGCCGGCGAGCCATCCGAGCAGCGTCCCGGCCAGCACGATGAAAACGCTTTTCATCCAGTGTGGACCGGCGCCACGGCCCTCTTCGAATGCCAGGCGCGCCCGCCTCGTCCAGGCGCGCGCCGCGGCAATGCCGAGCAGCAGGCCGATCAAGGCCGTGATATGGCCCGCGCCCCACACAGGCCATGGAAAGGACAGGCCGCTCTTGCTGAGGAAAATTGCCGGCCCGGCCTGCAATGCGCCGGACACCGGCGGCAACAGATGGGTCAGCATGAAATACCACATCAGCAATTGCAGCAGGAGCGGAAGATTCCGGAAAAATTCAACATAGGCCCTGCTCAAGCCGCGCAGCAAGGCGTTGCGGGACAGGCCTCCGATCCCGATCAGGGTGCCGAACAGGGTTGCCAGGACTATTCCGGCCAGCGCGACGCGCAAGGTATTGCCGAGGCCGGCCAGGAACGCCCGCCAATACGGTTCGCTGGCGGAAAAAGGCATCACGGTTTCGCTGATATCGAAGCCGGCCGGGTCCGACAGGAAATCAAAACCGCTGCGTATGCCGCGCAAGCGCATGTTTTCCAGCGTCGTATCGACCAGAAATGCAACAAGGACGACCAGAATGGCGATAGCCGCCGCCTGGTACGCCAGCGCGCGCAGAGTCCGGCTGCGCCAGGACCAGGCAGGTTTTCGCTTACGTGCGCGTGGCGCCATGCCGCTACCCCGACTGACCGGCCACGACCGCGCCTACCGAACCGGCGGCGCGTACATCAGGCCGCCTTTGTTCCACTGATTGTTCAAGCCGCGCGGCAGCTTCAGCGGCGATGCGGCGCCGACGTTGCGATCGAAAATCTCGCCGTAATTGCCGGTCGCCTTGATCGCATTGTAGGCCCAGTTCCGGTTCAGGCCGAGCAGCTTGCCGGTGTCCTCGGACACACCGAGCAGCCTTTGCACCGACGGATCGGGACTCGTCTTCATCTTGTCGACGTTGGCTTGCGTAATGCCGTATTCTTCGGCCTCGACCAAGGCATTGAATACCCATTTCGAAATCGCAAACCATTCATCGTCGCCGCGCCGCACGGCGGGACTCAACGGTTCCTTTGAAATCAGGTCCGGCAAAATCACGTAATCGTCGGGATTGGCGGCTTCCTTGTTACGGATCGACGCCAGCGCCGACACATCGGTCGTATAGGCCTGGCAGCGGCCGGAAAAGAATGCCTTGACCGAGGGCTCGAATGCTTCGAAAACCACCGGCTTGTATTTTATTTTCCTGGCGGCGAAATAATCATTCAGGTTCTTTTCGGTGGTGGTGCCCGATTGCACGCAGATTTCCGCGCCGTTCAATTGCTGTGCGCTTGTCACCTTGAATTTTTTCGGAACAATGAATCCTTGTCCGTCGTAATAGGTGACGCCGGTGAACTGCAGGCCCAGCGATGCGTCACGCGTGAGAGTCCAGCTGGTATTGCGCGCCAGGATATCGATTTCGCCCGATTGCAGCGCGGTGAAGCGCTGCTGGGCATTCAGCGGAACCCATTTGACCTTGTTGCCGTCTCCCAGGACCGCGGCGGCCAGCGCACGACAGATGTCCACGTCAAGACCAATCCATTTACCGTTTCGATCGGTTGCGGCAAATCCGGCCAGGCCGGGATTGACGCCACATACCACCTGGCCGCGCGCTTTGATCGCATCGAGGGTCTTGCCGGCATGGGCGGCCGGGGAAGCCAGCATGAAGCTGGCTGCGATGGGCAAGGCTATCAGGGCCGTCAAACCGGTGCGTGCGCTTTTCATTACTGTATTTTGCATTTTTTGTGTTTAATTACAGGCATCGCGCACAGCATAACTCAAACCGCGCCGCAGTGGAGCCTGCCGGGATGGAACAGCACCCATCCTGTCAGATCCTTACAGGGGTGAAACGTTTTCCTTCGCGTATCGCGCTGTGCCACAGGCAATGCACGGGCAGATGGGCGCTGCGAAATTATCACATGCGCTGACCGATCCACTCAATCAGGGCAGCCGGTTCCATGGGGCGGGCGATGAAATAGCCCTGACCCTCGTCGCAACCCCATTCCCGCAACAACGCGTAGGACGCGCCATCTTCGATACCTTCCGCCACCACGGCATGGCCGAGCTCATGCGCCATCCCGATCATCGAGCGGACAATGATCCGGTTACTTGCATCTGTCGCGAGGGTCCGTATGAAAGATTGATCAATCTTCACCACCGATGCGGGGATCGATTTAAGGTACGAAATATTGCAGTAGCCGGTGCCGAAATCGTCGATCGCCACTTCCGTGCCAAGCGATCTCAGCCTGGATAACTGTTCATGCACGCGCGCCGGATTTTTTACCAGGGCGTTCTCTGTGAACTCAAGCTCGATCGAGGCCGGATCGAAATCAAATGAAGCCAGCTGCGCTGAAAGCTTTTCAACGAAATCCCCTTTCTCCATGTCATACGCGGACACGTTGATCGACACCCTGACATGGCGGCCGACACTGCGCCATTGCACAAGCTGTTTCAATACATTGAAAATCACCCAGTCGGTCACGGCGCCGATCAAGGCGGTCTTTTCAGCGAGGGGAATAAATTCGGCAGGTGAAATCGCGCCAAGCGTCGGATGGTTCCAGCGCAGCAGTGCTTCAACGCCCGCCAGAAGGCCCGAGCCGAGATCTACCCGCGGCTGGTAGTGCAGGCTCAGTTGCTTATCCGCGGCCAGCGCGTCATGCAATGCGGTCAGGATCGCAAACGCGCGTTGTTGCGCAATGTCCGTCGCGGGATCGTAAAAGGCCCACTCCGCGCCCTTGTCCCGGACGTCGTCGAGCGTTGTGATGAGTGCACGTAACAGCTGGCTGGCGTCGCCGCCGGCGCGGACCGGGATAAAGCCGATCCTCGCGTCCGTATTCACGGGAATGCCGCCGCAGTCGATTGGTTCGCGGAATGAATCGATCACCGCATCCAGCGCTTTGGCGGGCGCCGAATACGATACTTCGCGGAAGACGGCGGCGAAACGCGCCCCGCCAATCTGATAAACCGTCGTATCTTGCGGAAGATGCGTTTGCAAACGATTCCTGGCAGTCACCAGCAGCTGCTCGGCATGGCGCAGGCCGATCGCCTTTACGATTTCGTGGTAATGGATAGGCGAAACGACATCGATGGCGGCCAATAATGCAGGTGCCTTCCGGTCATCGCTGGTGGTGATCAGCTGTTCGACCGTTTCAAGAAATCCATTGTGATTCGGCAGCCCGGTGAGTGGATTGACATAACCGATTGAACGCAAGTTTTCCAGGCGTATCATCACCATCTCGGCCATTTCCTGCAGCATGGATTGTTCACTCTCCGAGAATGCCGTACGCGGCCTGGTATCGATCGCACATAGCGTACCGATCTTGAAACCGCCTTGTGCTTTCAGCGGTGCTCCGGCATAAAACCGAACATACGGCGGTCCCGTTACCAACGGATTATCCTTGAATCGAGGATCCTTTGCGGCGTCCAGAACGATCATGACGCCGGCCTCACGGATCGCATGCGCGCAAAAAGCCTGATCACGCGGCGTTTCCCTGGCGTCAAGGCCGACACGTGCCTTGAACCACTGACGATTCTGATCGACCAGTGAAATTAAAACGATCGGTACATTCAACAGCCTGCCGGCAAGTGCAACGATACGATCGAGCGCGAGATCAGGTGGGGTGTCAAGTATGCACATGCTCCGCAACACGGCCAATCGCTGTTGCTCGGCGGTTTCTACAACAGGGAATAAATGCATAAAGCAGGTGGGGAGCGAGGCTGTTTGTTTTTTGAACGAGATATTATAGTTGAAGCGGAAATTTTGTATAGCGTTGCCTGTCGACTCGACCGCAGTGTCCGGCCGCTTCCGGTGCACCTTCTGATACCAGTCAAGGTGTCGCAATTGCGAGCAACGAAAATACCTTAGCCTCTGTTCTATTTCGGTGCGCCGGTAAGCCTGGGCATTACGCTTGCGCCGGGAACAGCCCGGCTGCGTGCGCAACCATGCCGCAAGCGACGCCGGCCAGGCTTGTGACGACAGGAGGATAGCCATGTTGCCGGGATTTGGAATCAGCGGCTTAGCGCTGGTGATCATTATTTTGCTGGTTTCGTCATTTCGCGTGTTGCGGGAATATGAACGCGGCGTCACGTTCATGCTGGGGCGGTTCTGGAAAGTCAAGGGACCGGGGCTGGTTCTGGTGATTCCGGTGGTCCAGCAAATGGTGCGGGTCGACTTGCGGACCATTGTTCATGATGTGCCGACGCAAGACGTGATCTCGCGCGACAATGTTTCAGTGAAAGTCAACGCAGTTCTGTACTTTCGGGTAGTCGATCCGGAAAAGGCGATCATCCACGTCGCAAACTTTTTCGAGGCGACCAGCCAGCTCGCGCAAACTACGCTGCGGTCGGTACTGGGCAAGCACGAGCTGGACGAGATGCTGGCCGAGCGCGAGCGTCTCAATATCGATATACA
>JAQGMO010000398.1 GCA_028292315.1 Herminiimonas sp. | reverse complement strand
TCAGGACGCCAATGTCCGATGCCGTCGCGAGCGTAAACAGGCGGCTGAAACGCTTTTCAGAAGTAAATCGAAATGTACACTATTTTGACGCCACGCCTTACTTGTGCCCGAAAGGAATCTGCTCGACTCACCTACAGGACACTGAGCAAATTTATTTCGATAAGGGCCATTTGTCGATACCCGGATCATGGCGTTTAGGAGAGGACGTCTATGCCAAGGAAGGAGTGCCGAAAGCGTTTTCGGTCATGAAGACGACTTCGTCGCATGCAATTACGGTGCGCCATGACTGAACTCCATGGAAACTTCAATAGCAACAATTGGGTATTCCGGTGAACGTGACCACCGATTCCGGTCTATCGTGACCGTTGCGCATTGAATGGTATTACGGGTTCAGATTGTAATGCGAGCGGTCACGATGGCTCGCTGTTTTTCTCCTCTTTTGCTGTTTTCTGCCGGGATTGGCGCATCGAGTCGCCGGTCAGCGTGAAACGGTGATGGCGTTGCATGACTCGATCGAGGATGGCGTCAGCGATCGTCGCATCGCCGATCCAGGCATGCCAGTGTTCAATGGGCAACTGGCTGGTAATGATCGTGGCCTTATGCCCGGCGCGGTCGTCAATGATTTCCAGTAGATCGGATCGGGTCGCGCTATCGATGTTGCCCATACCCCAATCATCAAGCAACAAGACATCGGTCCTGGCCAGTTGAAGAAGCCAGCGTCCGAAGGTGCCGCTGCCGTGACGAATGCGCAGTTCTTCTTGTAGACGGGGTACGCGCTGATAGACGGCGGAGTATCCACGCCGGCAGGCGTACTGCGCCAGTGCACAACCCAGCCAGGACTTTCCAGCACCGGTTGGGCCTGTAACGAGCACGCTATGTCCCGCCGTAACCCAATCGCCCAGGGCCAGACTCATGACGGCACGCCGCTCGACGCCACGCGCTGGCCGGGTGTCGATGTCCTCGATGGTGGCCTGGGCATATTTCAATTTGGCCTGCTTGAGCAGTCGCACCAGTTTGCGATCGTTGCGGCAATGGACCTCGCTGTCGACCAGCAGTGCCAAACGTTCTTCAAAGCTCATTGCCGTCATGCCGGCCTGCGTCAGTTGCTGTTCCAGGGCGATGGCCAGGCCATCGAGTTTGAGGGTGCGCACTTGCGCCAGGGTGGTTTGCATCATCATTATCGGTTCCGTTGTCATTGGTAGTAGGAAGGTCCACGCACATGGGCGTGATCGGGGCTGACCCAATCGTCGTTGGCGTCAAGTTGCCCGGCCACGCCGATCTGGTCACGATGATTGGCGAGGATGTCGCGCACGTGGCGATACTTGAACGTACCAATTTGCAAGGCAAAGATGCAGGCCGCTTCCAGCCGCGGCTTGCCGTGACGCTTGGCTTGGGACAGCAGGCCCAGGCATGACCGGTAGCCATGTTCGGGATGCTTGTGCTCCTGGAGCAGCCGTGACACCACCACTGCGGTGGCCGGGCCGATACTTTGTCCCCAATGAATCAGTCGCTCTGGCGTCCATTCGTTGTGCGCCCGGTGGGCTGCTGGCATGTGCTGCGGCACCGTGGTGAACGCGCCTTGCTCACTGCAGCGGGCATGGCTGGCCACACGTTGCCCACGGTGCAGCAACTCGATGGCGCCAGCTGTCATGCGCGCTTCCAGCACTTGCCCCACCAGCGCGTTTGGCACGCTGTAGCGATGCCCTTCGATGTCGATGTGATAGTCGACATTGACGCGTACGCTCTTGAAGCTGGCCAGTTCGTAACGCTGCATCGGCAACGTCATGAGCGCCGGACGATCAAGGGCGGCGAAGGCCGTCGCACGACTGCCTGGCAGTTTCTGAAACAGCTTGTTGTTGAGTCGTGCCAGCAGCGGCGCCATGGCCATATCTACCTCATGGATGCTGGCAAAGCGCTCATGCCGCAATCGCGCCATGATCCATCGTTCCACGATCTGCACTGCTGATTCGACTTTCGCTTTATCCTGTGGATGTCTTGGCCGAGCCGGCAGCACCGACGTGCCGTAATGCCGGGCGAAGTCGAGCACGGTGTCATTGCTGCGTGGCTCATAGCGATCGGGATCGGCAATCATGGCGCGTGGATTATCGGGCACGATCAGCTGCGGCACGCCGCCAATGAATTCCAGGGCGCGGCCGGTGGCATGGAGCCAGTCGCCCATGGTTTCACGCGGTGTAGCGCACGCGAATGTGTAACCGGAGGCGCCCAGCGCCGCGACAAAGACGTGAACACGGCTGCCGTCGGTCAAGCCGATGGTCGGGCCGGCGAAGTCAATGAAGAGCTTCTCGCCGGCGCGGTGAATCTGACGCATCGAGCGCTTGAGCCGCTTGGCAAACGCGCGGAAATTCTCGCAGAACTGCGAATAGCTGTAGGTCTGCCGATCGGCATGCTCGATCCGATACTCTTCCCACAACAGCATCAGGGTTACTCCTTTGCGGCGCAGTTCCTGGTGGATCAGCCCGTAGTCTGGCTGCACATGCTCGCGCGGGCGCTGCGGTGATGCCAGCAGACGCCGCTCCAGGGTGATCTCGTCACAGGCTTTGTACGGCCGCCCAGTCGAGGCCGGCGGCGGCAGCCAGACCGATATATTTGCTGACGACGCCCTTGGAAAGGCGCAGTGCAACGGCGATTTGCTCGTGTGAGAGGTGCGCGTCGAGCTTCAGACGCAATACATCCTTGATTTTACGCATCGTAATCCTTGGCGCGGGCATGCTGGGTTCCAGACAAATAGCTGGCAGCGTACCCGCTTGGTGGGTTAGTTACGTAATACCATTCTGATGCTGTACGACACCGTTCCGGTATCGTGACCGGTCATTCCGATTAGATGGAGAAATCGGTCACGTTCGACCGGAATCGGCGGTCATGATGCGTCGGAATCGTCGGTCACGATGAACCGGAATGACCGGCCACGATAGTCCGGAATACCCATTTCGCATGTTCGCCAGATTCCCACGTTGATTCCGAATCTTCTGGGAGGCAATGATGATGAGCGGCAGGTATCGCGCGAGGAAGCTGAGATATTTATTGCGACCGAGCTTGACGCGAACTTGAGTTTCTATCGCAATTCGATCGCATCGGGTCTGCCTCCGCCGGGCGAACGCCCTTTACCGTCGGCAGAGTTCTTAACTCAAGACTGGGCACTGTTGCGCTGGCTACAAATCCAGTTGCTGTTTGCACTGGATGCCTATTGCCGTTACGGCGGGCGGGTTCCTCAGGCGCCGACTGGCAAGGCCTATGAAAAGATCGAGCATGACGTGCTCGATGCACACTACCTGATCCTCGGAACACTCGAAGGTGCGTTCGCTACACGGGAGAAGAAACTGCAACGATGGTATTTGCTGCGTTGCCCCGAAGGTCGATTGTATTCATGAGGGAGTATGAGATCGGATTATTTTCAAAACTGTTG
>JAQGMO010000318.1 GCA_028292315.1 Herminiimonas sp. | reverse complement strand
ATTCCTTTTGGTTTATTGGACGGGTTATTGACGGAGAACGCCGCGCACATGGGCGCGGCGTTCAACTTGCAGTATGCCTTGTTCCGCACTTCCTTGCAGGCCGCGGCGCCAAGACCGGTCTCCGAGGAGCCCGTTGAACTGTTAATCCGCCTGTTTGCGCAGGAATGCCGGAATGTCGAGCTCTTCCATGCCGGTCTTGAGCAAAGCGTCAACCGTCTGGGTGGCCGAGCCGCGCGATTCGCGGCGCCATACCGCAGGCGTCCGGTCATACGCCGTGCCAGCCTGTCCGGCACCGCCATGCGCCATGATCGGCTCATTGTGGGTACCGGTCCGCATGACAGGCGTTTGCACCAGCTGTACCGTCTTGCGGTTGCGGCCGAGGCCGGTCGCCACCACGGTAACGCGGATATCGTCGCCCATGGCGTCATCGTACGCGATGCCTTGCGCAATCGACGCATCCGATGCGGCGAAGGCGCGCACGGTGGCCATGACTTCCTTGATTTCCTTACCCTTGAGGTTGCGGCTGGCGGTGACATTGACCAGCACGCCGCGCGCGCCGGACAGGTCGATGCCGTCGAGCAGCGGCGATGCGACAGCCTGCTCGGCCGCGATGCGGGCGCGGTCGACGCCGGAGGCGGTGGCGGTTCCCATCATCGCCTTGCCTTGCTCTCCCATGATGGTCTTGACGTCGTTGAAGTCGACATTGATATGACCTGGAACATTGATGATCTCGGCGATACCGGCGACCGCGTTGTTGAGCACATCGTCGGCATGCTGCAGCCATTCGATCATGCTGTCGTCTTCATAGATCTCTTCCAGTTTTTCATTCAGGATGATGATCAGGGAATCGACATGCTGCGACAGCGCTTCAAGGCCTTCGTCGGCGATTTCCATGCACTTCTGGCCTTCGTACGAAAATGGCTTCGAGACCACGGCGACCGTCAGCGCGCCAAGTTCCTTGGCGATCTGCGCGACGATTGGCGCCGCGCCGGTGCCGGTGCCGCCGCCCATTCCGGCAGCGATGAACACCATGTGCGCGCCGCGCAGCGCATCCTCGATGCGCGAACGCGATTCTTCCGCCAGCTGGCGGCCGACCGACGGCCGCATGCCGGCGCCGAGGCCGGTGTCGCCGATTTGAATGACGTTATGCGCCTTCGATTGCTTGAGCGCTTGCGCGTCGGTGTTGGCGCAGATGAATTCGACACCGCTGACGCCCTTGTTGATCATGTGCTGCACTGCGTTTCCGCCAGCGCCACCGACGCCGACAACTTTGATCACGGTGCCTGTTGATGCGTTATCGAGCATATCGATTTCCATGGTGACTCCTCCAAAAAGTGCAGTTTTCAGTCGATAGGCATCACGCGATGCGACGACTAGCAACTGCCAACTGCGGATTAAAAAAAAAGACGTTAAAAAGTAAACACGAAGACGCTAAAAATTCCCCAAAAACCATTCCTTCATTCGCTGCCACACCGCCTTGACCGAGCCTTCCTGCCTGGTGACGACGTGGCCGCGCAAATACTGTTTCTTCGCTTCCAGCAGCAAACCCAATACCGTCGCATAGCGCGGACTGCGCACGACGTCGGCCAGCTGGCCGTTGTATTCCGGCGTGCCGAGTCGCGCCGGCTTCAGAAAAATATCTTCGGCCAGGTCCAGCATGCCGGGCATCATTGCCGAGCCGCCGGTCAGCACGATGCCGGACGACAGCACCTCTTCATAACCGGACTCGCGCACCACCTGGTGCACGATGCCGAACAGCTCTTCGACCCGCGGCTCGATCACGGCGGCCAATGCCTGCCGGGACAAGGTGCGCGGACCGCGGTCGCCGAGGCCCGGCACTTCGAGCGTTTCGCCCGGGTCGGCCAGCACCTGCTTGCACACGCCAAAGCGCAGCTTGATCTCCTCGGCTTCGGAAGTCGGCGTGCGCAGGGCCATCGCAATATCGTTGGTGATCTGGTCGCCCGCAATTGGAATCACCGCGGTATGCCGGATCGCGCCTTCGGTAAAAATCGCCACGTCGGTGGTGCCGCCGCCGATATCGATCAGCACCACGCCCAGTTCTTTTTCGTCCGGCGTCAGAACCGCATCGGCCGATGCCATCGGCTGCAGGATCAGGTCCGACACTTCCAGCCCGCAGCGGCGGATGCATTTGACGATGTTCTGCACGGCAGACACGGCGCCGGTTACGATATGCACCTTCACTTCAAGTCTGATGCCGCTCATGCCGATTGGTTCGCGCACGTCTTCCTGATTATCGACAATGAATTCCTGCGGCACGGTATGCAGCAACTGCTGGTCAGTCGGAATGTTGACCGCCTTGGCGGTCTCGATCACGCGCGCGACGTCGGTCGCGGTGACTTCCTTGTCCTTGATGGCGACCATGCCGCTGGAGTTAAAGCTGCGGATGTGGCTGCCGGCGATGCCGGTGTAGACATTCCTTATTTTGCAGTCCGCCATCAATTCCGCTTCTTCGAGCGCGCGCTGAATCGATTCGACCGTGGCCTCGATATTGACCACGACGCCTTTTTTCAAGCCTTTCGATTCATGCTGTCCGAGGCCGATCACCTCGTGCCGTCCGTTCGGCATGACTTCGGCAACCACCGCCACTACCTTGGAGGTGCCGATGTCGAGGCCTACGATCAGGTTTTTCGCGTCTTTTGTCATTTACGTTCCGCTTGCTTTTTTTTAAGTTCCGATCCGATGGTCAGGCCGGTAGCCTTGAGGGCCAGACCATTCGGGTACCGCATATCCACACTTTCAATCCGGTCTTGCAGCCGGGCCGCCAATTGCGGATATATTCCGGCCAGCCGTTCTACCCGCCCCTTCAGGGTCTCCCTGGTCTGCTCCCTGCCGAGTTCCACCGTCATCCCGTTATTGAGCCTGATGGTCCATGCATAACGGCTCGACAGCTGCACCGATTCCGGCACCAGGTTGGCGGGGGCGAGCCACTTGCGCATATCCTGGAACCGCGCCACTACTTCCTGCTCACTGCCGTTGGGGCCGCCGAATTCGGGCAAGTCGCCGTCTTCTTCCGCTTCCGCCAGGTTGGCCGTGAATACGTCGCCGTATACCGAGACCAGCTTGCCGTCTTCACCCCAGGTGCCGAGCGGCTGGTGTTCCTCAAGGCTCACGACCAGCCGGTTCGGCCATTCGCGCCGCACCGCCGCCCTGCGCACCCAAGGCACCGCCTCAAACGCGCTGCGCACCCCATCCAGGTTCGCCGTAAAGAAATTGCCCCGGATGCGCGGCAATGCCGTCGACCTGACGGTGGAAGGGTTCACATAGCGCAGGGGCGCTTGCGCTACGCCTTCGAGCTGGATCACCTTGAGCGAAAACATCGGCCGCTGCACGACCCACCACAAGCCGGCCGACACGAGCGCGAGCGCCACCATGCCGAACAGCACGTTGGCGGTTGCGTTCAATGTTTTGATGTCGTGCCACATGGTCGCGTCAGTTCTCCGGTGTCCAGGCTGGCGTCGGATGCAGATCGAGCGAGGCCGATTTCAGTATCTCGACGCACAAATCTTCATAACTGAGTCCCGCGGCCCTGGCCGACATCGGCACCAGCGAATGTCCGGTCATGCCGGGTGAAGTATTGATCTCCAGCAGAAACGGCTCCAGGTCCGGCGCGCGCAGCATGAAGTCGACCCTGGCCCAGCCGGAGCAATTCAGCGCGTTATAGGCACGCACGGCGAGCGCCTGTATTTTCGCGGTCAACTCGGGGTCGAGCGGAGCGGGACACAGATATTGCGTGTCGTCATTGAAGTATTTGTTCTGGTAATCGTAATTGCCTTCGGGAGCGCGAATCTCGACGATCGGCAGTGCGCGCGCGGAACGCCCGGCGCCGAGCACCGGCACCGTGAGTTCGCGACCGGCGATGAATTCTTCCGCCAGCACGACGTCGTCATATTTGGCGCAGTTGGCAAAACCGTCGGCCATGTCGGAGTATCCGGCCACCTTGCTGATGCCGATTGTGGAACCTTCATGCGGCGCTTTCAGCATCAGCGGCAGGCCGAGCTGGTCCGGCACCTGGCGCAATTCTTCGGCGCTCGCGCCCTGCGCGTCCAGCACCAGGAAACGCGGGGTCGGCAAGCCCTGACTCAGCCAGATCCGCTTGCTCATGATCTTGTCCATCGCGATCGCCGATGCCATCACGCCGGACCCGGTGTAGGGAATGCCGAGTTGCTCCAGGGCGCCCTGCAGGGTGCCGTCTTCGCCGTAACGGCCGTGCAGCGCAATGAATACGCGGTCGAATTTTTCCGCGGCGAGTTCGGCCAGGCTGCGTTTTGCCGGATCGAACGCGTGGGCATCGACGCCTTTGCCTTGCAGTGCCTGCAACACGCCGCTGCCCGACATCAAGGACACTTCGCGTTCGGACGAACGTCCGCCGAACAGCACGCCCACTTTTCCTGACTGGTTTGCCATATCCTGTTCTTTCATGATCAAACCTGTCCCGCCAATTGCGCCGGCACGCCGCTGATCGATCCGGCCCCCATCGTAATGACGACGTCGCCGTCCTTTGCCATATTCATGATCGTGGCGGACATATCGGCGATGTCTTCCACGAAGATCGGCTCGACCTTTCCAACCACGCGCAGCGCATGCGCCAGCGCTCGCCCATCGGCCGCGACGATCGGCTGCTCGCCGGCGGGGTAGACCTCCGCCAGCACCAGCGCATCGGTGGTCGACAGCACCTTGACGAAATCCTCGAACAGGTCGCGGGTGCGGGTGTAGCGATGCGGCTGGAATGCAAGCACCAGCCGCCTTCCCGGATAAGCGCCGCGGGCCGCCGCCAGCGTCGCCGCGGTTTCGACCGGATGGTGGCCATAGTCATCTACCAAGGCAAACGAACCGGCCGGCGTTCCATCGACGGTCGCCAGCTTGATTTCGCCGTAGCGGGTAAAGCGACGGCCGACGCCATTGAATTCGGTAAGCGCCTTTTGGGTGGCGCTGTCTTCCACCCCGACCTCGCGCGCGATCGCGATCGCGGCGCAGGCGTTCTGGACATTGTGCATGCCGGGCTGATTGAGGCTGACCGTCATGTCCTGGTAGCCATCCTGGATCACCGTGAAACGCATCTGGCCGTCGACCGCGCTGGCATCGACCGCGCGTACCTGCGCATCCGGGTGAAATCCATAGGTCAGGACCGGCTTGGAAATAAAGGGCATGATTTCCCGCACATTGGCATCGTCCATGCACAGGATGGCGACGCCGTAGAACGGCAGCCGATTGGTGAATTCGATGAACGCCTGCTTCAGTTTGGCAAAGCTGTGATCATATGTTTCCATATGGTCGGCATCGATATTGGTGATCACTTCGATCACCGGCGACAGGTTCAGGAAGGAGGCGTCGGATTCATCCGCTTCCGCCACGATGAAGTCGCCCGCGCCGAGCTTGGCGTTGGCGCCGACGCTATTCAGACGACCGCCGATCACGAAAGTCGGATCAAGCCCACCCTGGGCGAGAACGCTCGCGACCAGGCTGGTGGTAGTGGTCTTGCCGTGGGTGCCGGCAATCGCGATGCCGCTCTTGAGCCGCATCAATTCGGCCAGCATCATCGCCCGCGGCACGATCGGGATGTGGCGCGCGCGCGCCGCCGTCACTTCCGGATTATCGGCCTTGACGGCGGTCGAAGTAACGATCGCATCGGCGCCGGCGACGTTTTCAGGCGCATGGCCGCGCGCCACTTTGGCACCCAGTTTGATCAGGCGCTCGGTCGCGGCGTTGCTTCCCAGATCAGATCCGGATACCTGATAACCGAGATTGAGCAGCACTTCGGCAATGCCGCTCATGCCGCTGCCGCCAATGCCGACGAAATGAATGTTTTTTACTTTGTGTTTCATGCTTTGTTTACAGTTCCTGCCAGTTTTTCCAATATGGTTGCGATTGCTTCATTGGCGTCGCGCCGGCCGTTTTCATAAGCCGCCAGCGCCATTTCCAGGCATGTCTCGCGCGTCGTTTCCTGCAACAGCGTCGCCAGGTGTTCCACCGTCAATTCCGTCTGCGGCAAATGGACCGCTGCGCTTTGCGCAGCCATCCAGTTTGCGTTATCGCGCTGGTGCGAAGTGGTCGACGCGACCAGTGGCACCAGGATGCTGGCAATCCCCGCCGCCGTCAGTTCCGATACCGTGATTGCGCCGGCGCGGCACAGCACCAGGTCGGCCGCTTCATACCGGCGCGGCATGTCGTTGATGAAATCGACGACCTCGGCCTCTACCTGCGCATCCCGATAAGCGGCGCGCAAGGCGTCGATGTGCTGCCGTCCCGACTGGTGCACGACGATCGGCCGCAGCGCCGCCGGAATGCGCGCCAACGCCGCCGGCAGGTTGTCGTTCAGCACCTTGGCGCCGAGGCTGCCGCCCAGCACCAGCAGGCGCAGCGGTCCGGTGCGCTGCGCGTAGCGCTGCGCCGGCGGCGGCAGCGCCGTGATTTCATTGCGGACCGGATTGCCGGTGACGGTCGCCTTGCCGGCCGCCGCGCCGAAGTTGGCGGGAAAGCCGAACAGGACACGCTGCGCGATCGGCGTAAGGGTCTTGTTTGACAGCAGCAGGGCGGCATCCGCATTGACCAGCACCAGCGGTATGCCGCGCAGCCTTGCCATTAATCCCCCCGGCACCGTTACATAACCGCCCATGCCGAGCACGACATCGGGCTTGCGGCGGGCCAGGATTTGCAGGCAGGCCACAAAACTCGAGGTCAGCTTGAAAGCGCCGGCCAGCGTGTGACGCAAACCCTTGCCGCGCAATCCGGTGAAGTCGATGGTGTCCATCTCGACGCCATGCCCGGGCACGATATCGCGTTCCATGCCGCGCGCCGTGCCGAGCCAGGACACCCGCCAGCCGCGCGCCTTCATGGTTTCGGCGATCGCCAGCCCCGGATAGATGTGGCCGCCGGTGCCGGCCGCCATCACGAGAAGCCGCTTCGCGGACGCGCTCATACGCGGCCTCCGCGCATCATCAGCCTGTTTTCATAATCGATGCGCAGCAGGATCGCCAGCCCCATGCAGTTGATCAGCACGCCCGAGCCGCCGTAACTCATCAGCGGCAGCGTCAATCCCTTGGTCGGCAGCAGGCCGAGGTTGACACCCATGTTGATGAACGCCTGCACCCCGATCCAGATCCCGATTCCCTTCGCGGTCAGGCCGGCGAACGTCAGGTCGATCGCGATCGCCTGGCGGCCGATTTCAAAGGCGCGCTTGATGATCCAGTAAAACATGATCACCACCAGCAGCACGCCGGCGAAGCCCAGTTCTTCTCCGATCACGGCCAGCAAAAAGTCGGTATGCGCTTCCGGCAGGTAATGCAGCTTTTCGACGCTGCCGCCAAGGCCGACCCCAAATAGCTCGCCGCGTCCGAATGCAATCAGCGAGTGCGACAGCTGATAGGCCTTGCCAAGCGCGTTTTCTTCGGTCCAGGGATTCAGGTAAGCGAAAATCCGCTCGCGCCGCCACGGCGACAGCATGATCACCATGCTGAACACGCCCACCAGGGTGGCGCCGATGCCGCCGAACCAGATGCCGTTGATGCCGCCTAAAAACAGGATGCCCATCGCGATGCAGACGATCACGCCGAACGCCCCGAGGTCGGGCTCCAGCAGCAGCAGCAAACCGACTACCCCGACCGCTACCGTCATCGGCATGAAGCCCTTGGTCAGCTGGTGCATGAACTGCTGCTTGCGCACCGTATAGTCGGCGGCGTACAACACGATGAACAGCTTCATCATTTCGGACGGCTGGATATTGAATACCTTGAACGAGAGCCAGCGCTTGGCGCCGTTGACGCCCTTGCCGAGTCCCGGAACCAGGACCAGCACCAGCAGGAACATGGTGGCGACGAACAGGTAAGGCGCCAGCTTTTGCCAGGTCGCGATCGGCACCCGGAATGCAAGCATGCCTCCGATGATCGACACCGTGACGAACACGGCTTGCCGCATCAGGAAGTGATTATTATTGTAGGCCGCGTACTTGGGCGAATCCGGCAGCGAGATCGACGCCGAATACACCATGACCATCCCGAACAGCATCAACAGCACGACTACCCAGACCAGCGGCTGGTCGTATTCCATCATCTTCGACCGTTGGGCGAGGCCGGAAGCCGGCTTCCTGGCCGAACCCGCGAACAGGGATGGCAAAGCGAACCTCATGCGATCACCTCGCCGCGCGCCATGGCGGCTTCGCGCACCGCATCGGTGAACACCTGCGCGCGATGCGCGTAATTGCTGAACATGTCAAAGCTGGCGCAGGCGGGCGAAAGCAGCACCGCGTCGCCGGGCCGGGCCAGCTCGGATGCCTGCTGCACCGCCTGCTCGAGCGATGCGCAATCGAACAGTTCCACGCCGCCGCTTTCGAGCGCCGAGCGAATCGCCGGGGCATCGCGTCCGATCAGGAGGACAGCTCGCGCGTATTTCGCAACCGGTTCAGCCAGCGCGCTGAAATCCTGCCCCTTGCCATCGCCGCCGGCAATCAGCACCAGCCGGCCCGAGCCATGGCCCTGCCCGGCGCCCAGACCGTTCAGCGCGGCCACGGTAGCGCCGACATTGGTGCCCTTGCTGTCGTCGTAGTATTCCACTGCCCCGATGGTGGCGATCAGCTCGACCCGATGCGGCTCGCCCTGATACTCGCGCAAACCATGCAGCAGCGGCGCCAGCGGCAGCCCGATGGCCCGGCACAGCGCCAGAGCCGCCAAGGCAGTGACCGCATTGTGCCGGCCGCGGATGTTCAGGGCGTCGGCCGGCATCAGGCGATTGATCGACACCGGCAGTTCGATATTCTCTTTCTTGCGGCGTTTCTTTTCGCCGCCCTCTTCCGCAGGCACCGCAACCGCCAGCCATAGCATGCCGTTCTCGTTGACGAGTCCGAAGCAGTTGGCCTGTTCAGGCTCATCCGCGCCGAAACTGGCCTGGGGCTCAGTCGGTGCGGCCATCCGCATGGTAAGCGTGTCGCCCCGGTTCAGCACGCGCACCGTGCCGGCGCCGAAAATCCTGGCTTTGTCAGCGGCATACGCTTGCATATCGCCATGCCAGTCGAGATGATCCTGGCTGATATTGAGCACGGTCGCCGCATCCGCCCGCAGGCTATGCGTGGCATGCAGCTGGAAGCTGGACAATTCCAGCACCCATGCCTGCGGCAACTCATCGCGTTCCAGCGCTTCGCGCAGCACATCGAGGGCCGCCGGACTGATATTGCCGGCAACCTGCACCGTCAGACCGGCGCGCCGGCACAGCAGGCCGGTCAGGCTGGTGACGGTCGTTTTGCCGTTAGTGCCAGTGATCGCAATGACTTTGGGCGCGTATTGACGTTCGTCGCGCAGCGTGGCGAGCGCCTGCGCAAACAATTCGATTTCACCCCAGACCGGAAGATTTCTTTCGCCGGCAGCCGGAACGATGCCGGCCAGTTCGCGATCCGGCGCAAGCCCGGGGCTGACGGCGATGAAGTCGATGCCGTCGAGCAGGCTGGCCGAAAATGGGCCGCCGATGTATTCGGCGGCGGGCAGCGCTTCGCGCAAACGGTCCAGGCGTGACGGCGCATCGCGTGTATCCGCGACGCGGACGGCCGCGCCGCAGCGCGCCAACCACTGCGCCATCGCCAGGCCGGATTCTCCCAGCCCGAGGACGAGAACATGTTTGCCGTGGTAATTCATTAACGTAACTTCAAAGTAGATAAACCGAACAGCACCAGCATCATCGTGATAATCCAGAACCGGACCACGACCTGCGTTTCTTTCCAGCCCTTCTGTTCATAGTGATGATGCAGCGGCGCCATCAGCAGCACGCGGCGGCCGACTCCGAACCGCATTTTCGAATATTTGAAGTAGCCGACCTGAAGCATGACCGACAGGGTTTCAACGACGAATACGCCGCCCATGATGAACAGGACAATTTCCTGACGCACGATGACGGCGATCGTGCCGAGCGCGCCGCCGAGCGCGAGCGCGCCCACGTCGCCCATGAACACCTGCGCCGGATGCGCATTAAACCAGAGGAACGCCAATCCGGCGCCCGCCATCGCGCCGCAGAAGATGATCAATTCGCCGGCCCCCGGAATATGCGGAATGAACAAGTACCTGGCATAAGTCACGCTGCCGGTAAGATAGGCGAACAGGCCCAGCGCGGTGCCGACCATCACGGTCGGCATGATCGCCAGTCCATCGAGGCCGTCGGTCAGGTTGACCGCGTTGCTGGTCCCGACGATGACGAAGTAGGTAAGGGCGATAAAGCCCCAGACCCCGAGCGGATAGGAAATCGACTTGAAAAACGGCACGATAAAATCGGCCTTCGGCGGCAAATCCATGTTGAAGCCGGACTGCACCCATGCGATGAACAGTTCCCACACCTTGGTATTGGTGGGACCCGACACCGAAAAAGCGAGATACAGCGCCGCGCTGATGCCGATCACCGATTGCCAGAAATATTTTTCCCTGGACGACATGCCCTTGGGATTCTTATGGACCACCTTGCGGTAGTCGTCGACCCAGCCGATCGCGCCAAAACCAAGCGTCACCACCAGCACCGGCCAGATGAAGCGATTGCTCCAGTCGCTCCAGAGCAGTGTCGACACGCCGATTGCAATCAGCACCAGTACGCCGCCCATGGTGGGGGTGCCGGACTTGATCAAATGGGTTTGCGGACCATCGGTGCGCACCGCCTGCCCAACCTTCATCCGGGACAGCATGCGAATGACGGCCGGACCGGCGATCAAGCCGATCGCCAGCGCGGTCAATGTCGCAAACACCGCACGGAAGGTGATGAAGTTGAAGACGCGCAAGGGTCCCAGATCCTGTTGAAAATATTGGGCTAGCCAGAGCAGCATGCTAGTGGAACTCCTGTACTTTTTCACCGACCAGATGGTGCACCACGCGTTCCATCTGCATGAATCGGGATCCCTTCACCAGCACTGTGGTTTCAGGGGTAATGATTGCGTCGACAGTCCGGTTAATGACGTCGATATCGTTGTTGTGCCGGCCACGCGCGCCGAAGGCATTGCTGGCGCTTTGTGCCAGATCGCCGAGCGTAAGCAGATGGTCGATGCCGCGGCCGCTGGCATACGCCCCGATCTCTTCATGGAACTTGCGTCCCTCCGTGCCGACTTCCCCCATATCGCCCAGTACCAGCACACGCGGCGCGGCGGCCTGCGCCAGCACGTCAATGGCGGCCCGCACGGAATCGGGATTCGCGTTATAGGTATCGTCGATGACAATCGCGCCGTTGCGGGCAACCTTGCGCTGCAGCCGGCCGCTGACTGGGGAAAACGTTTCCAGCCCGCGTACGATCGCAGTGCGATGGATGCCGATCGCGAGGGTGCATGCGATCGCGGCCAGGGCATTCCGGACATTATGCAGGCCCGGAATCGAGAGCGTGACGGGGAACTCGCGCGACCCGACCTTGACCACGAGCATGCTGCCAAACTCGGTCGGCTGATAGCTACAGGTAACGCTCGCATCGCCGGACAGGCCGAAGGTGAGGTTTTTGCGCTGCCCTGAATGCTTCGCATAGCCGCGCCAGAGCGGAGCAAACGGGTCGTCCGCCGGGAATACCGCGATGCCGTTAGGCGGCAATGCGCCGATCACGGCGCCGTTTTCCTGCGCCACCGCTTCGACGCTTTCCATGAATTCCTGGTGTTCGCGCTGCGCGTTGTTGACCAACGCCACCGTCGGCTGGGCAATCTCAGACAGCTGAGCGATTTCGCCGCGATGGTTCATTCCCAGTTCAATCACGGCCGCGCGATGCGCCTGCTCCATGCGCAGCATGGTGAGCGGCACGCCGATATCGTTATTGAAATTGCCGCGCGTGGCAAGGAAATTCCCCGCGCCGTAGGCGGCGTCGAGGATCGCCGCGATCATTTCCTTGACCGTGGTTTTTCCATTGCTGCCGGTCACGCCGATCACCGGCACAGAGAACTGGCGACGCCAGTAAGCCGCGATCTGACCAAGCGCGATGCGGGTATCCGGCACCACCAGCGCGGGGATATCGAGCCCCTTCGGCAGCTGCTCGACAACCACTGCCGCCACGCCTTGTTTCACCACCTCGGGAAGAAATGCGTGGGCATCGAAACGCTCGCCGCGCAATGCGACAAACAGATTGCCTGCGCCTGCCGTTTTGCTATTGGTCGACACGCCGTCGAAAGCGGCGGCGGCTGTCATGGTGGCGCCGGGGATGCGGGACTGTAAAACAGTCAGCGATGATCTCACAACACCGCTCCCTTCATCGTTACCCGGGCGGCGAGCGCCAGCGCTGCATGGTCGGCATCGAGAAACGGCAGTTTCCTGCCCTTGATTTCCTGATATGTTTCGTGACCTTTACCGGCCAGCAAAACGACGTCGCTTTTCGCTGCGTGTTTCACTGCCCACAGGATCGCCGCGGCACGATCTTCAATTACTTGCGGCGAACTTTGTATTGCATTCGAAATCTTCAACCCCTTGAGAATCTGTTCAATAATATCCGCGGCATTTTCGCTGCGCGGATTGTCGCTGGTTACAATAATCTGGTCGGCGGCGGCAGCCACCGCACCCATTTGCGGCCGCTTGCCCGGATCGCGGTCGCCGCCGCATCCGAACAGGCACCACAGGCGGCCATTGCGCTGCTGCGCAACCTGGCGCAAACTGTCCAATGTCTTTTCGAGCGCATCGGGAGTATGCGCATAGTCGATCACGACCAGCGGCGCATCCTGGCCGCCGAGTTGCTGCATGCGCCCGGGAACCGCGGTCAGCGATTCAATCAGGTCGATCGTGGTGCGCCACGCAATCCCTTTGGACAGCAGCGCACCCGCAATGCCAAGCACATTGCTGACATTGAATTGCCCCACCAGCTGCGTTTTCACCTGGGCCGAACCAAAATCCGAATCGATGTGAAAAACCGTTCCGGCATGGCTGCTGCGGATTTCGCTTGCGCGCAGCGTGGCGATCCCCGGCTCGACCGCACCGTTCAACGTATAGCCGAGTATCGAAATCGGGAATGGCCTGGCTTTCATGCGCCGCGCCAGCCGCAGCCCCATTGCGTCATCCAGGTTCAGCACGGCATGCCGCAGCCCCGGCCAGTCGAACAAAGCGGTTTTGGCCGCCTCGTAAGCGGCCATGTCGCCGTGGTAATCAAGATGGTCGCGCGTGAAGTTCGTGAACAGCGCGAGGTCGAAATGCATGCCGTTCAAGCGTCCCTGGTGAAGGCCGATGGAGGAAGCCTCGATCGCAAGCGCGCGCGCGCCGGCGGCGCGCAGCTGCGCAAGCGAGCGCTGCAGCATGACTGCGTCCGGCGTGGTGTATCCGGTTACCTCGAGTCCGTCATGCGCGCCATCCTTGAACAGGCCGGCGCCCAGCGTGCCGATGACGGCGGCAGCTTCGCCCTGCTGCGACAATGCGCGCGCCAGCCACTGGCTGCAGGAAGTTTTCCCATTGGTTCCGGTCACCGCGATCGTGAACATCGCTTGGTCAGGCCGGCCGTACCAGGCGCTGGCGATGTATCCCGCAATCGCTTTCAGGCCGGATACCCCGAGGCCGGGCACGTCGCACGCGTCATCCCGGGTAAATCCATCAGCATCGTCATACACAACCGCCCGGGCGCCGCGCTCGATTGCATTCAGGATATGGCTGCGACCATCCGCCGTATCGCCCCGGTAGGCAAGGAATACATCGCCGGCCGCGATGCTGCGCGAATCGGACGACAATTGCGCTCCCGGCGCCGTCTGTTGCAGCCAGGCCTGAATTGCTGGCAAGCGAGAAGCAGTGGTCGAGAACACTACATGCTCTCCTGTACTGCTTCGGCCGGGATGATAATGTTGGTCACCGTGGAATCCGGCGTTACATTCAATGCGCGCAAGGCATTCGCGGCCACCGCCGCAAATACCGGCGCAGCCACCTCGCCACCGTAATGCTTGCCGGCCGAAGGTTCATCGATCATTACCGCAATAATGATACGCGGATTGGAAATCGGGGCGAAGCCGACAAACGATGACACATATTTATTGACATACTGGCCGCGCGTCAGCTTGTGCGCCGTGCCGGTTTTGCCGCCTACGCGGTAGCCGGGCACTTGCGCCTTCGGCGCGGTGCCGGTCGGGCCGGCCGCTTTCTCAAGCATTTCACGCAAATCGCGCGCTGTTTTTTCGGTAATCACGCGGGTGCCGACGGGCGCTTCCGTGAGTTTCTGGAAGGTCACCGGAATCATGTCGCCGTTGCGCGCGAATATCATATAGGAGCGCGCCATCTGGATCAGGGAAACCGAAATGCCGTGACCATAGCTCATGGTCGCCTGCTCGATCGGCCGCCATGATTTGAAAGGACGGACCCGGCCCGCGACGGCGCCCGGAAACCCGATCTTCGGCTGCTGGCCGAATCCCACCGTGGTAAACATTTCCCACATTTCCTCGGGCTGCATTTGCAGCGCCAGTTTGGCAGTCCCGACGTTCGAGGATTTTTCAATGATCTGGGCCACGGTCAGCAGCCCGTGCGGATGCGCGTCGCCGATCGTCGCTTTGCCGATGGTGATTTTACCGGGTGCGGTCTGGACCGTGGTTGCGGGGGTGACCCGCTTCGAATCAAGCGCCAGTGCGACAGTGAACGGCTTCATCGTCGAACCGGGTTCGAAGGTATCGGTCAGCACGCGATTGCGCAATTGCGCGCCGGTCAGCACCGAGCGGTTGTTCGGGTTATAGGTCGGCAGGTTCGCGAGCGC
>JAQGMO010000199.1 GCA_028292315.1 Herminiimonas sp. | reverse complement strand
ATGTTTTTCATCCTCTATGCCCGGCATCGGACGTTTATCTTCAGGTTTCATCGCATTGCCCCTTAATTAAATGTCAATAATTAATTGGAGTGCATTAAGCCGTAGAGATTCCCGTTCAGACAAGAATCAACGCATTCTTATTAAGTTAATGCATGGATACAATTATTCGCCACCGGCCAAGACTTTCCTGAACGGTACGCAGCCACATCCGGGATAATGGCATTTTCATTTGCATTCACGCCATGTCCATACGTTTAATCGCCGGCCTCGGCAATCCCGGGCTGGAATACCAACATACCCGCCACAATGCCGGCTTCTGGCTGGTAGACGAACTGGCCCGCAGCCATGCGCGCGGCAGCCTGTCGCGCGAATCCCGATTTAATGCGCTTGCCGCCAAAACCATGATCGCTGGCCAGGAGGTCTGGCTGCTTGAACCACAAACTTTCATGAACCGCTCGGGGCAGTCGGTCGGCGCATTGGCCCGCTTTTACAAGATTGCCCCCGATGAAATCCTGGTCGTGCATGATGAACTCGATCTTGCGCCGGGCATTGCCAAAATCAAAAAAGGAGGCTCATCGGGTGGACACAATGGATTGAAAGACATTACCGCTGCGCTCGGCACCCAGGATTACTGGCGCTTGCGGATAGGGATAGGCCATCCCCGCGAACTCAATTTGCAACAGGCCGTGGTTGATTTTGTCCTGCATCGCCCGCGCCGGGAAGAACAGCTTCTGATCGAGGAAGCGGTGGCAAAAAGCCTTGATACGGTGCCCCTGCTTTGCGAAGGCAAGTTCGAAGCTGCAATGATGCGCTTGCATACAACGAAATAGTCGACGGTTCTTGCATAGTTGAATTTTTTCGCGTCTTACATTTATTCCGTCTCCTTAATCTCAGTATAGTGTTACAAGCTAAGTCGCTTCTGGAGGTTATGATGTTTGATATGCAACTACCGTGGTGGGAATTTATCGTAAGAGGTGTCGTGGTTTACTGTGTTCTGCTGCTCATGGTGCGCCTTTCGGGAAAGCGCACGGTTGGACAGTTCACGCCTTTCGACCTCTTGGTAATCATGCTTCTGAGTGAAGCCGTCTCGAACTCGCTTTCCGGCGGGGATGATTCGCTGATAGGGGGATTGCTGATTGCTGCCACCCTGATCGTGTTGAACTTAGGTATTGCTTTTGCCACTTCACGCAATCGCAAGATTGCAGATATTGTTGACGGTACAGCGGTTCTCCTCGGCCGCGATGGTCGCATTTTTGATGATGTCGTGAAACGCTCGCGGGTCGGCGAGGCTGATGTTGAAGAGGCCTTGCGCGAGGCGAACTGCAGGTTGGAAGATATGCAGTATGCTTTCCTCGAAGCCGATGGGAACATCAGCATCCTCAAAAAAGAATCAAAATAAACTTTCCTGGTATCGGCCAATTTCGGCATACCGAAGCAGGAAGCAGGTGTTCCTCCTGAAAGGACGGGCCTTTCGGCAGAGCGGCGGATCATGGATTTTCAAGCCGGTTCAGCCTGGGCCGAGACCCGTCGCTGCAATTGTCCGCACTTCAAAAACCGCCTGGATTATGGGCACGGACAGACGATTATTTTCCCGCTCCAGGCAGCAAGCTTTTTGGATAAGCCTGTCCGGGAGGGTTACAATTACTGTTTCGCGAGATAAAACCGGGTTAAAACTGCTGATACGCTCAAGTTTTGTCGGTTTTGCAGCTAATTTTCGATCATCGCCGTTCATCAAAGGTGCTGGTCCGGCACTTCCAACCTGCCCGCGTTGGATTCGAAAGTGCCTTCATTAATAAAGGAATTCCATGAGTCTCAAATGCGGCATCGTCGGCTTGCCCAACGTCGGCAAATCCACGCTTTTCAATGCGCTTACCAAGGCGGGCATCCCCGCGGAAAATTACCCTTTTTGCACGATCGAACCCAATGTCGGCATCGTGGAAGTACCTGATCCGCGCCTGACCGCATTGGCGGCGATCGTCAATCCCGAACGCGTCGTGCCGGCAGTCGTCGAATTTGTCGACATCGCCGGCCTGGTCGCCGGCGCGTCGAAAGGCGAAGGACTCGGCAACCAGTTCCTGGCGCATATCCGGGAGACCGATGCAATTGTCAATGTCGTGCGCTGCTTTGAAGATGACAATGTGATTCACGTTGCCGGAAAGATCAGTCCGCTCGACGACATTGAAGTGATTCAGACCGAACTGGCGCTGGCCGACATGGGTACGGTCGAAAAAGCGATTCATCGCGAAAACAAGAAAGCGCGATCGGGCGATAAGGATGCGGCCAAGCTGGTTGCGATTCTCGAGCGCCTGATGCCCCACCTGAATGAAGCCAAGCCCGTCCGCGCAGTCGGCCTGGATGCGGAAGAAATGGAGTTGATCAAGCCGCTTTGCCTGATCACCGCCAAGCCGGCGATGTTTGTCGCCAACGTCTCCGACACCGGTTTTACCAACAACCCGCTGCTTGACCAGTTGACCGCCTACGCCAAGGCGCAAAACGCGCCGATCGTCGCCATCTGCGCCTCGATCGAGTCCGAAATCGCCGATCTCGACGATGCCGACAAGGGAGCTTTCCTGGCCGACATGGGCATGCAGGAGCCGGGCCTCGACCGCCTGATCCGCGCCGCCTACAACCTGCTCGGCCTGCAAACCTACTTCACCGCCGGCGTCAAGGAAGTGCGCGCCTGGACCATCCACGTCGGCGACACCGCGCCGCAGGCCGCCGGCGTCATCCACACCGACTTCGAACGCGGCTTCATCCGCGCCCAGACCATCGCCTACGACGACTTCATCGCCTACAAGGGAGAAGCGGGCGCCAAGGAGGCGGGCAAGATGCGCGCCGAGGGCAAGGAATACGTCGTCAAGGATGGCGACGTGCTGAACTTCTTGTTCAACGTCTAAGCTAGAGTTCGGATTTCCCCGGATTTTGGCGGACACCAAAAACCCCATGCATCCCTGTGATGATGGGGTTTTTTTGTGCCTGT
>JAQGMO010000177.1 GCA_028292315.1 Herminiimonas sp. | reverse complement strand
ATGCATTTGATTTGTCGGATATTCTCGAGACATTCCGATATTGCTATGAATCCGCAACGTTGTAGCAATGTATCAAATCTGTTTAAATTAAAAAACGAATATAAAATCAGATGGATAGTTGGAAAGTAACTATAGAGGGCGCTTCCATTCCCGCGTGACTCCGGATGACACCGGGATCGCCGGTTGGACCGGCGATCAATACGGGGCAAGCAAATATGTCGGCGCATGCGTGAAGTTTCATCCCGCGCCGACCTGTGAATCTAACTAAGGCCTCGTCGGCTCCGCGGTCAAGCTGTGCTCTGCGCGGACCAGTTCTGCCGCGGCGATCATATTTGCGAGTGCCGCTTCGGTCTCCACCCACCCGCGAGTCTTCAGCCCGCAGTCCGGATTAACCCATAGGTTCTCGGGCGGTATCACCTGCGCCGCCTTGCGCAGCAAGCGCGTCATCTCCGACGTGGATGGCACACGGGGAGAATGGATATCGTATACGCCGGGCCCGATTTCATTTGGATACCGGAACTGACCAAAGCCTTGCAGCAGCTCCATGTCGGATCGACTGGTTTCAATCGTGATCACGTCAGCATCCATTGCGGCGATTTGGGAAAGAATGTCGTTGAACTCGGAATAGCACATATGCGTATGGATCTGGGTCGCATCACTCACCACGCTGGCAGAAACGCGAAATGCGCGTGTCGCCCATTGCAGGTACGTATCCCATTGACTACGACGCAACGGCAACCCCTCACGAATGGCTGGCTCGTCGATCTGGATGATGCCGATACCGGCGCGCTCAAGGTCCGCAACTTCGTCCCGGATCGCAAATGCGATCTGCAACGCCGTCATGGATCGCGGCTGGTCATCCCGTACGAAAGACCACTGTAAAATGGTAATCGGCCCCGTCAGCATTCCCTTCATTGGCTTGGCCGTCAGGCTCTGCGCATAGGATGCCCAGCGCACGGTCATCGGATGTGGGCGTGACACGTCGCCAAAAATGATCGGCGGCTTTACGCAACGCGAGCCGTACGACTGTACCCAGCCGAAGCGTGTGAATCCGAACCCATCCAGCTGCTCCCCGAAATACTCCACCATATCGTTACGTTCCGCCTCGCCGTGAACCAGCACATCAAGGCCGATGGCTTCCTGTTTGGCGACCACGAAGCCGATTTCCGTGCGCATCTTTTGATCGTATGCGTCAGCATCAATTTTTTTACTCTTGAATGCGGCGCGGGCTGCGCGGATATTGTCAGTCTGTGGGAAAGAACCTATTGTCGTAGTCGGAAATGGCGGCAGTCGAAACCGTTTCCGCTGTGTAGCCTGACGCGCAGGGAATGGCGACAGGCGCCGGTCGTCCTCAACAGAAATCCCATTCAATCGTTTGCCGACGTCGGCATTATGTACGCGGCCGCTTGATTTACGATTATTCACTGCCGCGCGGGAGTCAGCTAACGCCGCGTCGGCGTCCGGCGTATTCGACGCCAAAGCGCATTTCAGCACCTGGAGTTCCGCGACTTTTTCTTCGGCGAAGGCAAGCCAGGACCGCAGCTCAGGATCCAGATCGGTCTCCGCCGCCAGCGACAAGGGGACATGCAGCAGCGAACAGGAAGTGGCGAGCCAAACTGAAGATTTCCGTTTCTGAAGAATCGGGGTAATAAGCGACAGTGCGGCATCCAGGTCGGTACGCCATATGTTGCGTCCATCCACAATACCAATTGACAGGACTTTATGGTCAGGCAGCCAATCCGCTATGCTTGCCAGTTCGTGCGGAGCGCGTATGGCGTCGACATGCAGGCCAGCGACCGGCAGCTTGCAAACTGCGCTCAGGTTCTCTTCCAGCGGCGAGAAATAGGTGGCAAGCATGATGTTTATTCCTTGCTGGTTCATTTGCCAGTAAGCGCGCTCGAATGCGCCGCGCCACTGCGGAGGAAGGTCCAGTCCAAGGATAGGCTCGTCAACCTGGACCCATTCGACACCCAGATTTTTCAACCGTTGCAGGATCTGGTTATAAACCGGCAGCAGATTCTCCAGTAACGACAGGCGATCAAAGTCCGGGGCATCCCCCTCCAGATCCGCTTTGACGATTTTTTCTCTGCCCAGCCAAAGAAAAGTGAGCGGACCGATCAGCACCGCCTTGACTCGATGCCCGAGCGCCTGTGCTTCCGCAACTTCGTCGAATAGCCGTTCACAAGCCAATGAAAATGTCGTCTCCGGAGAAAACTCTGGCACCAGGTAATGGTAATTCGTATCGAACCATTTAGTCATGGCGAGCGCTGCCCGGTCTGCAGGGTTTGACATGTCGTCGGCATGACCATGCCCGCAGTCACAATCAGTTCGCTTCGCTTTGCCTACACCACGGGCCATCGTGAAATAACAGTCGATCTGCGACTCTTCCGGACTGAACTGAAAACGATGCGGCGCACAGCCTAATAGCTGAATATGGTTTGCTACCTGATCATAGAACGCAAAATCGCCGACGGCGACCCAGTCGAGTCCCAGTGCACGTTGAGATGCCCAGTGCCGGGCACGTAATTCCCGTCCAACGGACTCCAGGTCGCCGACCTCGATTTCTCCTTTCCAGTACTTCTCCAACGCAAATTTCAATTCGCGCTGCGCACCCATACGCGGGAATCCAAGAATATGTGCTTCGATAGCCATGTCTATTGCCTTCACTTGCTCAGTTAATCGGTGCTTGGAGTCTGGCGGGCATCACCATATAATTCAAACGAAAGTTTTTCCGAATCACTATGAATATCTCTAATACATGAATAGCATCCTGGAGCTTCGCCATTTACGAACCGTGGCGGCGCTGCGTTCGGCCGGCAGCTTGCTGCGCGCTGCTGAATTGCTTAATTTGACGCAGTCGGCGCTATCCCATCAGATCAAGCTTTTGGAAGGCGTATACGGGGTTCCGCTGTTCGAGCGCAAATCCGCGCCCATCGCCTTTACGCCGACCGGCACGCGGCTGCTGCAACTGGCGGACGCGGTCCTGCCGCTGGTGGAAGAAGCGACACGGGATGCGGCGCGCCTGGCAAAGGGCGTTACGGGTCAGTTACGCGTCGCGCTGGAATGCCATACATGCTTTGACTGGCTGATGCCTGTCATGGATGAATTCCGGCAGCGCTGGCCGGAAGTGGAAATTGACCTGGTCTCGGGTTTTCATAGCGATCCTTCCGAGCTGCTTCGCGCTGGAAAGGCGGATGTGATGATAGGCTCCGAGGTGCCGCCTTCCAGGCACTTCGCGTCCTTTCCATTATTTCGTTTTGAAATCCTGGCCGTTCTCCCTTTAAAACACCGCCTGCATAGGCGCCGGTATCTGGAGGCGGCCGACTTTGAAGGTGAAACGCTGATTACCTATCCGGTTGCGGAAGAACGGATCGATCTGATGCGGGAGGTTTTACATCCCGCAGGTATATACGTCGGTCGCAGGACCACCGAGCTGACCGTGGCGATTCTTCAACTGGTCGCAAGCCGCCGCGGCGTAGCTGCCTTGCCGAACTGGGGCATCAAAAATTATGTCGATTATGACTATGTGATTGCCCGACGCATCGGAAAGAAAGGGTTGTGGAGCGACTTGCACATCTCCGTAACAAACGGCCTGGCGTCACAACCGTTTCTCCATGATTTCATTAACGTGATCCGCGAGCAATGCAGCCGAACGCTGGATGGAATTCAGTTGCTGAGGACTGGCTAGCGCAGGCACTTGATTGGACTTTGAGTGCCCTGTCGGCTTATATCGAGGTCATCGCGTCGGTGTCAGCCTGACCGTGCTGCGGTCGACGATTGTGCCGGGATCGCGGCGCACACGTGATTCATGTTTCAACCTTGTGGTCTTCCGCCTTGGCCTCCTCCATGGCTTGCGGTTCAAGCTTCTCCGCACCGATATTCAGGTTGACGAACGCTGCCCACGCTGCAAGCAGTATTGCTGCCGCAATGCCGATCGACGCTGCTTGCGGCAGCAATTCCGGCGACCCGTGAATGAACTGGAATACCGCAACCAGGCACTCGATCGACAGCGACACAATCACGACGATCAGAAACCGCGACAGGAAGCGCCGCACGCGGGTCGGCGCGCTCATGCTGGCCGAGCGCTGTACCTCTTCTTCCAGGATGGTTTGGCCGAGTTCAAACGCGGCCACCGCGATGGTAAGCAATCCGATCGATTCAAGGATTGAAATAAAGCGGGACCGCATCGGAGCAGCGGTGGATGGGACGATCGCATGCCACATCTCGACGGCGGCAAATACAATCAATGAAAGACCGCACACGAAAAACAGGGCGACAATTAGTATGTAACCGGCGGAAAACAGTTTTTGAATGAATTTCATTTATTAACTCGTCAGTACTGACAAAGATCAGGTTGCGCCTGCAGAACACGGCCCTGCCGGCCTCCCTGGTCTACCGAGTGCCGCGTGCAGCCGGACACGCCGAAAGTGCAAGACAAACATGTTTTGCCGTCATTCAACAATAATACCGGACTTCGGCACAGGCTAGCGAACCGCAGGTATCTTTATGGAAGTCTTTTCCGGATCATTTTTTGAACTACGCTTTTTCAGCGGATCGCTACCGGATTCGCATAAACGAAAGCATCCTGCCAGAACCAGGCCGGTTCCAGACCAGCCAATTTAATTTATCGCGATGAATCGCAGAATAGCCGCTATTCAAGAAGTAAAATAGCGCCCCGCTGCCGTTACCAGAAGCACCGGACGGGATAATTAAATATTAGATTCGTCCTGGTCATCGGAGTGACGCGGCAATCGCCTCATTACCTGACTTCACCGGACCCGCCTGTCAAACCGTGCACAGGCAATCCAATACTTGCGAAAGAATAATAATGCGACCGTGCGCGATGACGCCCGACACTGCCAATCCTGCCGGCACGCAATTCGGCTTTATCGACCTTTTCAAGGCCGTCGCGGCCCAGCTTATCGTTCTTCACCACCTGGCGTTCTACGGCCCCATGGCGGACCACGCCCGGTCGGTATTGCCGGCATTGATCGACTGGCTGGACTCCCATGCGCGCATCGCCGTACAGGTCTTCCTGGTAATTAGCGGCTTTCTTGCGGCAAAATCATTGTGTCCGCAGGGGACGCCGCGGATTTCCAATCCACTCGGCATCGTAGTGCGCCGCTATACCAAACTGGTGCCGCCTTTCCTTGCCGCGACAGTGCTCACGATTGCCGCTTCCGGCTGGGCAGCGCAGTGGATGTCACACGACTCGATATCAACGCCGCCAACGCTGCTCGAACTGACCGCGCATGCATTCCTCTTGCACAGTGTCCTGGGATATGAGTCCGTATCGGCTGGTGCCTGGTATGTCGCGATCGACTTCCAGTTGTACACTTCAATGACATTCCTTTTGTGGCTGTCCGGCCGGCTGTTCGCGCACCGCCGGCTTCCATGGATACTGCCCGTGGCGGTGGTCGCATGCATCAGCGCTTCGCTGCTCCATTTCAATCGCGATCCTGACTGGGACGTCTGGGCGCCCTATTTTTTTGGAAGCTATGGCTTGGGCGTCATGGCATGGTGGGCAAGCGATCCGGCGCGCCGGCCGGCCATCGCCTCGCTGTTGCTGGCAGCGATCATGCTGCCAGCGATGGCTGCGTTAACGATTGATTTCCGCAGCCGCATCGCGCTGGCCGTAGTGGTGGCATGTGCCCTGGTGGCGGTCGGGCGCCGCCGGCTGTTTCAACCCGGCCGGCGATCATCATTTGTCGGCTGGCTGGGGCGAATATCCTATTCGGTTTTTCTCACCCACTTTCCGGTATGCCTGGTTGTGAACGCGGCCTTCACACGTTTTGTGCCGGCGCAGCCGCTTCTCCAGGCAGCCGGCATGCTGCTCGCCTGGGCGGCAAGCGTGGCGGCGGGGGCCGCATTTTACCGGTGGGTCGAGCGTCCACTCAACCGCCTGCATGTGCCGGAGGGCCTGGGGCCCCTTGCCTCCACACCGCAATAAACAAAATCCCGGTTCTATGCCGTTCACAAACGTTCAAATATCGCCGCGATTCTTGACCGCCCCCTATGCACATCGTTACCAATGCATACCGTCCGCCGGTGCGGCGCAGTTCATTGATCGCCTTTCCGGAAAAAAAATCCCAGGCACACCAGTAGCGGAACGCAAAACAACATGTAGGACATGCGATAGCCGCCAGTTGCATCCGCAATCAGTCCGAACAAGGGCATCCAGAAAACGATGCCAAAATAGGTAAACGCCAGGGTGCCGCCGGTGGCCAGGCCAACCTTTCCTTGCGGCGCCAAACGCGCCACTTCCGCCAGGTAAACACCGTTCCAGCCGGCGCCGGAGGCGCCGAACAGGATTAATACGGCGTACACCCAAAAATGGTTTGTGTCGTTGCTGAACATTGCAGTCGCGATACAGCCGGCTAGCATGATGACAGCCAGCAATATCAACGTTTTGCGAACGCCGAGACCCCCGTCCGCGACCCTGCCCCACAGGATCCGGCCGGTCATGCCGGCGATCTGCACAACGGACAATGCGAAGCCGGCCGCCAGCAAGGTCCATCCCAGGTCCAGGTTCAGGTAAGTGGAAAGATAGGAAGACAGGGATTGCTGCACCCCGGCGAACACGAATGAACATCCGGCCAGCGTCAGCAGGCTGCGATGCGACATGACAAGACGGACCGGGCTCACGATGCTGGCGATAAATGACTGCCTGGAAAAAGCAGGCCGGTCCTGGTCCAGTTCGGCGCGCAGGCATTGCGCAATCACGGCCATCACAACGCATCCGACACTGATTGAACAAATCGCCCAGGCCCACCCGAATGCCGCTTCCTGCGGCGGAACCGTCAGACCTACGATAACGCCGCCCAGCGGCACCCCGGTCTGCTTGATGGAGAATACCGTAGATAGCCGGTGCGGCGGCGTGGTACGGATCAGGATATGCGAACTGGCCGGCGTAATCGGGCCATAGCCAAAGCCGATCAACGCCGCCCCGATCAGACCTGGCCAGACATAGCCTGTGGCGACCAGCGCGAGTCCCGACGCGCCCATCAGCAAGCCGATCTGACTGGTGCGGATCGCCCCCCACTTTCCAATCAGCGTGCCACTATAAAGGGTGGCACAAATTGCGCTGATATAGACGACCGAAATGAAAATGCCGAGCGATGAAGCCGGCAATCCGAGCGACCGGGCGATGGCGGGGGCGATCACGGCAGGCGCCAGCACCGCCGCGGTCACCAGCGCTTGCACCAGCAGCGTAATCACAAGCACGCTGAGAGGACCGTTGTTAAAGACCGGATTTCCGGTCCGTTTCGATTCGGCGGATGACGCCACGGCGGAATTGTTCTGCGGGTTCACATCGGTAGTCATTCAGGGAGTCTCGGTATCGGGATGTCAATCATAGAAAGTCGATTGACATCCCCTGATCGGCATCCCTTGTATTATGCATTCGCCGTCGAACCTTATACCAGAATATGCAAACCGCCGATTATTTTCCCGGCCCGCAAGCTGCCTATTCGTGTCGTCAGGTCCGGCTTGTCCGGCGGCCTCCCGCACACGCTCAGGCAAACCCCGGCGTTTCGAACAGATGCGTTTAAGGGACGTCGACGATATCGCCCGCCGGGCCTTTATTGACGGGATGCAGTTCGGTCGCGGAATGAAGCGGCGCGTCACCGACAGGTACGACCCTGGATAGAAATTCGATCACCGATTTACCGAAGATATCATTGCGGTCGCCCGCGACCATGTGACCTGCCGCTGTGACATTGATGTACTCGCTGTGCGGACACATCTTGAGAAACGCCTGTGCGCCTTCTTCGCTGAGCACATCAGAAAGACCGCCCCGTACCAGGAGCGTGGGCAGACGCAGATTCAGCGCGCATTCGGTAAGCCGATTCTCCCTTTTCTGAAGGTCGTGCCGTTTCGGCCGGAACCGCGGGTCCCAGTGCCATCGATATTTGCCATCGGCTCCGAGCCGCACATTTTTGGCGAGGCCATCGAGATTCTTGGGAGGGGTACGGTGCGGTTGATAACTCCCGATCGCTTCAGCCACCTCTTCGAGCGAACTGAACCCATCGGGCTTCTGGCTCATGAAGGCCTGGATCTTGTCGACTCCCTCGATTTCAATGCGTGGGGCGACATCGACCATGACCAGCGCTGTAGCGTCAACATGGTTTTCGCCGACGGCAACCAGACTGGTCCCGCCGCCCATCGATGCACCGACCAGGACCGGGCGCCGGTTGCCAAGCGCCGCGACAACACACTTAAGATCCTCGACCATCACATCCTGCCCATAGAGACCATCGGGAGCCCAGTCCGAATCGCCGTGGCCGCGGGCGTCAAAGGCGACGGCATGATAGCCAGCGGCGCCCAATATTTTCCCCGTGTTTTTCCAGGCATGGCGGGTCTGCCCGCCGCCGTGCTGAAGCAATATCAGCGGTCCCGTCGGATCACCCCATGAATCGCCCGCCAGCCTTACTCCGCCAACCCCGTCCCAATAATGCATCGGATCGGGAGTTCCCGCCAGCCTTGCCCCTGCACCCATCGTCGCGCTCCTTGTTTCTGTTCTGTCCAAGTCCAATAGGTTACCTTAGGTAAAAATTCGGCGCAGTTACCGGAAGTCGCTTCCATGTTTTAGCAAAAATAGAGCAAGATATGCGGATCGTCCCACTGACGCTTTCCAGTTGATAAAATAAACACTGGCAACAATGTCGAAAGAATAAGCTGTGTCAATCGGAAGGAGCACTAACCAATCAGGTAATCCACAATCAGGACGCAAATAAGAAATTTGACGGCGGGCCGGTTGCAATACAACGTTCCGGACCGTTTTCAAGATAAATTAATAATCAAGGTAGACATAAATGGCATACAAGAATTTCTCCCGGCGCGACTGGCTGCGTGCCGCAGCAGGTGTTGCAGGCAGTTTGGCAGTAGGTGGCGTGTGGGCGCAATCCGCAAAATATGCGCAGCGCCCAGTCCGGCTGATCGTGCCGTTCGCGGCCGGCGGCGCGATCGATGCGATGGCGCGCCCGATCGCCGAAGCCCTGGGACGCGAGTTGGGCCAACCGGTTATTGTCGAGAACAAGGCCGGTGCCGCCGGCAACATCGGCGCCGCCATGGTTGCCAAGTCGCCAGCCGACGGTTATACGCTTCTGGTCGGCACATCGGCGACCCATGGCGCCAATCCATCGCTGTTCGCCAAGCCGGGCTACGATGCAATCGCCGATTTCGAAGCACTGGGACTGTGGGGCTCGGTGCCTAACATCCTGGTGGTGAATGCCGCGCATGGCCCGAAGTCGCTCGAAGAACTGATTGCGGCGGCGCGCCGCGACCCGGGCGCGCTGAGCTATGGCTCGGCCGGCACCGGGACCTCGCTGCACCTGGCAGGGGTGCTGTTTGAAAAGGCTGCCAAGGTACAGCTCATGCACGTGCCTTACAAAGGTGGAGCGCCGGCGTCCGCGGATTTGTTGGGCAATAACATTACGATGATGTTCGATACCGTTTCGGTGGCATTGCCGAACCTGCGTGCAGGAAAATTGCGAGCATTTGCGGTGGCTGCGCCGCAGCGCCACTTTGCCCTGCCGAATGTGCCGACCTTTGCGGAACTCGGCATGCCGACGGTTGACGCCGCCACCTGGGCCGGCGTCTTTGCGCCGCGCGGCACGCCGGCGCCGATCGTGCAGGAACTGAACGCCGCGCTCGCCCGCGTGATGACGGAAAAGCCGGTCCAGGACGCGCTGCGCGCCAATGGCGTGCAGCAGATGCCTTGGCAAGGCGAGCGCATGCGCGCATTCGTCGTCGGCGAGATAAATCGCTGGCGCCAGGTTGTTCGCGACGCGAAAATCTCCCTCGAGTGATTTGAGCTGAACGAACGGTAAGGAGCCTTCTGCCGCAGGCTCCTAAGGTGTCTGGCGGGCGGTTGCCATCGGCTGACGGCAACCGCCGTAACATATTGGAGGAACATGGCCATGTGGCAAGCTGCTGCACGTTATCCGGACCCGGCAATCAAGGTGCTTGATCCGCGCTTCGAAAAATATCGCCTGTTTGCCTCGGCCGTCGAACGGATTTCGACCGGCCACCGCTGGTGCGAGGGCCCGGTCTGGTTCGGCGACGGCCGTTTCCTGATGTGGAGCGATATACCGAACAACCGGATCATGCGCTGGGATGAGGAAACCGGCGTCACGAGTATTTTCCGCAAGCCTTCGAACAACGCCAATGGCAATACCCGCGATCGCAATGGACGGCTGCTCACCTGTGAACATGGCGGACGCCGTGTCGTGCGTACCGAATACGACGGCGCGCAGACCGTGCTGGCCGATCAGTTTGAAGGCAAGCCGCTCAACTCGCCGAATGACATTGTCGTGAAATCTGATGGCGCGATCTGGTTCACCGATCCATCATTCGGCCTCCGCGATCATTACGAGGGGACGCCGGCCGAGCCACAGCTGCCGACCAGCATTTACCGGATTGATCCGCACAGCGGCGGGGTGGCGCTGATCAGCGCGGACCTGCTCAATCCTAACGGCCTCTGCTTTTCGCCGGATGAACGCCTGTTATATGTGGTTGAGTCAGGCACGCGGCCGCGCCGCATACGCGTCTTCGATGTCAGCAGCGATGGCGCCAGCCTGCTGACCGACCGCGTCTTCTTTGCCGGCGAAACCGATGGCAGTCCCGACGGCATCCGGTGTGACATTGACGGTAATTTATGGGCCGGCTGGGGCACCGGTGAAGGCCGCGATGGCGTCATCGTCATGGCGCCTGACGGAGACCGGATCGGCCATATCGAACTGCCCGAACGCTGTGCCAACCTGTGCTTCGGCGGACGGATGCGAAACCGCCTGTTCATGGCGGCAAGCCAGTCGGTTTACGCGCTGTACGTAAATACGCAAGGCGCGCCTGGCGGCTGACTTGCGCTTATCCGCCAATAATCCCGTGGCGCTTGTGTTAGATACCGAACAGACTTGACGCGCTGCGCGGCGCATTCTGTACTTTCTCGTTCTGGTTTAACCTGGAGGATGCAATGAGAATGGATATGGAAGGCAAGGTATTGATTCAAATGCAACATAGCGCGAACGGCACTTGGGATGTCAATGAAGTAGGCGCATCGCAGCCGCTCGCTTCATTCGGAGACATTGAAAAATGCGTGGACTATGCCAGCAATATCGCCAAGGAAAGAGACGGACTCATCGTTCAATCACTTAACTGAATGACAAAATTGCCCGGTTAAGCAACGCCTGTCGGGCATGCGCCTGGAGTTTGCCGTATTTAGCACATGGCAAACTGAATGGCTGCACGTGAATTTGTGGGAGAATCATTGGCATGATCCCTCGATTCAAATCAACCGCTTGCGGACCGCCGCTCGCGCCCTGGCCATATTTCCACGGCCGCACCCTCGATAAGTCTGCTGGCGCACCTGTGCGGATGGAGCACGCCGGTTGAAATACGTCGTCGCGGTTCGCGCGCTATGCGAGTTTACCGCTAAACACGGCGATCTCGATCTGCGTTTCACACCGTCCCCGACTGCGCAGGAAGGACTGGCGGGGCATGCGCTGGTGCGATCGCGCCGCGAACCGCCGTATCAGGCTGAGGTAAGCCTGAGCGGCGAATTTCGGCACCTGCTGGTGCGCGGCCGGGCCGATGGCTACGATCCCACGCTCAACCAGCTCGAGGAAATCAAAACATTCCGGGGCGACCTGGACCTGGTCCCGGACAATCATCGCCGCTTGCATTGGGCCCAGGTCAAGGTTTACGGGTGGCTGCTTTGCCAGAAGGCCGGCTTGACGGAGATTCGGCTTGCGCTGGTGTATTTCGATATCGCAAGTC
This sequence comes from Herminiimonas sp., assembly GCA_028292315.1. Classification (GTDB taxonomy): domain Bacteria; phylum Pseudomonadota; class Gammaproteobacteria; order Burkholderiales; family Burkholderiaceae_D; genus JAQGMO01. The sequence goes on along the minus strand of JAQGMO010000177.1, from coordinate 1,267 downwards.
AAAAGGAAACCGTACTGAGCGAATGCCATTCCGCAGACGAACTCAGGCAGTTCTTCGAAGATCAGTGCGGCCGCTTCCTGGACTGGGCGGAACAGGAGCTTGCGCATCGCGCCGCCCGTGACACCGCATTGGGCCGCCTGGCATTTCCCCATGGTTCCTTCCGTCCAGGCCAGCGCCAGCTGGCCGAGGCCGTATACCGATCGGCGAGCGCCGGCCGCTGCCTCATGGCCCAGGCCCCAACCGGAATCGGCAAGACGATCGGCACGATATTTCCCTTACTGAAAGCCTTCCCCGGCAAGGAGCTGGACAAGCTGTTTTTTCTGGCTGCCAAAACTTCAGGCCGCAGGCTGGCACTCGATGCGCTGGCGCTGCTGAAGAATAGCGCGTCGGCGCTGCCGTTGCGGGTGATCGAACTGGTGGCGCGCGACAAGGCATGCGAGCATCCCGACAAGGCTTGCCATGGTGAATCATGCCCGCTGGCCAAAGGATTTTACGACCGGTTGCCGCAAGCGCGCAGCGCGGCATTGTCCGGCGGTTTGCTCGACCAGGGCGCGCTGCGCGCGGCTGCGCTCGAACACCAGGTCTGTCCCTATTACCTAAGCCAGGATTTGGTGCGCTGGAGCGACGTGGTCGTGGGTGACTACAATTATTACTTCGACCTTAGCGCCATGCTGTACGGCTTAACCGTGGCCAACCAGTGGCGTGTCTCGATCCTGGTGGATGAGGCGCACAACATGATCGAGCGGGCGCGCAAAATGTATTCGGCCGAACTGGACCAGACCGACTTTGGCGTGATGCGCAAGTCCGCGCCGGTGCCGCTGAAAAAAGATTTCGACCGCCTGAACCGCTGCTGGAACGAACTGCGTGATGCGCAAGCCGATTCATACGAAGTTCTGCCCTCGGTGCCGGCTAAATTTCTCAAGGCGCTCCAGCAAGCCACCAGCGCCGTCACCGATTACATGACCGAGAATCCGGCCGGCATTGATAGCGGGCTGCAACGCTTTTATTTCGATGCATTGCATTTCACGCGCGTCGCCGACCTGTTCGACCAGCACTCGCTATTCGATATTACCAGGCGAGCCGGCCGCCCCGGCGCCCTGCTCTGCCTCAGGAATATTATTCCTGGCCCTTTTCTCGCGCAGCGGTTTGCCGCTTCGCATTCATCCGCATTATTTTCCGCCACATTGAGCCCTTGGCAGTTCTACGGCGACACGCTGGGCCTGCCCGATGATACCGCCTGGATCGATGTGCAATCGCCGTTCAGCGC
>JAQGMO010000175.1 GCA_028292315.1 Herminiimonas sp. | reverse complement strand
TGAACGAGTTCCGGGGCAGGTTGCGGGACGGGCTCCAGGATAGGCTCATGAACAGCCTTCTGGACAGGCTCCCACGCACGCTCCCACGCGGGCTTCCACGCAGGCTCTTCGGCCCGTCGTACCGCTTCCGGAAGCTGCGGCTGGGCAGTTCGCCAATCTTGCGCCGCGGATTGCGCCGCGGCGGGCGGCAATGCCGGCCCAGGCATGAACAGGACAGCGTCCATGCTCACCGGCGGCGCCGGATGCATCGCTTCCGGTTTTGCTATCGGGAACTCGTCCCGAACCGGAATCGGGGGTGACTGCGCCTCGATCATCGGCTTTTCGTCGGCTGGCGCCGTCGTCACCATGGTGGGCAAGTCAGCCGCCGCGCCGCCGCGTCGGATCGCTGCGTCAACCGTTTCTGACGCCATGGCCGGCGTAGCGATGGAAGGTTTGACGGGCAAGTCGCCAATTCCGGACGGCTGCGCCCTGGCCAGTACCGGGGGAGGGCGCGTCGTTGCCGGGGCGGGATGCATCGATCGCGTGATCTTCCCGAGAACAGGCTTTTCCATGCCGTCCCCGGTCTGCGGCGCGGCAGCCTTATGAGGCGAAACAATGAGCCCGTCAAGCCGTTTTGGCGGCGCGATCGGCGTCGTTGCGGCCGGCGATGGATTGGCGCGCGCCAGCATCGCCGAAGTCGGGCGTATGCTTTCAAACGGCGCCCATTCGCCGCTGGGCCGCCCGCTCTTCGGCTTCGCGCCACGCACAGGCATTGTCTTTGACGGCGTTTTCAGGGATTGCTTGCCCGCGATGGCCGGAGGCAGTTTCCATGACGTTGTCCGCCTGGTCCGGCCCGCAACGACGGCCTGCGCGCTGCCCGGCCCGGAGCGGGCCGGCGGCGCTTCGGTGGGGGTGAATTTCGGCGGCTGGGTGAGTTCCTTCCGCCGCGGGCTGGGCCGCTCGCGCCGGCATGCGCGGCAGGCGCGCGCGACAAAACTGAAAGTTCCGAAGCCAAACAGCCACGGCATCGTGGTGACGGCGACCGCGAGCATCAGCATTACCCCCGGGACCGTGCCGAACGCGTTGAGAATAGAGGTCGCGAGCGCCTGGCCAAAAGCGACGCTGTCGTAAGGCGCCGCTCCATCTCGACGCAGCAACGCTTCAAGCGCGCTGCTCGCACATAGCATCAGAAAGGTGCCGAGCCAAAGCCGGATGGAGCCATGTCCATGCAAGCGCGCTTTCTTAAAAATAAACGTTTTGGCAAGACGCCACAACAAGGGGACCAGCCACAGCACAGACCATCCAAACCATCCCGATACAAGCATTTGCATTCTCTGTTTCTACCCAATACCGAACAACCGGTTCAGGCCTGCCGCGAACCGGCGGAATCGGGCGGGCGTGAAACTCAGCCCCGTACTGTAGCAGATCGTCCGATCCGAAAGTGCGTTGTGCGCCAGTTACGTTGCGCCCTTTTCACATCCGGCATGGGCTTGCGACACGGCGAAGGCTCAAAAGTGTTCGGCTGGAAGCGGCCGGCCGAAAAAGTAGCCCTGATAGATATGGCAGCCATGCTGCGCAAGGAAGTCCCGCTGATCGGCGGTCTCCACGCCCTCGGCAATGATGTCCAGTCCCAGCGATTGCCCCAGGACCAGGATCGTGCGGGCAATCGCCGCATCATTGGGATCGGTAAGCACATCCCTGACAAATGACTGATCAATCTTCAGTTGATCGAGCGGCAGGCGCTTCAGATAAGACAGAGAGGAGTAACCGGTGCCAAAATCGTCCAGCGCAAAGCCCACGCCTACCGCCTTAAGCGCGCACATTTTGGCGACGACATTGTCCACGTTTGCCACCAAAAGACTTTCAGTCAGCTCCAGCTTGAGTTTCTGCGGATCGGCGCCCGTGTTGTTCAATATCGCCAGCGCCTGACCCACAAAGTCCGGCTGGCGGAACTGGCGCGCGCTGACGTTGACCGCAACCGTCATGCGCGACGTCTCCGGTCTCTTCGCCCAGTCGGCTATCTGACGGCAGGCGGTTTCCAGTACCCATTGCCCCAAGCCCAGAATCTGTCCGGTTTCCTCGGCCAGCGGAATGAACAGCGCCGGCGAAACCAGGCCGCGCCGCGGATGGCGCCAGCGCACCAGCGCTTCCACGCCGATGGTCACGCCATCGCTGTCGGTCTGGCGCTGATAATGGAGGAAAAATTGATGCTGCTGCAGGCCCTGACGAAGGTCGGATTCGAGTTCGACACGGGCACTGACCACAATTTGCATGTCCGGATCAAAAAAGCGGATGGTATTGCGGCCGGCAGCCTTTGCCTGGTACATCGCAAGGTCCGCCTGTTTCAACAGTTCGTCAATGTTGCTTATACGATTATCAAATAGAGTGATGCCAATGCTTGGAGTAGTGTGATATTCGTGGCTGTTCAACCGAAAAGACTGGTTGAATGCGGTCAGAATTTTTTCGCCGACACTCTCCGCCTGCGTAGCGGCATCCTCTCTATTTTCACTCAAGTCTTCCAGCATGACGACAAACTCATCGCCGCCCAGGCGGGCGACGGTGTCGCTCTTGCGCGGCACGCATGTCTCGAGCCGCCGCGCGACATGTTGCAGCAGCAAGTCGCCCTTGTCGTGCCCGAGCGTATCGTTCAGGCTTTTGAAGTTATCCAGATCGATGAAAAGCAGTGCCCCCGCATGATGAGTGCGCCTGGAAGTGGCCAATGCATGTTGCAGTCGATCCAGCAGCAGCCGCCGATTGGGAAGCCGGGTCAGCGGGTCGAAGAAGGCGAGGTCTTCGATTGCACGTTCAGCTGCCTTGCGGTGGGTAATGTCCGTCTCTATCGCAAGGACTGATTGCGGTTTTTCATTATCGTCTCTTACCAGCGTCCAATGCGATTCGACCATGACCTTGCTGCCGTCCTTGCGCCGCTTTCTAAGTTCGCCGCTCCAGTCGCCTTGTCCGAGCACAGTATGGCTGGCTTCATCGAATTGTGCAGGGTCGATAATGACGAGTTCTCTTTTGGTTTTGCCGATTGCTTCGCGCGCCGTCCAGCCGAAAAGACGCTCGGCGCCTTTATTCCAGAAAAAAATTCGGTCCTTCATATCGGCAACGACAATGGAGTCCTGGGCCTTGTCCAGCAGCGATGCCAGGAACCGGTTACGTCTCTCACCCTTCAAGCGTTCATGCTCGGCCTGCTTGCTTTGCGTGATATCGACCATTGCGCCCACCATGCGCACGGCTTGCCCCCCCCGGTCCCGTATCACAAATCCGCGATCGAGTACATAAGTTGACGAACCGTCTTTGCGCAGAAAATGGTATTCATCGGTCCAGTTCTCGCCCTTTCCAT
>JAQGMO010000166.1 GCA_028292315.1 Herminiimonas sp. | reverse complement strand
GTTCGGTTGCCGGATACTGTGGTGTAGTCCGGCAATGACATGGCCGGCACCATTCTCTGCCCTATTTAATGGGTGCACAGGAGTCAGCGTGGTGACTGCGACGTCGGAAGCGATCTTCGCTGCCATGGCGACTGCGACTTCGCAAGTGGAAGAGCGCGCAATTTTGTCAGCTGTTGTGACCGTGGGGTCTGTGATTGGCCGAATCGGAAGCGCATAGCGATGATCAGGTGCAGTATGTCTGCATCCCCTCTACCGTCAATCGTGAACCGCCGACCTCGGCCACTTTGGGATCGAACGCTTAAGTTATCGCAACAAGTCAGTGCACGCACTCTGATTTTTACTGTCGAATCGCTGTAACTTGTCCCGAGCCTATGTGCCCCCACATCAATATATATGGTGCCGTTCAGAATGAGAATTCGCGACGTGATTTTTAATTTAAAAACAATTGTCATGTCGTGGAGAGAAGAAAATTTACCGAGCGTCAGTGCGCCTTCGCGCTCAAGCAAGTAGATCTGTTCGCCGACCTCAAACGTAGTGGTGTGAGACACTACAGGAAAATATGCCCCAACAGTTTTAAGCAGAGAAAAGAGAATGACATTTAATAAGCTACGCACCCGCGCGATACCAGCGATGAACGCGGTAGTACAAGAGTATGAAGACCCTGCTTCTGGTGCGCGCCATATTCATTTGGCAACCGACAGTCCCGAGCTGGTTTTTTTGGTCGGTTTCCCGACCGTGCCTGATGCAAGTGATGGCCGCGCGCACATTCTGGAACACCTCGCCTTGTGCGGCAGCGCCAGATATCCGGTGCGCGACCCGTTTTTTTCGATGCTGAGACGATCCACTGCGCATTTCATGAATGCGATGACCTACGCGGATAAAACCGTCTATCCCTTTGCCAGCACGGACAAGACCGACTTTTTCAACTTGCTGGATGTGTATCTGGATGCGGCTTTCTTCCCGCGCCTAGACTATCTGGATTTTCTGCAGGAAGGCTGGAGACTTGCGCTCGATGGCGACAAGCTTGCCTATCATGGCGTGGTCTTCAATGAGATGAAGGGCGCGTTCTCCGATCCGGTACGCGCATTAAGCAGCGGCATCAGTGCCTGTCTGCTGAAAGGCACCACCTATGAATTCGAGTCGGGCGGCGATCCCCTCGAAATCCCGTCGCTGACGCATGCGGCGCTGGTGGAATTCCATGCAACGCATTATCACCCGTCACAAGCGGTATTCATGACTGCAGGGCAGATCGATCCGCTCGAGATCCAGGCCGTTATTGAACAACGCGTGCTCTCCAAACTGCATGGCCGGACGCCGCGCATGCTACCGCAATTCGCGTCGTCCTGGTCGGCGCCGCAAGCGGTTACGATCAATATCCCGGGCCAGGAACATGGCGTACAAATTGCCTGGCTGCTAGGCGAGTCGGTTGATCCCGAAGCGTATTACTGTGCACAGCTTCTTGAAGCCGGCTTGTTGAGCAACGCATCCGCGCCGCTGGCGCATGCAATGGAATCGGCAGGCTATGGTCGTCCGTCCGCCATGAACGGCGCTGACGCAGACGGTCGCCAGATCGTGTTCCACCTGGGAATGGAAGGCTTGACAAGGGAACAGGTTGGCCCGGCGCGCAAGCGTATTTGGTCGGCTCTCGAGAAAGCAGCCAGGACAGGTGTGCCGGAATCGCTTTTGCAGGCGACTCTGCGTGATATTCGTTTCGGACAGCGCGAGATCAGCGGAGGGGGCACGCCGGATGCGTTGAAGCGGCTGCTCCGCGCCATGCCGCATGAAATGTACGGCGGCGACATCATGAACGGCTTCGCCGCCGAGGATATCATCGAAAAGTTGCAGGAAAGGATAGCCGACCCTGCTTTTTTCAAGGGCTTGGTGCAGACATTGCTGGATTCGACGACCAGGCTCGATGCCAGCGTCGTGCCCGATGCGGATTATTTTCAAAAGCGCCAGGCAAGCGAAGACGAACGGCTGGCATCCATGACGACATCGCTCACGCAGGCGGAAAAGGAGCGGCTGCAAGCGGACGCCGCAATGCTGCTCGATCGCCAGCGGCAGCCGGTCGACAATGATGTGCTGCCGCGCGTTCGTCCCCGGGACGTCAGCCCGCTGCCGCGTCCAGCCTTCCCGCTGCCACGATCACCGGACGGCGTGATCCCCGTTTCAATCCCTTCGAACGGCATTTCGTATGCCAGGGTAATGTATGAAGTCTCGCACCTGGAACAGGATGCTTGGCCGTGGCTGCAGCTGTATGTCGACGTCTTGCCCGAACTCGGCGTAGGAGAAAAGACGTATGACGAAGCGGACGCCTGGCGTCATGACCGCGTGCCGTTTTTCGATGTCAATCTGAATGTCCTGCAAACCCAGGACGACACCGTTTCCCTGCGCATTCATGTGGACTTTTACGCCAAGGGACTGCGCGAACAAAATCACGCCGTTGCCGATGTACTGTCGAACTCGGTCCGCGCCGCACGCTTCGACGAGCATGAACGACTCGCATTCCTGATCGACAGCATGGTGCAGGACATGCGCAATGGCCTGGCCGACGAAGGCGACAATTACGCAAGGCTGTCGGCCACCGCGCCCTTATCACCCACGCTGCGCTTCGAAGAGCACGTCAAGGGAACCACTGCCCTGGCGTTTTACAACAGTTTGCAGGAAATGACTCAGACTGAAAAAGGCCTGGAGGAGATCTCCCGCAAATTAACGCGGCTGCACCAGCGCATCATCGGCACCTTGCCTACCATCATTACTGCGGGTATGGAAGAAGACGGACGGGAACTGGCGGACATGCTCGCCCTGCCGGTCCCCGCAATAACCGTGAAAGAGCCTCCGCCGGCCATGCAGGCGCCGGCGTTCAGTAACGCGGCATTGCATGCGCCCGCTCAGGTCAATCACTGTTTCGCCGCATGGGCTGCGCCGGGCCTGGCCCATCCCGATGCGCCGGCGCTTTCGGTGCTTGGCGAAATACTGACCAACCTTGTATTGCATCAGGCACTGCGCGAAGAAGGCGGCGCTTATGGCGGACAAGCCGGTTATAACCCGGCTGCCGGCACATTTGTCATGATGTCTTATCGCGATCCGCGTCTTGCCGAAACATACGCTGACTTTAAACGGGCAATTTCATGGGTGATCGAGGCCGAACTGGAACAGGAGAATATTGAAGAAGCGATTATTTGCGTTGTTCAGGATCTCGATAAACCGCGTACGCCATACGCACAGGTAATGTGGACCTGGGACCAGCAATCACGAGGAATTACCGACGAAATGCGGCAGCAATTCCGGTACGGCGTATTGCAATGCAGTTCGGTTCAGATCAAGGCCGCAGCCGCGGCATGGCTGAAAGATAAGCCGTTTAGCCGTGCAGCCTTTGTCGGCAGTACCGATCAGGCACTGGCGGGGCTTGAGGTGACGAATCTGATGTGATCGGCAATCCGGGGTGGCCGCTACTACGGCGGCCGGCAGTTATTGGACCGGTTCAATAGACCGGCGCACTACGTTCAGCGGTCCAGATAATATGCAGTTCGCCAAGCAATCCCGTAAAATAACCGGCGGTAATAAAGCAATCGCCCTTTATAACCATAATATAGTTGGCGCGTGTTTATGGTTTTAAGGAGGCTAGAATGAGATTGGCACGATTCATCACAGAGAATACCCAAGCGATTCTTACTGAATGGGATTCCTTTGCCAAGACCTTACTGCCTGCCGCGGAGGGGATGTCGACCCTGGCGCTTCGTGACCACGCGAAGCAGATTTTAGAGGCAATCGCGCGTGATATTCAGACAGAACAAAGCCCCGAGCAACAATACTGGAAGTCTCGTGGGGAGACGCCCAGTCTGCTGGGAGAGGAGAGCGCCGCAGCGATTCACGGCACATTGCGCCAGGCCGATGGTTTTACCTTACTTCAGCTTACTGCTGAATTCCGCGCGCTAAGAGCCTGCGTATTGCGGCTATGGCTACCGCTCGTCGGGCAAGTGACCGATGAATCCACAGCCGACATGCTCCGCTTCAATGAGGCGA
>JAQGMO010000164.1 GCA_028292315.1 Herminiimonas sp. | reverse complement strand
CCAGCAATGCTTTATTCATCTGCGCGCTTCCCGGATATTCCCGGTTGCTTGCAAAGAACATGTGGGCCCGCACTACTGACCAGGTTTTTCATCGTTGCCGGATTAATTTGAACGTCCGGTAAAGCTGGCCGACATATTGCGCTAACTTTCAGATGCCGAACGGCTGCTGGCGTAGTCCGCGCTTTCATCGTCGGCACTGTCTTCATCGAACGAATCGTGAACTACGACTTCGGTCAGGGGCGCTTCCCACTCGTCCTCTTCGCTGCTGGTGCCGTCGCCGGCACTGCTGCCGCTGGTTTGCCAGTAACGTCCCTGCGATGAGCTATGTTCCTTGCCATAACCGGTGCTGCCGCGGGTGCTGTTGAAACGGGATTCATAGCCGGGTTTTGCATCGGCGGGAAGTGGAAACTGTTCCGCTTCGCTACCGGAATCGCTGCTGGTGCCGTCGCTGGCACTGCTATCATGGTAATGTCCCCTGAACCGCTTGGGTGAAAATACATATGCTGCATCGTTTTCCGAACTGCTGTCGTCGGTCTTTTCCTCGAATGCCGACTGCCCGTCAAAAGTAGATCTTACAGAGCGCTGAGAACTTTCTTCGTCGTCATCATCCGCGGACTCGACCACAACTTCAAGCAGATCCAACGGGTCAGACTGGTCGTCCACCACGACTTCTAACAGTTCAGACGAACCTGCCCAGTCTTCATCGTCGTTTTCAGCTCCGACTGTCTCATCAATGTATTTCGCATAGCCGTCGAGCCAGAAATCTATTGCTTCTTTCATACCCTTTCCGCCGCCGATAAGCACGCGATAGAGCGCGGCCCATTCTAGTCTGAAGAAAAATCCGGGGCAGATAAGCACAGTCGACACGATCAGGTAACCAAGCAGCTTGATTCTGATGTCGCTCGATCCTCGCATTGCGATTGTCAAGTGCTGCGCAATCGCCACTGGCAGCAGGCATGACATTTTCCCAAGGAAGCTGCACAGGGTGTCCATGCGTTTTCCCGGCACATCGAGGTCGCTGCCTTCTTTCACCCCTTTGGCCTGAAACAGGGTGCTCAACTCATAGAAATAAGACGTAAAGATAGAAGATTTTTTTACCGCCTTGTCGAGGTCTATCGTGGCGACTTTCAGTGCAGTCTTGACGATGGAAAATTCAAACTCGATTTTCGCCGATGTCGTTTTGTTTGCGTTGCTTTTACATTCCTCGAGCTTGGTGAGCCTGTTTTCAAGATCGCTTTTAAAACTATCCAGGTATCTTGCCTCGTATCCCCAAATTTCTCTTGATTTTGTGATGTCTTCTTTTCCGCCATTATTATTGACGAAGGCTTCGCGCGCCCGTGCGGCCTGCATGCACAGCATGGTATCCGCGCCGGACAAGGCGCCCAGACCATGTTTCAACGCATACTCGCTCCAACCGTTGAGCCTCTCAGGAAAGGCCCCCGTCAATGATTGCCCGGTGAAGCCCAGACCGGTATACCAGAAATAGGGGGCATCGTCAGTGGCTACTTTTCCTCTGAAGAGTTCGAACCAACTCGCACCCTCCATCATTTGTGCCGCGGTTCTTACTATTTCCTTTTTGGTAACCGGGTCCAAAACCACATATTCTTTCAGCTTCATGCCAGCCCACGCGCGGAAATAATCGCCGAACGAGCGGGCCGCCCACCGTTGCCGGGAAAGATACTTCGAGGTGTTTGGATTTGAGACAGTGCTGGAGCGTATCATTTGAAATGTGGGTTCGGTGATCTGCCATGTTATCCCGCTGATGATAGGGACGAACCAGATGATCGGCGGCCAGATCTTCGCTACACTAAGTGCGACCTGATTCCCAAGCCCAAACGCGAACCAGTTAGCCGCCCATCCGGCAAGAAAAGTCCAGATTTGTTTGGTGCAGCTTTCCTTCTGCATCTTCTCGTAAGCATTCCACGCCTCGTTAAACAATTTTTCCAGTTCTTTCGTATTCTCCATTTTCAAGTCACGAAGGATCTTCAAGATACTTTTTGAGTTTATTACAGCTTGTAAATTCTCCAGCATTTGTGCTTTTTCGGCTTCCAGTTTTTCTATGCGTTCTGTCGCATCTTCGCTCGGTCCGGCTGCCTTCACCTGGTCTATCTGCTCGTCCACCTTAGCCTTGTTCGCAAGATATTTTTGATCGCGCGATCGCCTCAAGGCGTGCTCGAGACGCGGATTCATCGTCTGACCACCGGTGTTACCGCTTTGGGCGGTACTGTGCAGAATATCGGCGCGACCATGATCACGGGACGATTTTCGATCAGTACGCTTGGAATCGCCCCTGGATTCGCGCCGGATTCGACCATCGTGCCGAGGATGCCCGGCTACCGGTACTGTCGTGACATGATCCCTCCTTGTACCCCTTGCTCGATCCATCGCTGCACTCCTTTACCGAATTAAGTTACGCGCCCGATTGGCGCGAGGAACGACCTGCTACACGGATTTCGCCGGGCGCTTTACGGGCGCCGGTGCCACAGGCGGTACCACGCGGTTTCGCCCGGATCCGACATGCGATTTCGAACCAGACCCAGCATTTTCTGAAACAGACTGTCATATTCACGGCGGCAAACTTCCATCGGAATCCGATTGCGCGAAATTCCGGGATCGGGCGGCAACGCTTCGTGATTTTGTTTTGAACGGCGGTGCAGCGCGGCGAAGTCAACCCTGGCAACTCCAGGTGCCGCCGAGGCTGCCGGCCATAACCTTAAGCTGCCTTCAATCCGTGCGCTACCGCCTGCTTCCTGATTGCCGAGCTTGCCTATGGAATGGCTGTCACGGTTCTTGTAAATTTTCATGCCCCTGCCTACGCCAGGTCGACCATGGACACACCAGCTTCCGAGCCGGTGACGGCAAAGCGGGCGTCGCTTCCCGATTTCTTCAACAAGGTGGCGCGCAAGCTATTGGCCTGGGTGGCATAGAAGCGTAATGCCTCCGCCAGGACGTTGCCTTCCATTTCTTCCGGATCGTAAAAGTGCACAACGAAAATCGCATTGCCGCTGGCGGGATCTAGGGCATAGACGCCGGTCGTCTTGGAACCGGAGAGAAGGTTCAGTGTGAGGAGATTTTCATAAATGTCGGCGCGGTTAGTGTCGGCTACTTCGCCCAGATCAACGTAACAAAACATCATGTCGGGGGTTTCTTCTTCATCGAAAAACAAACCAATATCCACGCCATCGACTTCGATCTGACCGTATTCGCCTAACGCGTCGGCACTCGGCGCCTGCAATGCCAGGCTGGCATTGCGGCACAGATCTCTGAATTGCGTTTCAGTCATGTTGATTGCTCCTTCAGCGAAGTTTTCAGGATGAACCATTCGACTCGAAGACGTGTTCGCGTGAGCGATCCTTAGGCAAGGTTCGCTTTCGGGAGCAGAATTCAGCGTCGCAGCGTCCGATCAAGCTGAAGACAGCGCTATCGATCGCACGGGTAATCGTGAGTAACCCCGGTGATTAGGCAGTTCACAATTGTTAGCCACTTTAGAAAAAGGTTTCACCGATTTCCGGATGGCGCGGCAATTTTGGCGATGCAGCCGGGAATGGCAGGTGAGGAAGGAACCCAATCACCGTTCAGTGAATAGGTATGGCGTGCATCATTCGCACGAATCGATCAATTGAGGGGATGCTTTATTTTGCGCGCGACTTAACGCGCGACGTAACGCGGGAGTCGACGCAGGATTCCGTCGCTTTAGCCAAGTGATCGAATTTGGTCGGGCCGGACTTAAACGATGCCCAAATGCGCTGTCCCAGCCGACAAATCGCGGTCTTTCGCATCTTTGCCTTTAAGCTTGATTGCAAGCCGCAAATCATTGACTGAATCGGCGTTGCGCAAGGCATCTTCGTACGAGATCTTGTCAGCCTCGTACAGATCGAACAAGGCCTGGTCGAAGGTCTGCATGCCAAGTTCACGCGACGATTTCATGATTTCCTTAATCTCATGCACGTTGCCTTTGAAAATCAAATCGGAAATCAAAGGGGAGTTCAGCATGATTTCCACCGCAACGCATCGGCCCTTGGTATTTCGCAGCGGTATCAGTCGCTGGGAAATCATGCCCTTGAGATTAAGCGACAAGTCCATTAGCAGTTGTTGACGCCGCTCTTCCGGGAAAAAGTTAATGATGCGGTCGAGCGCCTGGTTGGAGTTGTTGGCATGCATGGTGGCGAGGCACAAGTGACCAGTCTCGGCAAACGCAATCGCATAGTCCATCGATTCGCGATCGCGGATTTCGCCGATCAATATCACGTCGGGCGCCTGGCGCAGCGTATTCCTCAGGGCTGTGCCCCAATCGGCGGTATCCACACCGATTTCGCGCTGGGTAACGATACAGTTCTTGTGTGGATGAACATACTCGACCGGATCTTCCACGGTGATGATATGGCCATAGCTGTTTTCGTTGCGATGGCCGACCATTGCGGCCAGCGTAGTGGATTTACCGGAGCCGGTCGCGCCTACCATGATCACCAGCCCGCGCTTGGTCATCACGACATCCTTTAATTGCTCGGGCAAGCCGAGTTCTTCGATTTTCGGAATCGCCGTCGTAATGGTGCGTAACACCATGCCAACCTTGCCTTGTTGTACGAATGCCGATACCCGGAATCGGCCGAGGTTGGCGGGGCTGATCGCGAAATTACATTCCTTGCTTGCCTCGAACTCGGCCGACTGCTTGTCGTTCATGATGGCACGCGCCAGTTCGGTGGTATGGGTTCCCGACAGCGGCTGATTCGATACCGGCGTCATCTTGCCATCAATCTTGAACGCGGGCGGGAAGTCGGCGGTGATGAAGAGATCGGAGCCCTTTTTGCTGAGCATGAGACGCAGCAGGTCATGCATGAATTTGGTTGCCTGATCGTGTTCCATGTTGATTTTCCTGTTAATTCGGAAGAAGCCGCTCCGGACTGGCTCCTGGCTTCTTCCTGCTCCGATCGGGTTGTCTTCTCACCGGGAAGGCCAATGTTGAAAGGGTGAGGCGCAATCTAAAACAGCGGCCCGCGCCGGCGGGCCATGCGGCATGATCAGCCCGGGAAGTTATCCGGCGTCTTGGCCGCCGAGCGCGCTGCGCCGAGCGAAATGACATTGCGCCGGACCAGGTCGGTCAGGTTGCTATCCAGCGTCTGCATGCCCAGGTTGGAACCGGTCTGGATCGCCGAATACATTTGAGCAATCTTGGCTTCGCGGATCAGGTTGCGGATTGCCGGCGTGCCGATCATGATTTCATGCGCGGCCACCCGGCCGGAGCCGTCCTTGGTTTTAAGCAGCGTTTGCGAAATCACGGCTTGCAGCGATTCCGATAACATGGCCCGCACCATTTCCTTTTCATCGCCTGGAAAGACATCGACAATACGGTCGATGGTCTTGGCCGCGGAGGATGTGTGCAGGGTGCCGAATACGAGGTGGCCGGTTTCCGCGGCGGACAGGGCCAGGCGGATGGTTTCCAGGTCGCGCAGTTCGCCGACCAGCACGACGTCGGGGTCTTCGCGCAGCGCCGAACGCAGCGCTGCGCTGAACGAATGCGTGTGCGGACCGACTTCACGCTGGTTGATCAGGCATTTTTTGGATTCATGCACGAACTCGATCGGGTCCTCGATCGTCAGGATATGGGCATACTCGGTTTCATTGATATGGTTCACCATGGCCGCAAGCGTGGTCGACTTGCCGGAACCGGTCGGCCCGGTGACGAGCACCAGGCCGCGCGGCTTGAGCGCGAGGTCGGTGAAAATCTTTGGCGCGTTCAATTGCTCGAGGCTCAGGATTTTCGAGGGAATGGTGCGCATCACCGCCGCGGCGCCGCGGTCCTGGTTGAAGGCATTGACGCGGAACCGCGCCAGGCCCGGGATCGCGAATGAAAAATCGCATTCGAGATTTTCTTCATACGCCTTGCGCTGGCCATCGTTCATGATGTCATAGATCATGCCGTGCACATCCTTGTGCTCCAACGGCGGCAGGTTGATCCGGCGCACATCGCCGTGCACCCGGATCATTGGCGGCAGACCGGACGACAAATGCAAGTCGGACGCATTATTCTTGACCGAGAATGCGAGTAGTTCGGAAATGTCCATTTATAATCCTTGAGCCTGCACTGAATGAAAGAACAACACGATGGATTGCCACGCTTTTTACAGCATTGCCTTTTTTGAAATACAAGTACTATTGCTAGCAGTCATTTGATTATGGCCGTAATTGTCCGCAACATGCAAGTTGTGCATAGCGATATCGTTGCAGCAGCGCGAAAAGCGGGGCGTGACCCGGCTGAAATCCGGTTGCTGGCGGTGTCCAAGAGCTTTGGCGCCGATGCCGTGATTGAGGCGGCGCAGGCAGGTCAGCACGCATTTGGCGAGAATTATCTGCAGGAAGCGCTAGATAAGATGACGGCCGTGCGCGCCGCCCAGCCGACGATTTGCTCAACGCTCGAGTGGCATTTCATCGGGCCGATCCAGAGTAACAAGACGCGCCCGATAGCCGAACATTTCGACTGGGTACATTCGATCGAGCGGGAAAAGATCGCCCAGCGCCTGTCGCAACAGCGGCCGGCCGATTTACCGCCACTGAATGTCTGCCTGCAGGTCAATATCAGCGGCGAGGCCAGCAAAAGCGGCGTGCCCGCCGAACAGGCGCCGGCACTGGCGCATGCGATCGCGGCGCTGCCCGGTTTGAGGCTGCGCGGCTTGATGGCGATACCGGAACCGGCCGCAACCTTCGAACAGCAAAGCGAGCCGTTCCGGAAAGTGCGCCTGCTGTTTGAACGCTTGCGCGCCGAGGGGCTGGCGCTGGATTGCCTATCCATGGGAATGTCAGCCGATATGGCGGCGGCGATTGCCGAAGGCGCCACGATGGTGCGGATCGGTACTGCAATTTTTGGGGAACGCAACTATGACAAATGAATTGAAAATCAGTTTTATCGGCGGCGGCAATATGGCCTCGGCCCTGATCGGCGGCCTGGCCGGCAAAGTTACGCCAGCCGCTAATATCCACGTGGTGGATATCAATGCCGATGCGCGGGAAAAACTGGCGCAGCGGTTCGGCGTAACAGGCGCGCAGCAGATCGGCGCCGCGGTGACCGCCAGCGAAGTCATCGTGCTGGCCGTCAAACCACAGCAGATGAAGGAAGTGGCGGCGCAGCTGAAACCGCTCCTGGGCCAGCAACTGGTGCTGTCGATCGCCGCCGGCATACGCGCGGTCGACCTGTCGCGCTGGCTGGGCGGTCATGGCGCGATCGTGCGCACCATGCCAAATACCCCGGCGCTGATCGGCAAGGGCATCACCGGCATGGTGGCGATGGACGGCGTTTCGCCCTCGCAGCGCGAGGCGGCGGACGCCATCATGCGGGCAGTCGGAGCAACGGTATGGTTAAGCGATGAGGCACTGATCGACCCGGTGACGGCAGTATCCGGCAGCGGTCCGGCGTACGTGTTTTATTTTATCGAGGCGATGCAGCAGGCGGCGCTTGAAATGGGTTTGACGGCGGAGCAGGGTACCGAACTGGCGATCGCGACCTTTGTCGGCGCATCGCAGCTGGCGGCGCAGTCGACGGAGCCGGTGGCGCTGCTGCGGGAAAGGGTCACGTCGAAGGGCGGCACCACGTATGCGGCGCTGACCAGTATGGAGCAGGCCGGGGTGAAACAGGCGATCGTGCGCGCACTGAAGGCGGCGGCCGAGCGCGGCAAGGAACTCGGCGAGGAATTCGGCCGCGATTAGTCCCGGCCGGTTCATGGGCGCATCGATTATGGCATCGCATGGCCTGTTAAGCGCCTTATGAAGCGCCCTATGAAAACGCGTAGTCCAGTGCAATCCCGGCAAACCCGACGGCGCCCAGCCAGTTGTTATGGCGGAACGCCGCAAAACAATTTATCCGGTCGCGCGCGCGTATCAACGTGTAGTGATATGCCGCGCAGGCGCCGGCGCCGAGCAGGCCGGCGGCGAACCAGCCGCGCAGGCCTTGCGCCCATCCCACCAAAAAAACAATCGCCGCCGCGCAGACATAGCACAGCATCACCGCCGCCACATCATACCTGCCGAAGGTAATCGCCGATGTCCGGATCCCGATGCGCAGGTCGTCGTCGCGGTCGACCATTGCATATTCGGTATCATAAGCAATCGCCCAGAATATATTCGCCAGCAACAGCAACCACGCCGCCGGCGGCACCGTTCCCTGCACCGCGGCGAACGCCATCGGTATGCCGAATCCAAATGCGATCCCGAGGTAAGCCTGGGGGATTGCGAAAAAACGTTTGAAATAGGGGTAGCTGGCCGCGATTACCACTGCCGCTACCGACAGTTGTTTGGTGAGCGCATTAAGCGGCAGGATCAGCATGAATGCGATCAGCGCCAGCGCTGCGGCCACCAGCACCGCCTCCCATGGCGCAATCCGGCCGCTGGTGAGCGGGCGCTCGGCGGTGCGCTTCACGTGGCGGTCGAAATCGCGGTCGGCGAAATCGTTGATGGCGCAACCGGCCGAGCGCATCAAGATGGTGCCGAGCGTGAAGATGAGCACCAGGCGCCAGTCCGGATGGCCGTCAGCGGCAAACCATAATGCGGCAAGCGTCGGCCAGAGCAGGAGCAGGATGCCGATCGGTTTATCAAGACGTACCAGGCGGAGATAAAGTTGAAGTCGTTGCTGCATGAGTTTACAATCATATTGCGCTGCAAAATCGAATTATAAGCGCCGCATGCATGCATTAGGTTATCGTAATGCCCTGGTAACAACGCATAGCTATTATAAAAATTTTTGGAGATTCCTGATGCAATTGAAACTGAAGGCCGCGGCCACTGCCTGCGCGCTCGCCATGATGAGCGCCTCCGCCCATGCGGTTACCGAGATTACCTGGTGGCATTCGATGACTGGCGCCCTCGGTGATCGGGTCGCCGGCCTGGCGGACCAGTTCAACAAGAGCCAGTCCGACTACAAGGTCAATGTTTTGTTCAAGGGGAACTATGACGAAGCGATGGCGGCCGCGGTGGCGGCTTACCGCGCCGGCAATGCGCCCCATATCCTGCAGGTGTTCGAAGTAGGAACGGCCACCATGATGTACTCCAAGGGCGCGATCAAGCCGGTCACGGAAGTGATGAAGGTGGCCGGCGAAAAATTCGACGCTTCGGTTTATGTCCCCGCGGTCGCCGGCTACTACACGTCGCCCAAGGGCGACATGGTCTCGTTCCCGTTCAATAGCTCGACCACGGTGTTTTACTATAACAAGGATGCCTTCGCCAAGGCCGGCCTCGATCCGAACAAACCGCCCAGGACTTGGCAGGAAGTGCTGGGCGCCGCGGCCAAGATCAAGGCCAGCGGTGAAAAATGCGCGTATACCACGGGCTGGCAATCGTGGGTGCACCTCGAGAGTTTCTCGGCCTGGCACAATGTCGAATTCGCCTCGAAGGGCAATGGTTTCGGGGGGCTGGACACGAAGCTGAAGTTCAACAGCCCTTTGCATGTCAAACATATTGAAAACCTGTCGAACTGGGCCAAGCAGGGATACTTTACCTACGCCGGCCGCAAGACCGAAGGTGAAGCCAAATTTTATTCGGGCGAGTGCGCCATGGTGACTTCATCGAGCGCCGCCTACGCCAATATTGCCAAGAATGCGAAATTCAAGTTTGGCGTGGCCGCACTGCCGTACTACAACGACGTGGCCGGTGCGCCGCAAAACACCGTTATCGGTGGCGCATCGCTGTGGGCGATGAATGGCAAGAAGCCCGAGGAATACAAGGCCGTCGCCAAGTTTTACAAATTCTTGTCCCAGCCCGAGCTGCAAGCGAAGTGGCACCAGGAAACCGGCTATCTGCCGATCACCAGCGCAGCCTACGACATCACTAAAAAATCCGGCTTCTATGACAAGAACCCGGGTACCGATGTGTCGGTGCAGCAGATGATCGTCAAGACCACCGACAAGTCGCGCGGCATCCGGCTCGGGAATTTCGTGCAGATCCGCGGCGTGATCGATGAAGAACTCGAGTATGTCTGGACCGGCAAGAAA
This sequence comes from Herminiimonas sp., assembly GCA_028292315.1. Lineage (GTDB taxonomy): Bacteria > Pseudomonadota > Gammaproteobacteria > Burkholderiales > Burkholderiaceae_D > JAQGMO01. The sequence continues at coordinate 274 of JAQGMO010000164.1, read as the reverse complement.
ACAGCGAAAGAAGCGCTGGACGCGGCTGTCAAGCGCGGCAATGAACAGCTGGTGCGTTTTGAACGATCCAGTAAATAAATCCTGACAAGGCGATATGGCAATCAACCCCCTGTCGCGCTACGCTGTGTTTGATAAGTTACTGCGCGGCCCGGCATTGCGCCTGCAGTGCTCGGCGTACATTCGTACGCGTGCGCTCCTCGGCGCAAATCCGAATCGCTCGCCAGGCTTATCAATTACAGCCAGTTCGCTGCGGGGGATCGCGGCCGTCGGCAGG
>JAQGMO010000158.1 GCA_028292315.1 Herminiimonas sp. | reverse complement strand
GCTTGGCTTCCGCAAATGCTGCCAGCACTTCCGGTGCATGGGGCTGCGCATCGATTTCACGCCGGGGCACCCCGATACGCAAGCCCCGGATCGGGCAATCGATGCCGCCGCTAAAATCAGGCACCTTGCGTTCAACGCAACCGGCATCCCGCGGATCGTGGCCGGCCAATGCCTGCAACAGCAGCGCGTTGTCGGCAACGTTGCGCGTCATCGGGCCGACATGGTCCATGCTGGGCGCGAGCGGAATTACGCCGTGCAGGCTGACGCGGCCGTAAGTCGGCTTCATCCCGACGATGCCGCAGGCTGCCGCCGGATGACGCACCGACCCTCCGGTATCGGTGCCGGTGGCGGCCATCACCAGGCCGGCCGCGACCGCAGCGCCTGATCCGCTGCTTGAACTGCCGGGCATGTGATCCGGGTTCCATGGATTGCGCGCGGCTGGAAAAACATCGTCGGCGGCTGGCGAACCGAAGGCAAATTCATGACAGGCAGTTTTGCCGAGGCTGATGGCCCCCGCCTGCTTGAGGCGCGTCACTGCCGCGGCATCCGCATCGGGGACCCAGTCCTTGAGCAGCATCGAGTGCGCAGTGGTACGCACGCCTTCGGTCAGTAGCATATCCTTGTGCGCGATCGGAATGCCGTGCAACGGACCCCGATAGCGACCGGCGCGAATTTCCTGCGCCGCCTGCCGCGCTTCCTGGCGAGCGCGTTCGGCGGTCACGGTAATGAATGCGTGCAGCGTGGGGTCAATTGCCTCGATACGCGCCAGGCAGGCTTCGACCAGATCGACCGGCGACAGCTCGCCAGCCGCGATGCGGCATGCGGCCTGCCCGATTGTCAGGTAATGAAGCGGCACCGTCATCGCAGATATCGGTCCAGCCGGTTAAGGCTTGCCGGCCTGTTTCGCGTACCAGTCGTGGATCTGTTCGCCGTTCCAGAAGACCACGCCCTCTTGCGATTTCATATAGCGCAGCATCTCATCGAAATACTTGATCCGATGCGCGGCCCCTGAAATATATGGATGAACGCCGAAGGCCAGAACGCGCACGCTGTCGGCGGACTCCTTGTATAACTGGTCGAATGCGTCGCGGGTGCGTTTGATCATCGCGTCCGACTCCTGGTATGCCGTCAGCATGATTGAAATGTCGTTCAATTCGACCGAGTAAGGAATCGACAGCAGCGGCCCGTTTTTCGTCGCGACGTATTGCGGCTGGTCGTCGAGCACCCAGTCACCGAACCATTTGAAGCCCGCTTCGCTAACGTAATCGAGCGTGGCGAAGGTCTGTCCACGGCCCGGCCCGAGCCAGCCGGTCGGCGTGCGGCCGGTGAATTTCTTTAGCACGTCGATCGTCTGCCGGATCATCGCACGCTGGTCTTCGATCTTCTGTATCGGCATCTGCTCGTAGCAATGGGCCATGAATTCCCAGCCTGCGTCGAGCGCGGCTTGCGCCACCCGCGGCCGCGTTTCGCAGACCTTGGCATTCAATGATATTGTCGGCTTGATTTGATACTTTTCAAGGACTTCCATGATGCGCCAGATGCCGACCCGCATGCCGTACTCATGCCAGGTCCAATTTGGAATGTCGGGAACGGGTGCGACGCCTCCTGGTGGCGGCGAAACCTGGCGCGGCATAGGCCGCGAGATATCCCACTCTTCCACATTTACAACCGGCCAGACAATCAAGCGCCCGCCATCCGGCAGCTTGAGCGGCTTGCGGTCTATTATCGCTGAAAATTCCAGGCGTTCGGCCGGGCGCATCGCATCGGCCTCGTCGTTGACGACGCGTGTATTCGGCTTGTTAGTTTCATTCATATTGCGAAGACATTCCCTTTAATCGCTATTCAGTGCCGTTACTCGATGCCGCCAGGGATGCTGGCGGCGATGGCGCGCAATTTCTGCGTTTCGGTGCGTATTTGTTGAGTCAGGTAGTCGGGAGTGCTGCCGACCACGACCATTCCCATGTCCGAGAGCCGCTTGCGCAGACCTGGATCGGCCAAAGCAGTCGTCACGGCGGCGTTCAGCTTTTTCTGAATGTCGACCGGCAAGCCACGCGGCCCGAACAATCCGACCCAGTAAGTCAGGTCATAGCCGGTCAGTCCGCCCTCCCCGATGGTCGGCGCGTCCGGGTATCGCGGGTCGCGCGCGGCGCTGGTCGTGCCGAGCAGGCGCAATTTGCCGGCATCGATCCATGGCTTTGCCTCCCCGGCAAAAATGACATGGCAGGTACCGGCGAGCACGTCCTGCATCCCCGGTCCGGAACCCTTGTAAGGAATGTGCAGCATGTCGATGCCAGCCATTGACTTGAATACTTCTCCGGCGAAATGCAGGCCGCTGCCGGGTCCGGAACTGGCGTAATTGAGTTTGCCGGGATTTTTCTTCGCATAGGCGATGAACTCCCCGACTGTACGCACCGGCACCGAAGGATGCACGACCATCAGAAGGCCGTAGGAGCCGATCAGCGAGACTGGCGTAAAGTCCTTGATCGGATCATAGGAGAGCGATTTCTCGGTCACTGCCATGTAAGTATGCGTGCCGTTGGTAGTCAGCAGGAGCCGGTACCCGTCGGGTGGCAACTTGGCCACAGCATCGGAACCGATGCGTCCGCCTCCTCCGGGACGATTCTCCACGACGACCGGCTGTTTGAGCGCCTGCGACAGCGCTTCTGCGATGATGCGCGAACTCTGGTCGGAGAAGCCGCCGACCGCATAGGGAACGATCAGGTGGATAGGCTTGTCCGGATAGCTTTGACCGTAGGCCAGGGAAGTGCCCGCTATAAGCGTTAGGCCGGCGACAGCCGCCCGCAGCCACTTGATGTGACCAGTCCGCATGTTTGTGTCTCCTCGAATGGCGATCGCTCTTGTTCTATTTTTGCCAAGTATATAGAGCGATTTTTGGCATCGCAACGGCGAGGCCGGCCAGGGCTTCTGTTTGAACGCAGTATTCCATAAGATGGAATATTCCTGCTTTCTTGATTGAAACCGCCGCTGTCGTGCCCGCGCGTACCCTGCTTCCTGCACGCCACCTCGTCCACCGCCATGTCATCGATCGCGCGCAGTACGAATACCGTCCGAAATGCATCCGGCAACGCATCGATTTTCGTCTCGATCGAACGGCGTGTTTCGGTGCGCAGGGCTGCGTGCTCTGGCGGTTCCGGCGTGGTTTTGGGTCGCGCGTGCAGAACAAGGTCCTGAAGACCTTAAGACCTGGGACTCCGAGTGCGCTTTCGAAGAGCAGGCATTGACCTGCCTGAATATGCAAATCATCTTCCGGTTGCGCTGTTCTACGTGCTTTACTCGGCCAAACACGGTCGCTCCATTGGATGGGACTACCCCACTCTAGTCCAACTTGCTCACTCGGTCGTCGCACAATACCCGCAATACCTTCAGCTCTTTCGAAAAGCACTATTCGTATACGACTGCGGGCAGCAGTTGGAAGCCGAGGATTCGACCGGGAAGTGGCGTGACAAGGCCGCCAAATACAAAAGAGCCATCAAAGCGGGCGACCCGAAGTATGCGCCTGATACTACGCACGACCACCTCGTAGCATTCTGCTTCCCGGAGCTTCTGGCCGAGCAAGGGCGCTTACTATAACCATAGTTGAAACCGGAAGGTCAGTGTGGCGGTTCTGGGTAACGGGACAAGAGTCAGGAGAATGAAAAAGGGCTGCGAGAGCAGCCCTTAATAGAATAAATTTTCGCCAACTAGAAATCCCAAACGTCTTTTTTGGCCTTGCTACCGCCAACGACAATCGACTTGCCATCTTGCAGTTTTACCGCAGTAGCGTTAGCCTTGTTGACCTTCCCGAATGCTTTCAACAGGCGAGTCTGGATACGCGGTCCGAAGTCCGAACCATCGACCCCTTTCTGCTTGTCAACGTCATGTCTTTTTAAGGCATATCCCATATTACGCTCCTGTTTCTTGGACTAAGTATAGCTCGTTGTCTATCGTCCGTACAATCTTGAACTCCAAATCTTGATAAAAGGTTAACAATTCATCAATTGGGTTTAACAACCTCACTTCTTTCAGACCCAGTTCTCCTGCATAAGTGCTTGCAATCGCCACTAAGTTCGCTGCGGTTTCGCCCGTCAAGGGGTGCTCCGCAGGAAAGGCCTCAAGAAAGGGAATACCCAAATAGGTGCCTGTCTTGTCAGGCTTTCCAATGACTACCCCAAGCGGGAATTCCCCATTGCTGATTACGGCCTCGAATCGACACGGCTTATTGACGACTCCCTGGTGCAGTTCTTTCCAATCCCAGTGTTCGTAACGTCGTCCCTGGGGGCTCCAGTCGGCCTGAATAGCTTTAAAAGTCGCAGCGGAGAACGGTCCTACACTGAGGGTACTTACTCCGTATTTGTTTCGGAGGTACTCCGTTGCTTTTTCGTAAATCTTGTCTCTTATTGGCTTGCAGTCAAGGAGGTGGTCAATGAAGAACGAAGAAGAAGCAGCCTCAGTACCTGACGACGAGCAAGATACGCCCAAGTCCTGGCAGACTTCCCACTCCGGTACGTTACGGCGCAGTCCCTGGCGTTCAGCCGAAACTACTGATGACCCGGTACAATGGCCGCTTCTACATGCCTGGCTCCACTCCGCCCGAAATCTTCCAGCGGTGGGATATCTGCGAAGACCTCGCACGCCAGCTGTCGGCCAAGTCCGTTGAGTCGAAGGCGGGGAAGCGTTCTCATATGTCCGAGCTGGAGATTCTGGGCCAGTACCTGCCGCGGTTGATTGCGACAAAATGGACATCCGAGGAAGAGACGCGATGGATTATCTGTCGTGCAGCGGCCGTTCTCGGTTGGTCGGTGCCGCCAGCAGCGCCGGAGCCGGCGAATCCTGATACTGCGCCTAGTTCCAGAGACTAATCGTGTCGACCCCGAGCGCGTGCATGCACTGCAAGAAAAAGCAAAGCTGAAGGTGCCGCGGCCAACCTTGTTGGATAGCGATTTCGCGTCTATCTGGACACCGCACACTTTCTCCAGAGCGCGGGATAGCTCCTTGTAACTAATATCTTTACGCGCGAGCTCGACCTGCCTATCGGCTTGGGCCGCCAGCTTATTAACACCCTTGATAGGTATGGAAGCCAGGGAAGGGATCAAGCCGGCTTACACGAATTTGCAGTCCATTAAGGCCGGCGCTTTGCCGTTTATCAGAAGCAAGCATGGAGGAGAACTGATGTAACCCCGGCGGTGCGCATGCACCGCTCGGCCGGGTTTCACCGGTCCTGCTTCTCAGATAGGTTCAAAACCGAGGTGAGACCGGAAGCGGTTCTTGAGATACACGCCGTCACGCGGCGGCAGCACCCGTGGCAGGTCATCCGCCCGCACCAGCACCTGCGCGAGGCAGCAAGCTTGCCGTGCATTGATCAGCTCGGCCAGCAAGCCGCTGTCACGACTCTCGTGAATCTCGACCACGTGGCCGATGCCGCATGCGCGTGCCACCGCCGATAGGCTGGTGCCCAGGCTGCTATGACTGCGCTGCATGCCGGTTTCGCCGAAATGGCCGTTGTCCAGCACGACGACGGTCAGATTCTTCGGCTGCTGCGCACCGATCGTGGCCAACCCGCCCAATCCCATCAACTGCTCGCCGTCGCCGGTGATCACCACCACGCTGCGTGACGGTTGAGCCAGTGCGAGACCGAGGCCGATCATCGCCGCGCCGCCCATGGCGCCCCACAGATAAAAGTTTTCCGGACGGTCGCCGGCGGCGAACACGTCGTACGCCGGCGAGCCCAATCCGGTGACGACAAGCGCCTGCGGACACGCAGCCAGCAGCGCCTGGACGAATCCGCGGCGGTCGATGGTCGCGGTTGCGACAGGCTGATTCGCTTGACTCATTTTGTCCCCTCCCATTTTTTTCTTCCGATCAGGCTTTGCGACAGCAGCACGGCAACCGGTTCGCCGCCCTGAAAGGCGGCATCGAAACCGGCTTGCACGGTCTCCGCCACCTCTTCCGGCTTCGTCGCGCGCAGCACCGTGACGCCCATCAATTCCAGCGCGCCCTGGGTGGCCTTGCCCATCGGCCCCTGCCATGGGTTGAACTCGGCCCACTCACCGCGCATCGTAACCAGCGTCAGGAATGGAAAGCGGCAGTTCTGAATCAGGGACAGCATATTGATGCAGTTGCCGACGCCGCTGCTCTGCATCAGCAGCGCCGCGCGCTCGCCGCCGAGCCAGGCGCCGCACACCGTCGCCACGCCCTCTTCTTCCGTGGTGAGCACGATCCCGCGCATGTCGGGATCGGCATGCACGCGGCGGATTACATGCGCATGTCCGGCATCCGGGACGTACGCGACCTGGCGCACGCCCCCTTCTTTCAAAATCGAGAAAATCTCTTCCTGCCAGGTTGGTGCAGCTACCGACGCGCTAGTCATGAATGAACATCCTCATCGTCAAAATCGTGAGCCATCATAAAATGGTATAAAAGCGGGAGTCCAATAACAAAATAGTTGGCGGCGATCAGTTTTCAGCATAGCTGAAAGGGAGACACATTTGGATTTGAAACAGCTGCGCGCGCTGCTCGCCATTGCAGAGACCGGCAACGTGTCGCGCGCAGCAGAGCTGTTGCATATCGTGCAGCCGGCGGTATCGCGACAATTGCGGCTATTGGAAGAAGACCTCGGCACCGCGCTATTTTTGCGCGGCCGTCATGGCATGGAGCTGACCGAATCGGGGAAGCTGCTCGTCGAGCGCGCACGCCGCGCACTGCATGAACTGGACCAGGCGCGAGCGGAAATCGCGCCGGAGCCGGGGGTGGTCACCGGCATCGTCACCGTCGGTTTGCTGCCGAGCACCGAATTGCTGGCAGCGCCACTGGTCGAAGCGCTGAAGCGGCAATATCCCAAGCTGACGGTCCGGATCTCGATTGGCTATGCCGGCTATCTGCAGCAATGGCTTGAAAGCGGCGATGTCGATGTCGCGCTGCTGTACGACCCGAAACCGTCGGCGCTGCTGGAAGTCCAGCCATTGCTGAACGAAACCCTGTACCTGGTCGGGTTGCCGGACGCCGGCCTGCACGTAGCGCAACCGGTGCCGCTGCACGACCTGCAGCGCCGGCCGCTGATCCTGCCAAGCCAGCCACACGCGTTGCGCTTGCTGATCGACCATGCATGCGCGACGGCCGGCATCCAGTTATCGATCGCGGCAGAAACCAACGCGATGAGCATTCAGAAGAACCTGGTGAGCAGGGGCCTTGGTTATACGGTGCTGCCGGGTGTAGCGGTATGGGAGGACGTCGCGCATGGCCGGCTGAGCGCGGCGCCGATCACCGCTCCGGACTTGCAGCGGATAATCGTGTTGGCGCTGCCGCTGACACGCCGCTCGTCGGTCGCAGTGCGCTGCGCCGCGACCGAACTGCGTGCGCAGATCGAGGCTTCCGTGCAGCGCAACCAGTGGCCGGCAGCGCGCTGGCTGGCGGACTGACGCCGGTCAATCCGAACCGATGTCCGTCCCACTCTCCCACTACGGGATCAGGATCGACGAGCCGGTCGTCTTGCGCGACTCGAGAGCGCGATGCGCCTGCTCCACGTCAGCCATCGCATAGCGCTGATTGATGTCGGGCCTGATGTTCCCCGCCTTCACCATTCTGAACAAGTCGGCTGCCATGCCGTCGAGGTCAGCGCGCCTGGCCGCATAGTCGGTGAGCATGGGCCGCGTTACGAACAGCGAGCCGCGCGACGCCAGTTCACCGAGATTAAACGGCGGCACCGGCCCGGACGTGGCGCCGAACGCCACCATCATGCCCATCGGCGCCAGGCAGTCGAGCGATGCGTAAAAGGTGTCCTTGCCGATCGAATCATAGACGACCGGAACGCCTTTGCCGTTGGTAATTTCCCTGACGCGTTCCACGATACTCTCGTTCTTGTAGTTAATGATGTGCGCGCATCCGTGGGCCTTCGCCAGTTCGGCTTTCTGTTCCGAACCGACGGTGCCGATCATCGTCACGCCCAGCGCTTTCGCCCATTGGCACGCAATCAGCCCGACGCCACCGGCGGCCGCATGAAACAGAATCGTTTCGCCGCCGCGCAACGCAAACGCGCGATTGAACAGATATTGCACGGTCAGCCCTTTGAGCGTGATCGCCGCGGCGGTTGCATAATCGATGTCTTCCGGCAGCCGAACCAGGATCGCCGCCGGCACAATGCGCTCCTGGGCGTATGCGCCGGTTGGACGCATTGCGTAGGACACGCGGTCGCCGGGCTGCAGATGCGTAACGCCCGGGCCCACCACTTCTACCACGCCGGCGCCCTCGATCCCCAAACCGGCGGGTAGCGCTTGCGGGTACAAGCCGCTGCGGAAATAGACGTCGCTGAAATTCAGGCCGCACGCGTGGTTGCGCAGTCGTACTTCACCCGGCCCCGGATCGCCGACCTCGACATCGACGTACTGCATGACTTCGGGGCCGCCGGTTCGGAATATCTTGATTGCCTTTGGCATCGGTCTCTATCCAACGATTATTGCCTGTATGCGCGTACTGCGTCAAAGCATGCCCGGGTAGGCGCCGCCGTCGAGCAAAATGTTTTGCCCTGTCAAATACCCGGCGTGCGCACTGCACAGACATGCACATGTTGCCCCAAACTCGGCCGCCGTGCCGAAGCGCTGCGCCGGGTTCTGTTTATTCAATCAGGTGTCCCAAGGATTCCTTAATCGCCGCGCGGCGGCAGAATGACCTTAAGACTGGTCCGCACCTCGATGAAATACGGCCCCTTGGCAGCAAGCCCGCGCGCAATCGCCGCATCGATCTGGCCCGACTCGATCACCGCCTCGCTCTGCATGCCGAAACCTTCGGCGATGCGGATGAAATCCGGATTGAACAATGCGGTGCCGACATGGCGACCCGGATAATTTATCTCCTGGTGAATGCGGATCGATGCGTAGCAATTGTTGTTGGACAGGATGAACAGGATCGGAAGCTTGCGCTCGACGGCGGCGATCATCTCATTGCCGGTCATCATGAAGCCGCCGTCGCCGACCATGCAGATCACTTTGGCTTCCGGATGGCGCAACTGTGCGGCAATTGCAGCCGGCGTGCCGTAGCCCATCGCGCCCGACAGCGGCGCCATCAGGCGCTGCGGATAGACGAACGGGAAGTGCCGGTACACCGGCGCCGCAAACGTGCCGGCATCGAGGCAGATCATTGCATGCTTCGGCGCCTGGTTCGCCAGCGCGCGCACCACGTGCGCAAAGGACACGCCGTCGTCGGCTTCGCGCGTCGGCCATGCGGCGATGTCTTCGAAGATGCCGCGCAGCTTCCGGCTCCATTGTCCGCGCGCCTCGGTCGTCCGAGGAGGTTCGGGCGGCGTCAGGTCCGCGGCCAGTGCCACCGGGTCGCATACCAGCCCGAAGTCGGGCGCAAAGTGCAGGCCCACGATGTGATCGTCGGGATAGCAGTGGACAAAGGTCTGCGCCGGTTTCGGCAGTTGCGGGAAGCTGTAGCCCTGGCTCGTGATGTCATCCAGGCGCGTACCGAGCGCCAGGATCAGGTCGCTCGAATGCAGCACGGACATTTGCTTTTCCGGGTTGGAAAGGCCCAGATCGCCGATGAATAGCGGGTGCGTGTTCGGGAATACGTCATGCCGGCGAAACGCGACAGCGACCGGAATGTTCCAGGCTTCCGCAAACGCAAGCAAGATCTCGCGCCCCTGCGGCTTGTCGAACGCGCCGCCGGCCACGATCAATGGCCGTTCGGCGCGCTCGAGCAATGCCCGCAGTTCAGCGATGACCGCGGGCGTTGCGGTGGTCGGCGCGTTCGGCCGCGCAACCCAGTTCGGCTGCGGCGTCCGCTGCTGCTGGATGTCTTCCGGGATCACCAGCACCACCGGCCCGGGCGTGCCCGAGGTTGCCATGCGAATCGCCTTGAACGCCATCTCGCCGAGTTGCGCCGGGTCGGTCGGCTCGGCCACCCACTTGGCGATCGATCCGAACATCTTGTGATAGTCGATCTCCTGGAAGGCTTCCCGGCGCAAATCCTTCTTCGGAATTTGCCCGATGATGAGAATCAGTGGAATCGCATCCTGCTGCGCGGTGTGGACCGCGATCGACGCGTTGGAAGCGCCGGGACCGCGGCTAACCATCAGGACGCCGGGACGGCGCGTCAGGCGTCCGTCGGCACAGGCCATGAAACCGGCGCCGGATTCGTGGCGGCAGGTAACCACGTCGATTTGCGGAAAGTCGCTTAACGCGTCGAGGACGCCGATATAGCTTTCACCCGGAACTTCAAAAATGCGGTCGATGCCGTTGGCGGCGAATACTGACAGCAATGCGTGCGCGGAGGTATTCAATTTGCTTGGCCCGGTGGCTGTGTTGGTCTGTATTTAAGCCTGTTCATTTCCGCGAACTGCGCAAAACGAACACGGCGGCCTATCCCGGAAGAGCGGCAGCTTCCAGCAACTCTGCCAGTGTGCGATTGAACGCTTCCGGATCTTCGTAGGCCACCCAATGACCGGCCCCCGGTATCAGGCGAATCTGCACGTCGGGACGAATCGAACGCAGGATCGCTACGCGTTCCGGGATGGTCCCGCCAGCGGACTGATCTACCTCGCCCCAGATCGCGTTCAGCCTGTTGGGAACGCTACGGCGCAACGCTTGCGCCAGCGAGTCGTTGCCGCTCAGTTGGCGGCTCTTCAATCGCGCCAGCCGCGTATTTTCCTGCTGTATTAGCAAGGCCAATTCGTCGATTTTCGCGCCATCCGCGATCATCAGAAGCGCCAGATTGGTTTGATGCACCTCGCGCATTTCGGATTCGGACATATCGTCATTCCACTTCGCCAGTTTCGTCTGGGCGCGCGCGGTGCCGAGCGCACCCCCAGCCACCAGGGTGAGCGACCGCACGCTTGGACCGAGCAGCGCCGCCACATGGCCGGAAATCATCGCGCCAAAGGAGAATCCGACCAGGTCGATCGGCGTACCCGGGCCGGTGAGACCCTGAATGCCTTCGGCAATTACCGCAGCAATCGAATCCGGCGTGACTGGTTCGGGCATCTCGTCCGAATCGCCGAGGCCCGGCAGGTCCGCCACCAAGACCGTATGGTGCGACGCCAACGCGGGAATGTTGTGAATCCAGTGGCGCCATGAGCCATATCCGCCATGCAGCAACACGAGCGGCGGCCCGGAGCCCCAGCGGCGCCACACCATGGCGCCATTTCCGCATGGTGTGCTTAGGCGCTCGCCGGCCTGCTCGATCCGGGCCAGCACGGCATCGGGCGTTTCGCTGGCAACGGGAACTGGGGATGCAAAGAGCGTTTCCTTCATTTCGTGCTTTCTGGTTGATCAATCTGGTAGCCGCCAGGCGGTCCTCGACAAACATCGGGGCTACTTGCGAGTACGGGGCACGGGCATTTCCCCGCGCTCACCGGTTCGCATCGAAGACAACTGGGCGGAATGGCTAACTAGAGCGCAAAGCGCGGGGCCGGAACGACCTCAGCTCAAATTCTTGCGAAGAAATGCAAGTGTACGCTGCTCCGCAAGTTCCGCGCTCTTCGCATCGTAATTCGGACCACCCAAACGGCTGAATGCATGGTTGGCTTCGTAGACGTGAATTTCGCCGGACTTGCTGGCGGCACGCAGCGCTTCGCGGAAGGCGTCGGCTGATTCCACGGTAATGGCCTGGTCGAGGCGCCCGAAATGCCCGAGCACCGGACCTTTCAGGGGCTTCAGTTCCTCAGCGGTCTTCTTGACGTTGCCGTAGTAAATCACCGTCGCGTCCACCGGTGTGGCGAGCGACGCATTCAACGACCACGCGCCGCCCAGACAGAAGCCGAGCGTGCCGACCTTGCCATTGCCGCCCGGCGCCTTGCGCAGCCAGTCGATCCAGCCGACCAGCGTCGCCGTTGCCTTGGCCGGGTCGAGCGAGCCCATCAACTCTTTCGCGCGGGTCGGTTCATTGGCGGTTTGTCCTTCAAACAAATCGACCGCGAGCGCCTGATAGCCCTCGCCCGCCATGCGCGCCGCTATTTCGCGCATCTCGTCATTGAGGCCCCACCATTCATGAATCAGGATCAGCCCCGGGGCGTTTGCCACGGATGGTTTGGCCAGTGCGGCACGCGCGGTCCGGCCATCCGCCAGTTTGATTTCCACGTCTGTTGTTTTGTTTGCCATCTCTTGTTACCTCCTTCGTTAGTTTTAACTTGCTATTAAATGCCCGGCGCCGGATCGGCGGCCGGCGCAGGTCATTTTATTGCTGTTCATTCAATGCCGCCGGCGACAATGGGCTTCGTCTTGATCCCAAACAGTCTGCCCCACAATTTGGCGAGTGGATTCAGGCACAGCACCAATAAGACGAGGGCCCAGATGAATAGCGCAATCGGGCTGCTATAGAACACCGATACTTCGCCGAGGCTCATGAACATTCCCTCTCGCAGATGTTTCTCGATCAGCGGACCGAGCACCAGGCCAACCACCATCGGCGCCAGCTGAAAGTCCAGCTTGCGCAGCACATAGCCCAGCAACCCGACCAGCAGCAACAGGCATACATCGAACATGCTGTTGCGCACACTGTAGGAACCAATTACTGCCAGCATGAGAATCAATGGCAGGAAGATATGATTGGGAATCCGCAGCAGGCTGACCCACACGCTGATGAGCGGAACGTTCAGGATCAGCAGCATCACGTTGCCGATGAGCATAGATGCAATCACGCCCCAGAATACTTGTGGATGGTTGGTCATCATCATCGGCCCCGGTTGCACGCCGTGCACCATCATCGCCGCGAGCATCAACGCAGTTACCGAACCGAACGGGATGCCGAGCGCCAGCAGGGGCACCATCGACGATGTCGCGGCTGCGTTGTTCGCCGTCTCCGGCCCGGCCACACCTTCGATCGCGCCCTGCCCTATTTCGTCCTTGTACTTCGAGACCGCCTTTTCCAGCCGATAGGAAGCGAAACTGGATAGGGTCGAAGACGGCCCTGGCAGCAAGCCGAAAATAAAACCGAGCACGGTGCCGCGCCCGAAAGGTGCCCATGAACGCCGCCATTCAGTGCGCGTCGGCAGCATGTCGCGCAACCCGACCGCGAGAGGCTTGACCTGGGTTTGCAGGTTTTCCACCACGTTCATGATTTCGGCCAGGCCGTACAGGCCGACCACCAGCGCCACCAACTCGATACCCATGCTCAGGTCGTTGAAACCAAAGGTGAAGCGATTCTGGCCCGTCACCGCTTCCTGGCCGACAGTGCTCAGCATCAGACCGAGCGTCATCGGAAATACACCGGCGGCCAGCGTGCCGCCCGATATCCGCGAAAACAGCAGCAGGCCACCTGCGGTGAGCGCAAAAAATTCGGCTGGTCCGAACATGATGCCGAACTGCGCCAGCGGCGGCGCGAACAGCGTGACGCCAATGACGGAAACGACGCCGCCGACGAACGAGCCTACCGCGACAATGGTCAACACCGCTCCGGCGCGTCCTTTTTTGGTCAGCTGGTAGCCGTCGATACACGTCATCACGGAAGCCGATTCGCCGGGCATATTGATCAGGACTGCGGTGGTCGAACCGCCATACATCGCGCCGTAATACATGCCGGCCATCATGATCAAGCCGCTGGTAGGGTCAAGCGAATAACTCAGCGGCAGAATCATGGCGATGCCGGCTACCGGCCCGAGCCCCGGCAACACGCCGATCGCGGTGCCAGCGAGCGCGCCCACGAGTGCCGCCAGCAGGTTTTTAAGGGTAAAGGCGACACCCAGCCCGTACACGATTCCGTCGATCATATCCATATCCCGAACTCCTTTTCTATAGGCTCTTACAGTCCCAGTTCGCCACGTGGCATGGGTACCTTCAGCAGGTAAACAAAAATCGCATAAACCAGGATTGACATGATCACCCCATAGACCAGACTGCGCGGCCAGCTTAGGTCGGACAGCACGCGTATCAGCAATGCACAGAACAGCACGCTCGTTATGAAATGTCCCAGCCAAGGCATCAGGAGGAAATAGCCGAATAGCAAAGCGATCAGGCTCAACAGCCGCTTACGGTCCGTGCCAACGGGAACCTCGACGAGCGCGGCCGAATCCATTTTCCAGCCTTCCCATACGGTGGCCAGACTCGCCAGCAACAGCATGACGCCGACCACCACCGGAAACAGGCCGGCACCCGGCTGATCCACTTTTCCAAAAGGAAGCTGGAACGACATCCCCAGATAAGCAACCGATAATGCAAGCCCGAGCGCGCCCATCACGAGATAGCCGGTGCGCTTCGAAAAGGATTGAGCGCTCATTTTGCCTGCGCTCCGCTATCAATGAATTTAAGAAGGTCGGCGAACACTTTGCCGTAATAAACCAGTTCGGCTTTCGTCTCCTCCGGTCCCTTGGGGTCGGCCACATACCCCTTGTCGCTCGCGAATTTATGGAATTCGTCGCTGCGAACCGCTTGCAGCGACGCTTTCACAAGCTTGTCCTGGACATCCTTCGGCATGCCCTTCGGCGCGACCACGTAGTACGTCGCTTGCAGCGTCGCGTCGTAACCGGCATCGCCTACAGGGGTCGCATCAGGAAACAGGTCGTATTTTCCTTTCTTGAATACCGCCAGCACCTTCACTTTGCCGCCTTGCACATGCGCCAGTGCCCCGGGCCCGAAGCCGACCGTAGCTTCCACCCGTCCGCCCAGCAGGGCGACCAGCGCCTCGCCGCCACCGCCCGTGAACGGAATCGTCGTGATTTTCACATTGCCGACCCGATTCAGCTGCTGCACCACCAGATCCGACGTTTCACGCAATCCGGAAACCGACGCGCGGATCTTGCCCGGATTCTTTTTTACGTCGGCCATGAACTCCGCGAAGGTCTTCCATGGCGCGTCAGCGCGCACCACCAGAATGGCGGGAAGGTCGACTAGTTTCACAATCGGCTGATAGTCGTCCGGCGTCTTGTATGCCAGGCCGCTATTGACCAGCGGCTGGTAGGCCAGCGCACTGGCTGAACCCAATCCGATCGTGTACCCGTCCGGTTTGGACCGCACGATGACGCCGCTGCCAATCGTCGCCGATCCGCCCGGCTTGTTTTCCATGTTGATCGTGGCGGGCAATGTCTTCTCAAGTTGGGCGGCGAACTGCCGGCTGATCGGATCGGTTGATCCGCCAGGGTTATATGGCACGATAAATGTCAGATCCCGGCTCGGGTAGCCCTGGGCATGCGCTAGCGCCGCCGCGGCGCCCAAGATGGCAACCACCAGGAAATGCTGAATGATATGGCTTGTTAAATTTCTCATGACGACTCCTTTGTCTCCTGTTAATTGTTATCGCGTTACTTGTGACGCGTTACTTGTGACGCGTTACTTATGACGCGTTACTTCTGCTCGAATTTCACGAGATCCGTAAACAGCTTGGTGTACTCGACCAGTTCAGCCTTCATCGCTTCCGGCCCTTTTGGGTCGACCTCGTAATCCTTCGCTTTGGCAAACTTGAGGAATTCATCGCTACGCACCACTTGCAATGAAGCCTTGACCAATTTGTCCTGCACATCCTTGGGCATTCCTTTGGGGGCGATCACGTAGTACGCCGCGGTCAATGTCACGTCATGGCCGGCATCCGCCACCGGAGTAGCGTCCGGGTAGGCATCATATTTACCCTTCTTGAACACCGCCAGCACGCGGACTTTACCGGCATCGACATGGGCCTTGCTGCTGACAACCGTGCCGACGCTGGCTTCGACCCGGCCACCCAGCAACGCCACCAATGCTTCACCCCCGCCACCGGTGAAGGGGACCGGCGTAATCCTCACGTTCGCCACTTTGTTGAACTGCTGCAGCGCCAGCCCTCCCGACGTGCCCATGCCCGACACGGACGCGCGGAGCTTCCCGGGCGTCTTCTTGACGTCGGCCATGAACTCTTCGAAATTCTTCCACGGCGCATCGGCACGCACCACCAGGATCGCGAGCTGGTCACCCAGTTTGACGATGGACTGATAGTCGTCCGGTGTCTTATACGCCAAACCGGTCATCAGCAACGGGTTGTGGGTAAGCGCACTGTTCGTTGCCAGCCCGATCGTGTAGCCGTCAGGCGCCGCCCGCACCACCGAACCAGTCCCTATCGCGGCCGAGCCGCCTGGCCGGTTTTCGATGTTGATATTTCCCGGCAAAACTTTCTCGAGCTGCGCCACGAACTGCCGCGCAATCGGATCGGTCGAGCCGCCTGGAGAAAAAGGCACAATGAATGTGATGTCCCGGCTCGGGTAATTTTGCGCCCATCCGGCGGTGGTGATGCAGAACACCAGCAACGCCGCACAGTGCCGCGCGGTTTGCATTGAAAAATACTTCATGTGGACTCCCTTTTATCGCATGCGACAAGATTCAAAAACAAGTGCTCGTTGACCGCAAACGGGATCATCGCCGGCCCGTCATTTCTGTTCGGTGAACTTGATTAACTCGGTGAACGTGGTTTTAAGCTCCGCAAGCTCAGCCTTTGCTGCGTCCGGCCCTTTCGCGTCCACCACGTAGCCCTTCGAAATGGCAAACTTCTGAAACTCTTCGCTGCGCACCACTTGCAGCGAGGCAGCGACCAGCTTGTCCAGCACGTTCCTGGGCAGGCCTTTTGGCGCGATCACGTAATACGCCGCCGCCAGTGTTGCGTCGTAGCCTGCGTCGCCGACCGGGGTTGCATCGGGAAAGAGGTCGTACTTTCCTTTCTTGAATACCGCCAGCACGCGCACCGTGCCGGCCTGAACGTCACCCAGCGTGGTCGGGCCGTTGCCAATGTTGGCTTCGACGCGGCCGCCCAGCAACGCGACCTTGGCCTCCGCGCCACCGCCGGTGAATGGCACCAATGTAATCCTGACGTCGGCGGACTTGTTCAACTGCTGCAGGACCAGCGCATTGTTGGTGCCCAGACCGGAAACTGACGCGCGGATCTTGCCGGGATTTTTTTTGGCGTCTGCGATGAACTCGTTGAAAGTCTTCCACGGCGCGTCGGCGCGCACCACCAGGATCAGCGGCAGATCAACCATTTTGACCACCGGCTGGTAATCATCCGGGGACTTGTATGGCAGCCCGGCGTTGACCAGCGGGGTGTAGGCGAGCGCGGTGTTGTGCCCAAGGCCAATGGTATGGCCATCCGGCTTGGCCAGAACGACTGCGGAGGTTCCGACCGTGGCCGAGCCGCCCGGCTTGTTCTCGATGTTGATCTTGCCCGGCAAAACCTTCTCAAGCTGCGACGCGAACTGACGGGAGACCGGATCGGTCGAGCCGCCCGGAGCAAAAGGCACGATGAAAGTGATATCCCGGCTCGGGTAATTTTGCGCACCCGCGGCGGCGGCTGCACACAGCAATACCGCCGTTACTCCACCCCGTACCATGTCAAGCAGAAACTGGTTCACTATGTCTCCTTTAATGATGTCGATCCTGCGAAGGCGCGCGGCCATATCGTCGTCAGCGCTGTCCCAAACGCGCCGGCTACTTCGGCTCTGACTTGAGCAACTCGGCGAACGTCCTGGTGTCCCTGACGATTTCCGCTTTCACGTCCGATCCTTTAAGATTCTGATCGAGCGCATAACCGTTCGCCTTGGCAAAGGCGGCATATTCTTCGCTGCGCACTACTTTCATTGAAGCGTCGGTCAACTTGTCCAGCACATCCTTGGGCAGACCTTTTGGTGCGATCACATAGAACGAGGCGCCGGTCGACCCGGTATAGCCGGCATCGACTGTCGGAGTCGCATCGGGAAACGACTCGTACTTGCCTTTTTTGAACACTGCCAGCACGCGGACTTTGCCCGCCTGCACCTGGGCGGGAATTCCGGCGGCGCCGGTGAACAGGGTGGCTTCGACACGGCCGCCTAGCAGGGCGACCATCGCCTCACCGCCGCCGCCGGTAAAAGGAACCGTTGTAAGGCGCACGTTGTTGAGCTTGTTGAACTCCTGCGCGAGCAGGTCTGGCGCAGTACGCAGCCCGGACACCGCGGCGCGGATCTTGGCTGGGTTTTTCTTCAGGTCGGCCACGAACTCTTCGAAGTTTTTCCACGGCGCATCGGCGCGCACGATCAGCACGATCGGCATCTCGCCCATCTTGACGATCGGCTGATACTCGTCCGGCGTCTTGAAGGTCAAGCCGCTGTTTACCAAAGGCTGGAACGCCAGAATGCTGTTGGTTCCGATACCGATCGTGTAGCCGTCCGGCTTCGAGCGCAGGATCTGGTTCATGCCGATCGTGCCCGACCCGCCGGGCTTATTCTCGATGTTCACATCCGCGGCCAGCACTTTTTCCAGCTGCAGGGTGAACTGCCGCGAGATGGGATCGGTGGATCCGCCGGGGCCGTAAGGCACGATAAAGGTGATAGCCCGGCTCGGGTATGCCTGCGCTCCGGCTGTGGCGGTTACACATAACAGGGCTGCTGCGACAATACCGCGCACGGCTTTTATTGCATAACTCATCATGACGTCTCCTGATTATTGTCTTGTTCAATCTGGTTGAATAACGAGCTGCCGCACTAAAGCTGATCTTTTGAAACTGGTGCTGCAATTCCTGCGCCCGCATGCACGGCACAACGGATTCATGCTTTATCCGGCGGCGCCAGCGACTTCTCCCCTGCCATTCCTAGTCCCAGTCTGGCCAGGTAATCGGAGTCCATTGCAGTGAGGGTGCCCAGCCGCAGCATGCGTTCGACGTTCATGGTCCCGGATTGACCCGGGTTTTGCGGCCGGTCACACACAATCTGGTCCGCGTTCAAGCGCTCGACCTGTTCCGCACTCAGTCCGAGCAAATCGCGCAGGATATGGTCGTTATCTTCGCCAAAGCGGGGCGCCGCTTTCCGAATGCGCGCATCGCGAAAGCGCATCCGGTACGGACGCCCAATAATCGGACGCGGGCCGGTCGGCGCCTCATGTTCTACGCATTCATAGAAGCCGCGATGCCGCAGCTGTTCGTCGGCCA
Organism: Herminiimonas sp.; assembly: GCA_028292315.1. Lineage (GTDB taxonomy): Bacteria > Pseudomonadota > Gammaproteobacteria > Burkholderiales > Burkholderiaceae_D > JAQGMO01. Next base: position 6,534 of record JAQGMO010000158.1, on the reverse strand, counting down.
GCAGGTCGCGGCTGTTGAACACCGGGCCGCACGCGATGCCGTGCGACTGAAGCAAATGAAACAGCTCGCCGGCGTCGCGCTCGCGCGTCCAACCGGCCACGATGTCGTCGACCTCTTGCCGGTGCATGCGACGCGCGGCAGCCTGCCGGAAGCGTTCGTCGTCGGCCAGCGACGGGCGCTGCATCAAGCGCGCAAGGGTAGCCCACTGTTCGTCCTGTTTCACGGAGATTGCGACCCACTGATCGTCGCCGCGCGCGCGATACAGATTGCTCGGCACATCTTCCGGGTGCTCGTTGCCGATGCGTTCGGGCTCGCTGCCGTCCAGCTGTCTTTGCAGGATCGGCTCCGGCACAAGCGCGGCGCCGACCTGGTACATTCCGAGGTCGATCCATTGCCCCTCGCCGGTTTTTCTCTTGTGTGTCAATGCGGCGAATAGTGCGTTCATGCCGGCCCAGCATGCAAGGAAGTCCGGGTAGGACTGGCCGACCTTCCACGGTTTGTCGCCGCGATAGCCGGTGTAATAGGTGATGCCCATGGTCGCTTCGAGCGTCGTTCCCTGGCTGGGAAACTCGCTCCATGGCCCCGACGAGCCGTAACCGGTATTCGACAGCATGATCAGCGACGGCTTCAGCTTTTTCAGCTCTTCGTAGTGCAGGCCCCATTTGCGCATGACGCGCGGCGTGTAATTCTCGAGCACGATGTCGCTCTGCTCCAGCAATTGCAGAAACACCTCTTTGCCTTCCGGTTTGCTCATGTCCAGCACCAGCGACTGCTTACCCCGGTTCAGCACGTGAAAAATGCCGGAGCGGTTCCACGGGTCCTGTGCCGGATCGTTGTCCAGATAGGGGCCGAACGCGCGCCCCCTTGTCTGGTCCAGGCGATGCGGCGCTTCGATCTTGATGACTTCCGCGCCGAGATCCGTCAGGAGCCCGCCGATGTAGGGGACCGCGAACACGTAGGACAAATCCAGCACCCGGATCCCCTCGAGCGGCAACGTCGGTTTCATGGACATGCGTCAAACTCCTTCTGAATGGTCGAATGCCGGTGATCGAGTTTCCGTCTCCGCGGCCCGCGACGCGAGTTCGGCCAGCACTTCCGACCTGTGTTCGTCCAGCAGTGGCGCGCGCCGGTAGATCGCCATCGGCGTCGCCGACAACTTCACCAGTTCGCCCGGAAACTTGAAGGCGCCGGTTGCCGGATGCGCCACATCGACAAAGAAATCGCGCGCCCGCAGTTGCTCGCAGTTGAGCAATTCATCCGCGCCCTGCACCACGCCGAGCAGCAGCCGCTGTTTCGCTCCCTGCAGAAACAGCTGTTTCGCGTCCTTTTGCGCCAGGCATTTCTCGAGCAGCGCGCGTACCTCCGCTTCGCGCAGCTCGCGTTGCTGCGCGGTCGCCAACTCCGGGTCGCGAAACTCTTCCCGTTCGAACAGATCGGCGAAAGCGGTGAACGGTGCGCCGCCGCCGGTTTGCACGGCGAGATAGCCCTCTCGCGCCGGAATCGGTTCGCCGGCGAATGGATCCTGCACTACCGCGCGGCGTCCCTGCACCGCACCCAGGAATGCGTAGTACGATTGGTTTAGAACCAGTTCCGACGCCAGGCATTCGAAGATCGAGAGATCGACATGCTCGCCGAAGCCATCCACGGCCGCCGCCGTGTGAGCCACCAACGACGCGTAGGCCGCATTCAGCCCGGCGCAGTAAAACGATTGCTGCAGCCCGTGCTTCAGCGGTGGGCGATCGACCCGGCCGCTGATCTGCATGATGCCGCTCATCGCCTGCAGCACCAGGTCGCTGGCATGGTAGGCGGCGTAGGGGCCGGTCTGACCGAAGTTGGTCACCGAGGTCACGACGACCTGCGGGTTCCATGCAAGCATTTGATCGACGCCGAGGCCCCAGCCGTCCAGCGTGCCCGGCCGGAAGCTTTCGATGACGATGTCGCTGGCCGCGACCAACTGCTGCAACACAGGATGCGTGGCTTTATCGCGCAGGTCCAGCGCGATGCTGCGCTTGTTCCAGTTGAGATACTGGAACAACAGGCTCTGCTCGGGCGCCGGCGCATCGCTTTTCAGCGGCTCCATGAAACGTGCAAAATCCCCGGCCCCAGGTTTCTCGACCTTGATTACGTCAGCGCCAAAGTCGCCGAGCAGCCTGGCCGCAAATGGCCCGGCGATACCATGACTGAGATCCAGTACCCGCACGCCGTGCAAAGCACCGTGCGATTGTTCACTTGCCATCATTGCCTACGACCCTTTCCACTTGCGAAGAACTGTTGTAGTCGACGACCGGCCTCCATCCCTTCGTTGGAAGAAGATGGAGACGGACTGCTATTTCATTCGCACGTGCTCAGTCCTTCAACAGCTTGCGCGCAATCAGGATGCGTTGAATCTCGCTGGTGCCGCCGCCGATCTGCGTATGACGCAGGTAGCGGTAGAACAGCGTCAGCGGCAGTTCCAGCGACTCCCCCATCGCGCCGTGAATCTGAATCGCTTCGTTGAGGCAGCGCGCGCCCCATTCGCTCGAAGTCAGTTTGACCAGCGCCGCTTCCGCGCGCACATCTTCGCCGGCATCGGCGCGTGCCGCCATTTCATACGTCATCGAACGCAGCGCCTGGATATCGACATACATGTCGGCCAGTTTCCACTGAATCGCCTGGCGCTCCGCGATGGGCTTGCCGAACGTGACGCGCTGCTTGGCCCATTCGACCGACATGTCGAGTGCGCGCTGCATCTTTCCCAGCGCATAGGGGCCGCGCAGCAGACGATCATGGATGGTGAGCCAGCGCTGCCCCAGCGAAAAGCCTTTGCCGACTTCGCCCAGTACATTTTCCTCGGACACTTCGCAGTCGTCGAAATGCACAATATATTGTGCGGGCCGCGGTCCCAGCCAGGTCTTGATGCCCTGCTCCTCGATGCGCACGCCCGGGTTATTACGATCAACCAGGAACATGGTGATGCCGCCCCTCTGGCGCTTTTCCGGATCAGTCACCGCCTGCACCATAATGATGTCGCTCTCGTGCGCCATCGAGATCCACATCTTGGTGCCGTTGATAATCCATTTATCACCGCGTTTCACGGCCTTGGTCTGCATCATGCCGCCAGGGTCGGAACCGGCATTCGGCTCGGTCTGCCCGAAGCAGGTGGTCTTATCGCCTTCGATGACCGGCGTGAGATAGCGATCGATCTGATTGCCTTTGCATTCGTACAGAATGTTCGGCACGTTCGCGAACGGAAACGGCACCGCGGTATACATGAATTGCTCGAGGATGGCGACCTGGGCCAGGATTGACAGCCCCAGTCCGCCATGCTTTTCCGGCACCATCAGGTACCACAGCCCGGTGTCGCGCGAAATCCTGATCAGGCGGTCCACCACATCTTTTTTGAAAACCGCCTTCAGGTTGATCGTCTCCTTCAAGCCATAGGCATGGCCCGGATGGGGCAGGAATTCCTGCTCCAGCGGAAGAAGTTCTTCGCGCACGATCCGTTTTGCGACTTCACAGAACTCCTTGACGTCGGCGGGAAGCTGGTAAGCATTTTGCGTCTGTACGTGGGTATCCAAATAATGCTCCTGAAATACGGTGGCTAAGTTTAACGGGCTGCCAACGCGGACAACCGTCTCGCGTCGGGGCAGTTTTCGAGTGACATCAATGCATCAAACAACGGGACCGCGGATGCGGCCAGACCGCCGGCCTGCAGGCAGCCATCGAACTTGGTGCGCAACTCGTCGCGGCTCAGCGGCAGGTCCGGTCCGCCGCGAATCAGGTTGACCTGGGCGCTTTCCAAACGCCGGCCGTCTTCGGTTTCGATCGTGACCTGGTCGTAGATCGCATAGCCGTTGGCATTCGGATTCGGGTCGTAGCGGTCATCAGGTTCGATGCTCACGCGCCGCATCATGTCCTGCACCTCGGCGCGCTGCACGAAGCCGTCGCTCAGTTCGGCCAGCGTGGCGCGACCGGCGATCAATGCCGATGCCATCGCGAACTCCATGCTGAACTTGGCCTCGAGACCGGTCTGTGGCGAGTGGTTGCGCAGCACCTTGGTATTGCGTCGGCTGATCGATACCGTGACATTGCGCACGCTGCGCGGATCAATCGGCGTTTCCTTGAGCAGGTCGAGGATGCCGTCCAGCGCTCGATGGGTGGCAAAGCACATCGGGTATTTTTTTACGCTCAACCTGGAGGTCGGCATTCTCCATTGCCAGGCCGCTTGCAGCGGCGTCTCCACATCGAAGCGGCCGACGGGTGAAACTGCGGCCAGGAACCCCTGCGTGTGCTCGATCGCATCCGGCGATGCGGTGAATCCGGCGGCGGCAAGACGGGCGGCGATCACACCGGCATGCGCGGCGCGGCCGGCGTGGAACGGCTTGGTCATGGTGCCGAAGTTCGCCATCAGGCCGGCACTTTGCGAGGCGCCGATTCCGATCGCGTGCGAGGTTTTTTCGGCATTCAGTCCGCGCAGCGACGCGCATGCGGCGGCGGCGCCGATCGCGCCGAAAATGCCGGTCGGGTGCCACCCCTTGGTGTGATGCTGGTCGATTTCACGGCTCACCAGCTCGGCCCACACCTCATAGCCGGCCGCGTAGGCGGTGATCATCTGCAGCCCGGTTGCGCCAAGTGCCTCCGCCTCGGCCAGGATCGCCGGCACCAGCGCGGTACTCGGGTGGCCGCGTAGCGCGACGTCGTCGTAATCGAGCGCATGGGCGGCGGCGCCGTTGATCCACGCGGCGTCGGGCGCCGATGCGGTGCCTTGGCCGAACAGCAGCGTGGCCGCGCCGGGCGCTGGCGCCAGGACCGACTTCAGCAGCTGCGGCGGCGGCTCGTCGCGGCCGGCAATCATGACGCCGATGCAATCGGTGAAGCCTATGTGAATGACCGGCAACGCATCGGCTGGAATCTGTTCGTAGCGCAGCGCCGACACGAATTCGCCGAGAATACGGGTGATTGGAGTAGTCATGCCGCGCTCCCGTCAGGCCGCCAGCGCGATTTTCTCGCGCATCCTGGCAAGTGATCCGCCTTTCATCACGGTGCCTGGCAGCGGATGGCCGACGATCTCCTCGGCCAGCTGCGCCGATTCAATCAATTTGTCGAGGTCGATGCCGGTCTCGATACCCATTTCATGGCACATGAAGACCAGGTCTTCGGTACACACGTTGCCTGCCGCGCCCCGATGCGAGGCAAACGGGCAGCCGCCCAGGCCGCCGACCGCGGCATCATAGATGGAGACACCCATCTCCAGGCCGGCATAAGCGTTGGCGATGCCCATGCCGCGGGTGTCGTGCAAGTGCAGCGAGATCGCCATGTCCGGGAATCTGTCGCGCACCGCGCCTACCACCCGCCTGATCGACAGCGGCGTGGCCCAGGCCATGGTGTCGGCCAGCGAGAAGAATTGCAGATCGAGCTCGTACTGCTGCGCGACGTCGAGCATCTGCTGCAGCGTATCGAGCACCTGCGGAATCGGAATGTCGCCTTCAAAGTTACAGCCGAATGCTGCCATCAGCCCGGCGCGCACCACCGGCACATTATTGGCCTGGTACATCTTGACAATCGAGTGCTGCGCCTCGAGGTTCTCTTTTAGCGTGCGTTTCTGGTTGCGCAGCAAAAATTTTTCGGATGCGCATAGGGACAGCGTGCCCTTGATGTCGAGCTTGCCGGTCGCGATCGCCCGCTGCAGCCCCATTTCATTCAGCCACAAGCCGGTGTAGGCCACGCCGGGTTTGCGTGTAAAGCCCTTGACCACGTCGTCGGCATCGGCCATGCCGGGCACGTTTTTCGCCGGCACAAAGGACACGGTTTGAATCTGCTGGAGACCGGTCTGCGACAGGCTGTCAATCAGCGCAATCTTCTGGGCCGTGGTGATCGGCCCTTTCTCGATCTGGAATCCCTCGCGGGGTCCCTCTTCATTGATACGGACTGCTTTAGGTAGATCTGACATGGAAACGTCTCCCTCAGTGAACAGGCATTCGACTTGCGGTTTACGATTGCGGCGGCACGAACGGATAGGGAACCGGTTCGCCGTTGCGGTAGGGCAGCGCGACAGTCGCCGTGCCCGGTGTGGATTCCTTGTTGTCGTCGTTGACGATGCCCAGCTCGATATCGACCAGCCCATATCCAGGTCCGTCGCGTTTGCCGGTCACGCGTCCCCACACCCGCAGCGTTTCCTCGACCGCGTTCATCGCGCGGAACTGGAAGCTGGCCTTCCACACCCAGCCGCCGGGCCCGGCCCAGTCGGCCAGCATCTGCATCACGAATTGCTGCTTGAGCGATCCGTTGATCAGCAGCGCGGGCAGCTTGTCGTGCTCGATCGCGAATGGCTTGTCGTAATGGATCTTGTGCCAGTTCTCCATTGCGGCGGACCAGCGCATCAGGTGCGCTGTGGTCAGCGGTCCTTTTTCCAGCGTCGGAATCGTGGCGCCGACGGCAACATCTTCGAAACAGATTTTCGGTCCTAACGGCATCGCTTATTTCCTCCGGATCTGGGTGCGCCGGGTACGAATGAGCAGCTCGCCTTCGCCGGTGCGGTATTCTGATTCGGTAACC
>JAQGMO010000156.1 GCA_028292315.1 Herminiimonas sp. | reverse complement strand
AATTTATTGACTTTATCCATTGGTAACCTCCGTTGTTGGTGAACCAGCCGGCACGAATAGTTTGGTCGGCGCCGAAGTCAGCATCATGCATCGTTAGTGGCAGCGCCCGCATTCCAGTTCACGGTTTACACGCAATGCGTGTGGAAACCGTGCGGTTAACAAGCCGACTGATAACGTTTTAGCAGTTAGGGGCGTGGAATGTTCCTTGAGCCACGATGAGCCGCTCCGGTTTCACGGCATTATTCCGGGCCCGCCCGTACGGATGTCTCCCTTTCCTTATCGCATAATTGTTATCGCTTTTTTGGTCGTGCCGGATCCGGCAATCCGCACTTCAGGAATTTGCCTCGGCCTGCCGTACCGCACGGCCGGTTTTCTTGATATACGATTTCCCCACGTGATAGCGTCATCGTTGGCCAGCCGATGACCTTGATTCCTTCATACGGCGTGTAATCGACATTGTGATGCAACGCCTCGTTCGCAATCACGACTTCCTTGAGCGGATCCCAGATCGCGATATCGGCGTCGCCCCCAATCGCTATCGTACCCTTACGCGGATACAAGCCGTACATCTTGGCGGGCTCGGTGGCAGTCAGTGCGACGAACCGATTCAGGTCGATGCGGCCTCGGCCCACTCCTTCCGAAAACAGCAAAGGCAAGCGGGTTTCCAGTCCAGGTATGCCGTTCGGGATATAACGGAAAGGTACTTCCTTTCCTTCTGGCATTTTGCCTTTGGCGTCCGCATAACGGAACGGTGCATGGTCGGATGAAAACACGGTAAACAAGCCGTCAGCCAGTCCATCCCATATGTACTGCTGATTTTCCTTGTCACGCGGTGGCGGGCTGCAGACACACTTGGCGCCATGATAGCCGTCCATGTCGAGATCCTGCTCGGTCAGCATCACGTACTGGGGGCAGGTTTCGGCATAAATGCGCAGGCCGTGCCCACGCGCCCAGCGAATCTGCTCGATCGCCTCCTTGCCGGATACATGCACGATGAGGATAGGGACATCAACCAGTTCCGATAACGCAATCGCCCGGTGCGTGGCTTCGCGTTCGACCAGCATGGGACGCGAAGCGGCATGATACTTTGGCGCAGTCAGTCCCGCCGCTTCGAGTTGCTCCGTCAGCCAAGCGATGCAGTCGGAGTTTTCTGCATGAATCATCGCCATCGCGCCCTCGCGCCGTGCTACCGCCAGCAGGTCGAGTATCTGCCGATCATTCAGCTTCATGTCGTCGTACGTCATGTAGATCTTGAATGAGGTATAGCCCTCGCGTATCAGCCGGGGCAATTCTTCCCGCAGCACGGTCTCGGTGGGGTCGCTAATGATCATATGAAACGCGTAATCGATCACTGCCTTGCCTTCGGCCCGACGATGGTAATCCTCCACCGCAGCACGCAGCGACTGCCCTTTGGCCTGGGCCGCAAAAGGGATCACCGTGGTGGTGCCGCCGCATGCCGCCGAGATGCTGCCACTAAGGAAATCGTCCGCCATTTCCAGCCCGTCCGGCATGGGCTGGTCGAGGTGGCAATGGCCGTCTACGCCGCCTGGCAAAACCAGCTTGCCGGCGGCGTCGATATCAGTCCTTCCCCGCGCAAGATTGCGGGCCAACGCAACTACCTTGCCATCCTTGATCCCGACATCGCATTGCATGGTGTCAGAGGCGGTCGCAATCGTGCCATTGCGTATGACTACGTCAAAGTCGTCCATTACCGTATCTCCGATCTATGCGACGTCGCGGAACAAGCTGCCCCAGCCCTTGATGCGGCGCGTGTCGGCACCGGCCTGTTTCAGCGATTTCCAGACCACGGTGGAGATCGTGTCGTAAATCGGAATGCCGATTTCGCGCTCCAGTTCTTCCACCAGCGGCGCTCCGCGCAGGTTGGTGCAGAAAATCGTGATGGCTTGTGGCTTTTCTTGCGCCACTTCGCGCACCATGCGCCTGATCTCATCGGCGCTGACTTCGGAGAACGAATAATTGTCCTGCTTGCGCAGATGGCGTTCCGCCACGCATTGCAGTCCCGAGGCGCTGTAATTCCTGATGATCGCTTCCTGCACCTCGTCCAGGTAAGGCGTCACCATAGCGAAGCGCTTGACGCCGGTGATATCGAAGATTTCGTTCAGGGCCAATACCGACGTGCACGCCGGAATGCCAGTGGCCTCGGTAATACGACGGCATAGGCGCTCATCGGCATCGAATCCCAGCCAGCCCGATGACGTCCCGTTCCAGCCGATGCTCTGCACTTTGGCATGGGACAGCAATTCAGCGCTGCGCAGGATTTCGCTGTCGTCGAATTGCGCCAGGGCTTTCCCGGACAGCGCAATTTCCGTTACCCGGAAACGTCCGAAATGGGCGCTGGCTTCCGGGATGTCCGCGATCATTGCGGTGGTGACCGGTTCCAGTGTGGTATTCGAGGAGGGGGTCAGCATCCCGAGTAAAGTGCGATGTGTCATCAAATATTCTTTCAAAAATCAGGCGATTGCGAGTGCATCGGCTTGCGCCAGCGACGCCTCTTCACGAATCAGGCTCAGCACATGACGCTTGTAATCGTTGAACGATTGCGTGGTGGTGTCGCGCGGGCGCGGCAAATCGATGTCGATCAGCTCGCGGATGCGCCCCGGCCGGTGCGTCATCACCGCCACCTTGGTGGCGAGGACCAATGCTTCATCGACGCTATGCGTAACGAACACGATCGTGCCTTCATACCGTTGCCACAGCGTCACCAGCTCTTCCTGCATTTCAAGTTTGGTCTGCGCATCCAGTGCCGCAAATGGTTCATCCATCAGGATGACCGCCGGATTGAGCAGCAGCGCGCGGGCAATGCCGACCCGCTGCGCCATGCCGCCGGACAGTTCGGATGGATAATGGTTTTCGAACCCGGTCAACTTCACCGTATCGATAAACGGCTGCGCCGCCGCGCGCCGTTCAGCGCTGCTCTTGCCTTGCAGCTTCAATGAAAACGCCACGTTGTCCCATACGGGCAGCCACGGCATCAGGTTAGCCTGCTGGAATACCATGCCGCGCTCCGCGCCGGGCTCAGTGACCGCTTTGCCGGCTACAACCACTTTGCCTGCGGTCGGGAATTCAAACCCGGCAATCATGTTGAGCAGTGTCGATTTGCCGCAGCCGCTAGGGCCAAGCAGACACAGGAATTCTTTTTTTTCCAGCTTCAGCGTCACGTCATCGATCGCCAGCATGTCCGTGCCTCGTTTTCGATCCTTGAATATCTTGACGATATTATTCAGTTCTATAAATGCCATGTCGGTTCCTTAAGCTTTGGTACCTTGTACCGTCGCCGCATGCTGCCAGCGCAATAATGAATTCATCAGCAATTTGAGCCCCAGATCCGCCAGATACCCGAGCAAACCGATACTGATCATCGCCGCAATCACCAAGTCATAGCGCAGGAAATAGTACGAGTCCCACAGCGCATAACCGAGGCCGCTCTTGACCGCCACCATTTCCGCCGTAACCGTCAGCATCCAGGCGCTGCCGATGCCGATGCGCAGTCCGGCGAAAATGCTCGGCATTGCCGCCGGCAAGATCACGAAGCGCAACAACTGGCTCTCATTCGCACCTGCCATGGCAGCCGCACGCAACAGATTGCGGTCGGCGGTTTTGACGCCATGCACGGTATTCATCAGGATTGGGAAGAACGCACCGAGGAAGACCAGGAAAATCGCCGGCTTGTCGGCGATGCCGAACCAGATGATCGCCAGCGGAATCCATGACACTGGCGGAATCGGACGCAACATTTGTATCGTCGGTTCGATCATCTTTTCCACCCAACGCCACCAGCCGATCGCTACACCGAGCGCGATGCCGGATATCGCAGCGATGGCATAGCCGCTGAACACCCGCAGGCAGCTTGCCATCGCATCGAAGATCCAGCGACCGCTACTGTCCTGCGCCGCTTCGTTGATGCCGAATATCCAATCCATCCAGGTTATAAACACACGCGACGGCGCCGGCAATAGCGACGCCGGGACGAGTCCTGAACGGGAAAACGCTTCCCAGCCCAGCACCAGGATTATCGGTACGGCGAAACGCCATTTCGCTTCCGACAGAAAGCGCATCAATCTGATCATCGCAATGCCCCTGAATCAATAGCCGAGTTCGGATTTGGGTTTTTTGGTGGCATCCATCAGGAAGCTGTAATCCATGTGCTTGTCGATCTGGCTGGTTACATCCGTGGAGATGTATCTCAGATCCTTCATCATCCCGCCGATTGACTGTGCCGCCGGACGATACATCTTGAAGTCGGGATACGCATTCTTCAGCGCTTCGGTGGCCACAGACTTGTCCAGGCCGGTGCCTTTGACGATGCTGCCGACCCACGCCTGCTTGTCGTTTTGCAGATTGCCGACCAGACGCACAACCGCAGCCACGGTTTCGCGTACTTCGGCCGGGCGCTCCTTAATGACGTCGGAACGGGTGACGATCAGATTGGTCAGGCGGCCGGCTGCCTGTTTGTACGGGAAGCCGAAATGCTTGCCTACGCCGCTCATGCGAATTTGCGAAGCGAATGGCTCGACCGAGCAAATCAGTTCCACTTCGCCACGTTGCAGGGCGGCGGCATGATCTGAAGGATTCGGGATATTCACGAACTGCACATCCTTGCCGACGTTAATGCCGTTTAACGCCATCTCGCCGCGCATATGCAAGTCCTGCGCATTGCCGCGCGAAGCCGCGACGCGGAACGGTTTGCCTTGCGCCTTGTATTCAGCGATCAGCTTTTTCAGTCCGCTCCAGTCACCGGCTGTGAGCGTGGAGTCCTTGCCGACCAACATTTCGGAACCGCCATTGACTTGACCCGAAACGGCGACCAGATCGAAACCCTTGTCGAGACCGCTGACAAAACTCAGATAGGTCACCTGCGCAATATCCACGCCCTTGGAAACGAGAGCGGTCAATGCGTCGCTGCCGGCATTGAAGTTGACGCCTTCGATGTCGACATTTTTCGCCAGCTCCGGCACCAGTGCCATCGACATGCAATGCGCGCACTTGGCATAGGCCAGCTTGAATTTCGGATTGGACTGCGCACTAGCGGAGCCGGCGAAGGCGACGCTACAGGCAAACGTCAGCAACATTGCGGTGCGACGAAAACCCGATTTCCGGGATGGCGTGTCTTGAACTGCGTATGGCATGTGATGCTCCCTCTGGGTGAACAACGGTATTAAAGATTGTGACAATATTATTTCGCGATTGCGACAACATAATGCAATACCTGTGCCATAGGATTTCGCCATGATCGGCGCTGTTACCAAGGGGTGGAGCGGTGATCTGCACCGCAATAAGGGGCCGCCATGGTGCGAGCCTCGTAGAGCCGCACCAACTAAGTGCAGCAAAATGTTTTAAAAATGTCGATGTCTTTTGCGGAAATTGTGACAATATAATTGTCCGATGTGGAGTGCGTTCCAGTTCCTCGTTTCTCGCTACTTATTCAAGGTGCAGCAATGACCAATACCGTCATCCCGGCCGGCAAGCCGGGGAAAAGAAAAGCCGCAGGAAAATCGGAAAACAGCCCATTGCCGGGACAGGCGACCAGTGGGCGACCGATGACAGGCGACGTGATCTATGAACGCATACTTTCGTCGATCATGGAGCACCGGCTGCCCCCCGCCACCAAACTCGCGGAAGAAAAACTCGCGAGCATTTTCAGTGTCAACCGTACCCGTGTCCGCGAAGTATTGGCGCGGCTGAGCCACGAAGGCCTGATCACCACCGTACCGAATCGCGGCGCATTTATAGCTAGTCCGACAACCGCCGAAGCCCGTGCGGTTTTCGAAGCCCGCCGCATGATCGAACCCGCACTGCTGCGACAGCTTGGCCAGCATACAAAACCGAAACTCATTGCGCGGTTACGGGCGCATGTGGAACAGGAGGCGCTCGCCCGACAAGCGAATGATCGCCGCGCCATCATCCGCCTGTCAGGTGAGTTTCATATTCTTATCGCCGTCCTGGTAAATAATCCGGTAATGACCAAGATGATGCGTGAACTGGCATCGTTGACCTGCCTGATCATCGTGCTATACGACTCACCGACTGTGCCGGCATGCACGCACGACGAGCATGGCGACATCATTGATGCTCTTGCATCCGGGAATGTAGAAAAAGCCGTGTCATTGATGAACGAGCATCTGAATCATATCGAACAGGTTCTCGACATATCCGCGCCGTGGACCGAACCAGAAGACCTGGACTCGGTATTGGGCGTTTCGTAAGCGTCATGACGACGACCCTGGATCGGGTCGGCACCAAGACGACTTTGCATGTCCTGGCGTACAACCCCAGGCGGATGATGGGGAGATTGATCAGCGCTGCCATGATTGAAGCGATAATGGCTTCCAACGTTTAAGCCAGACTCGCCATAAAGTTTTCGCAACGTAATCCAACGTGGATGGTAAGGTGGAGCCGGCTGTCTCCGCGCAATGACAAGGCCCAGCTCCTCGCAAAAGGCGCCAGCAAGGCCGCGATCGCGGGCCTGCCGTGGCGACATTTTTGCTATGCTAGCGTCTTTCCCCTGGCCGGCGCCGCTGCCTGGGCCGGCGGATCCTATTATGGAGTAGCACATATGGTCTCTTTGCAAGAGCAGTTTTTGAAAGCCGGCCTGGTCAACAAAAACAAAGTTAAGCAGGCCAACCAGGAAAAGAGCAAGCAGATGAAGGTTGAGCGCCGGACCGGCACGCAAAGTGAAGCGCGTCTCGCCGCACTCGATGCACAACGCAAGAATGCCGAGCGGGCCCGCGAACTCAATGCCCAGCGCGACGCGGCCGCTACCCAAAAGGCGATCGGGGCGCAAATTGCCCAGATGGTGCAGAAGAATCGGCAGAGTAAGGGCGCCGGCGACATCGCCTACAATTTTACTCACGACAAGAAGATCGAACGGATATATGTGTCCGCCGCGGTCCAGGCGCATTTAATGGCCGGGCGCCTGGTGATCGTCTGCCACGGCGGCGTGACCGAATTGGTGCCCAGGATTATTGCCGACAAGATCGCCGAGCGCGATGCCTCGCTCGTCGTGCGGGTGAACAAGACCAGCACCGGGATCGATGCTGACGATCCATATGCCGCCTTCCAGATCCCGGACGACTTGATGTGGTAGCTCCGGCGCCTGCCTGGCGCAGCGCGGACCGGGCAGCCCGCACTTGTCCAATAAATGGTGGATGGCGGATGGGGTTGAAGTAGTTGCGCTCAAGGATCTGCTTTAGCGCGAGCTGGTCATCCTGCCGTACCAACGGCCCTATAGATGGCAGGCACTGCCGCTCTACGAAAAAAACGCCGACCGCGGGTGGCGTTTGATTTTTCTTGGCCCGCGGCAGGATCGAACCACCGGCATTGCCTTGTTTTCTGTTCACCGAAATTAAACGATACTGCTCCTTTTGCCGCCAATTTTATAATGAAGATCTGTTATCTGGACTATGATGCCGTCTTGCACGACGGCAATGTGCTGCGCAATCGCACCAAGGGCATGACTATTAAGACGCCTGGCCGCACATTTTTTGAATGGATGCCGATTCTCGATGACTTGCTCGCACCCTACCCGGACCTGAAGATTGTCTTGTCGACCACTTGGGTTCGCGAATTGGGGTTCGATGAGGCAAAACATGAATTGTCGGCCTCGCTGAAAGATCGGGTGATCGGCTCGACTTTTCTGCATCCGAAAATTGTCAAAGCGGAGTTCGACACCATGCCGCGCGGTATGCAAATCTGGGGCGATGTAGAACGGCGCAAGCCGACACACTGGTTCGCGCTCGATGACGACGCATTCGGCTGGCCCGTCTGGTGCAAGGAGCATTTGATCCAGACCAACGATCAATTGGGCTTGAGCGATCCGGCGGTGCAAGAACGAGTCCGTCAGAGACTGACAGAAATTTACCGTTCCGCCAGCGCGGGTTGAACCGGTATGCAACCGTAAAATGGTTATGTTGAATCAACAAGGATATGACAGTGAAAAAAACCGGAATGGCGAAGAGCGACGCCAAGAAACTGATGGGAAAAATGGCAGCGCCTGGTGCAGCCGGTTTTGCCAAAGGCGAACCAACTGCGATCGATCGACGTGAGCAGCGCAAACGGGATCAGGCGTTGGGCCTGGTGCCGTTTGCAGTCAAACTCGACAGTGAACTGGTGCAGCAACTGCAGGCCCTGGCGAAAGAGCGTGGCGTTGAACTTAATGAGTTGGTGGCCGACGTGCTGACAAAAGGTCTCATAGCCGGACGTATGTAAATTGGTGCCGCTATGCGCAAAATGACCCATTTGATCTATGGGGCGGACACCTCCGGCTAGCCATTTGATCCAACGTCGGCTGGATTAGTCGTTGACTTTCAAGACGGTATCTGACGCCGCGATTCCTGGGCAGGCATCGCCCTGGGCGGCGCAAAATTCTCCGTATGCGCACAATTCGTTATTTCATCTCTTCGAGTCTGCGCCCAGCCAGCCGGGCAACAGATGATTAACTTCCTCAGCACGTTCGTATTGCACCCAGTGGCCTGCGCCGCGCACGATATGCGTCTGGAGAACAGGACAGGCCTCCGTCAGAATGCGAATAGCAGCCTCAGGATCGGCAGTTACGTCATGTTCGCCCCAGACGACAAGCGCTTCTGCATCGTGCTGCGCAAGCGCAGCGCTCAAGCCTCCTGCCTGCGACAGACCCTTGCTCCGAAAGCGCGTCCGCACGCATGCGTCAGTATGGATATTAATGGCCAGGTTATCGATGTGCTCGCAGTCGTGCAGCATGTGCATTGCCAGGTTGTGGCGCATGACGGCAATTTGCAGCCGCCATGCTTGATCCCTGACTCAATTGTCGAGCACAACAACGCCGTCCGCGGCGCGCACGCCCTGTCCTGCGGGCAGGACGAACAACGGGTTGATTTCGGCTTCCACAAGTCGCTCGCCCATCTGCGCGGCCATTTGCGAAAAGGCGACAATGGCGGAAACGAGTGCGTCGATGTCGGCCTTGGGACGGCCACGGAAGCCATCGAGAAGCGGCCATGTCTTTAGTTCGTGCGCAAGCTCCAGCGCCTCCGCGCGGCCAAGGCCGCCCGACGGCGGCAGCAGCCGCATCGTGGTGTCCTTGAAGAGTTCCGCCGTGACGCCGCCCATCCCAAGCAGGATTGCCGACCCGAGCGGGTCGCGATGGAAACCAAGGATAAGTTCAGTGCCGCCCGTCACCATTTCCTGTACCAGGAAGCGATTTGGAGCCACGTCTGTGTTGGCCTTGACTTCGCCGACCATGGCGGCCAGACGCGCGCCGACTTGTTCCGGCGCCAGGTTGACTGCAACGCCGCCGACGTCGCTTTTGTGCGTAATTTCGTTCGAAAGAATTTTCAACACCACGCGCCCGCCCAGCTCGTATGCGGCCCTCTCGGCTTCTGCCGGCGTCGCGACCACGATCTCGCGAACGCCGGGTACGCCGAAGCGTGCGAACAACTGCTTGGCCTGAGCCTCATCCAGCGACCCGACCGGGAGCTCCGCTGTCGATACCTGCATCGCGACAGAGGTTTCCGTGGGCTGAATCGTCCAGCGTGCGGCCTGTAACATCCCGCCGAGTGCGGCCGAGCAATTTTCCGGCGCGGTGAAGGCCGGCACGCCGCGCTGAGTCAGAATGGCAGCCACTTCGGGCGCATGCGGACTCATGTACGCCAATACTGGCTTATCGCTGGTGTGCAGGCAATCCTGAATTGCGCCGGCCATTAGCTCGGGCATCGCCAGACCGGATGAACCGACGACAATAGCCAGGGCGTCATAGCTTGGGCTATCGAGCAGCGCCTTGATCGCGCCGCGCAGCAAATCCGGCTGCAGGCCCGCAAGCGTCACGTCGATCGGATTGCGGTCGAGCGCCGCATGATCGCCCGTCTGCAGTGCGCGCAGGCGGGCAGCGGTCTGCGCATCCGGCGCCGGCGTCTCGAAGCCCGACACGCCCAAGCTGTCGGACACCAGCGTTCCTGCGCCGCCGGTCGAGGTAAGGATGGCGATGCGATTGCCGCGCAGGACGCGTCCAGTCGCCAAGGCCGCCGGAATGTCGAGCAGGTCGCTAAAGCATTGCGCCCGAATGATGCCGACCTGCTTGAACAGGGCATCGTACATACGGTCTGCGCCTGCCAGCGCGCCCGTATGCGAGACAGCCGCTTTTGCCCCTGCTTCGGAACGGCCGATCTTGAAAGCCACCACCGGCTTGCCGGCACGCCTCGCTTTCAACGCCGCGGCACGGAAGGTGTCCGGATTCCGTACGCTTTCGACATATAAGGCGATGACCTTGGTAGCATCGTCGTTGGCGAAATAATCGATGAAATCGGCCAGGTCCAGGTCGGCCTCATTGCTGGTGGACACAAGCTTGGAAAGGCCGATGCCGCGTGCCGCCGCGCGCGACAGCAATGCGCCGAGGATCCCGCCGCTTTGCGACACCACGCCGATGGAACCTGCCGGAAAATGTTCCATTTCCAGGGCGCCGCTGGCGGACAGAACGATATCATCGGTGAGGTTGACCAAGCCAATCGTATTAGGTCCGAGCAGTCGCATCTTGCCTGCGGCTGCAAGCAGTTCCCGCTGACGGCGCGCGCCATCTTCGCCGGTTTCCGTGTAACCGCTGGCGAGCACGATCGCCGCTGCCGTTCCGCGCGTTGCCAGGTCGCGCACCGCAAGATGAGCGCGCTCCGCGCCGAGCAGCACGATGCCCACGTCGGGCACTTCGGGCAGCGATGCGATGTCGGGATAGCAGCGCAGGCCGGCGATGTCGGCGACCCGTGGATTGACCGGAAAAATGTTGCCGGTGAAGCCGTGCTTGCGCAGGTATGCTACCGGGCGGCCGGAGGTCTTGTTCACATCCGCCGATGCGCCGATGACGGCGACGCTGCGCGGTTTGAGCAGACGGGAAATAGCATCCATGTCGTTTATTCCTTACCCGTTCGCGCGGCGCTTTTGTTCAGGAATGCCATCACCGCATCGCGGTGCTCGGTGCTTGTGTAGCAAATGCCCTGGGCTTGGCTGCCTTGCGCAAATACCTGATCGGCCGGGAGCTCGAAGCTTTGGTTCAGGATGGTTTTACCTAACGCCAGCGCCGTGGCCGAGCCCTTGCTCAGCTCAGCAGCCCATGCCTGGGCGTCGGCCACGAGCGTATCGGCACCGGTTAATCGGTCGGCAATACCAATCTGCAGTGCTTCGTTGGCGTCCACTTTGCGACCGCTGAAGATCAATTCCTTTGCTTTGACCAAGCCGACACGGCGAGGCAGAAAATACATGCCGCCCCCATCAGGGATCAAGCCCCGGTTGATGTAGGACCAGGTGAAACTGGCGGCGTCGCTGGCAATAATGAAGTCGCATGCCAGCGCCGTATCGGCGCCAAGACCGGTGGCTGCGCCGTTGACTGCGGCGATGGTTGGCTTGGGCATTGTATGTAACAGCGATACCGAGTAATGCACGCGTTGCTGGCGGGTCCAGCCGTTGAATCCAACCTCGCCAGCCGGTGCCTGCATGCGCCGCTCCATGCCGGCGACGTCGCCGCCCGCACAAAATCCCTTGCCGTTGCCGGTGAGTACCAGCGCGCGGATCTCCTTGTCTGCAGAGACACGCTCCAGCGCCGCAATGAAGTGTGCGCGCATGTCGTCGCTCATTGCATTGCGCTTTTCCGGGCGGTTGAGGTAAATGGTTGCGATTCCACTGGAAATCTGCAGATCGATCAGGTCGGTTGTCATATTGTCGGTCCTTGCAATATCAATAAATTTAGTTGGCGGCGATGTTGTTTTCCTTGACGATCTTTTTCCATCGAGCTTCCTCGCCGCGCACATAGGTATCCAGTTCGGCCGGCACGCCGGCGCCGATGATCAGGCCTTCATCTTGAGCCCGCTTGCGAAATGTTTCGGTCATGATGGCCTTCTTGGCGATGGCATTCAGCTTGGCAATCACTTCCGGCGGAGTACCAGCCGGCGCATAGAGCCCATACCAGCTCTCGGCGGCGTATCCTGCAACGCCACTTTCCGCAATCGTCGGGACGCTGGAAAATGCCGGCGAGCGCTGAGCAGTAGTCGCACCCAGGGCGCGCAATCTTCCGCTTTGGATGTAGGGTGTCACTGCAGCAGCCGTGCCGAACATCATGTCTACCTGCCCGCCAAGCAAATCCGTGAGGGCAGGACCAGCGCCTTTATACGGTATATGTGTCAGGTCTACCTTGGCGAGATTTTTGAAAATCTCGCCGGCCAGGTGGGCGGAGGTGCCGTTGCCTTGCGAGGCAAAAGTGAGCCTGCCCGGCTTCGCCTTCGCCGCAGCAATGACATCCTGAACAGTCTTGTAAGGGCTTTCCGGTTTGACGACGAGAACATTTGGCGAACGGCCGATGAGGATGATGGGCGCGAAAGCCTTATCGGTAGCGTAAGGCAATTTCGGTTGAAGGCTCGGGTTTACGGCGTGGGCAAATGTTGCCATTAGCAGCGTGTATCCATCGGGTGCACTCTTGGCGACGGCATCTGTTCCGATAATGGTGCCGGCGCCGGGCTTGTTCTCGACGATCACGGTTTGGCCAAGTTCTTTCGACATATCGGCGCCAAGCGTCCGGGCGATCAGATCAGTGCCGCCGCCGGGCGAGAATGGCACGATGATGCGAACGACCTTTTCCGGATAATCGGCAAACGCGGGAAAAGTTGCAATGCTGCTGAGAGAGGCAGCGAGGGTTACGATCACACCTAATTTGCGAAGCGACGACTTCAAAAAGTTTTGCATGGAGTGTCTCCTGAATGAAAGTAGATTTGTCGGAAGGAGGGCAACGATATATATTCTGCAGCTTCGCACTCTTTCCGCTACAGGCAGTTTATGCGGTAAGATCAGCGAGCGGATACCTGCATTTCCACCTAGTGGAAATGGATATCGAAAGGAATTGCCAATGGCAAAGGCGCCGAAGCAATCAACGAAACGCACACGGCTCGAACAACCGCCACAGAACCGCTCGCTCGAACGAGGTGTAGAGATTCTCCGCGCCTTTCGACCGGGAGCCAGCCTGATGGGTAATGGCGACTTGGCCGAACGCACGGGATTATCGCGAGCGACGGTTAGCCGTCTGACCCAGACGTTAGTGGGAACAGGTTTGCTGGAGTACGATCGAGGCCGGCGGGCCTATCGCCTTGCCGCGCCCGTTTTGAGCTTCGCGCATTCGATGCGCTCTGGCTCGCCCGTGCTGCAGGCGGTAGGGCCGATGATGCGCGCCGTAGCAGAAAAGAAAAAAATTAATGTTGGACTGGCGGTTGCCGACCGTGAAGAAATGGTATATCTGGAATCGGTACGTTATAACCGCAAGCCGACCCTACGCAATATCGTGGCGGGTCAGCGCGTCCCGATCGAGTTGACGTCGCTGGGCCGCGCATATTTGGCGGCGGTACCGGAGGCGCAACGGCAGGCGCTCCTGCTGCAGTTCAAAAGTCGTCGCCCGACCGGATGGCATGCGCTTGAATGTGACATTATCGAGGCGATTGACAGCGTGCGCCGTCAGGGCTACTGTGTTGCCGCCTGGCAGCCGGAAGTTGTCGCGGTAGCGACACCCATTGTTGTGGAAGGCAACCCAATCTATGTGCTTAACTTGAGCGTCTCCACTCAAGCCGCGCCTGCCCTGGTCGGCAGCGAAATAAGCTCACATTTAATGGACCTGGCGGCGCGGGTTCACCAGGCGATTGAGTCTATATAGCTGTGGAGCGCGAGCAAACCACTGCGATTTGGCGGTTCACTCGTTCCTGATCCAGGGCGCTATTGCTTGATCGATACCTTAAACGACTGGAGCATTCACAGGCGAATAAGCCGCAATTGTCATGGCAGCCCGGCTGACCAAATTAGCCTCAACGCATACGCTGCGACAACGCTTTGCCACGCACCCGACGGGGGCGGAATATTACATTTGGACCGTGTAGAAATTGCTTGTCCATTCCGAACTGTCCACGACGATGATCTACGTTCATATGCTGAACAGAGGTGGTCATGGCGTCCTGTCACCGTTGGATCACTCCATCCTCTGTGATTCGGAAGCCGTATCAAGCCTTCGCTTTTGGCAGCTTACTTTTAGGCATAAGCTTTGCATATGTTTCGTCCTTTCTCAAAAGGAGCCATTCCATGAATGCCACGCTTACTATCATTGCTGCTTCATTCGCATTCGCCTTTGCAGCAGGGGCTAACGCACAGTCTTCGTCTAATTCCTCTGGGTCTTCGGGACAGAGCACGCAATCCGATTCAGGGCAACAATCCCAGAAGCAACAGGCGGATCAACAGCAAAAGTCTGCTAGTGAGAAATGCAATACCATGCAGGGTAATAACAAAGATGTTTGTAAAGCAGAGGTAGATGGCCAGCAGAAGGTAGCGAAAGCGCAGCAAAAAATGAGCCAGAACCCTTCACCCAAGTCGCAACTCGAACTTGCGGAAGCGAAAGCCGAGGCGCAATACAACGTTGCCAAGGCACGCTGTGCTGATCAGGTTGGTGACGCAAAAAAGGCATGTACAAACGAAGCTAAGGCCGCACAAGACCTCGCTAAAGCGCAGGCAAAGAGGGAATCACTAACACAGGCTTCCGGTGCCCAAAATGCCCCAGGCAGTTCCAGTGGTTCCTGTGGTTCCAGTGGTTCCAGTGGTTCCAGTGGTTCCAGTGGTTCCAGTGGTTCTACCAGCCCCGATGCCTCTGGCAATTCTCCAGGTGGACAGATGACTTCGCCAGGTTCACAACAGCCAACGACGCAATCCAAATAAATAAAAGACGATGCGATCAAATTCCCACGCACACGGTTAATAGGCATTCCGTGGCGTGGGCTCCCCTTTATTACCTATTTTCCACTGCCGGCTTGTTAAAAAATCAAGGGCGGCTATTGGGGATAATTGACTACGCCATCCTGGCTGTAAGTTCGCCTACACCAATCGCTTGTGGATGGGATTTCGTTCCAGGGCAGATTGATCCGATGACTGTACCGACCCGAACATCTCAGAATGCCCCGTAGGAGACGGTCAAGCGGAGCGAATGCACGTCCGCTATGCACGGCAAACGGTCGGTTACGTCTTCAGCCGACCGTTAAGTGATGAAGAGATCTATTGGCACAACGATCAGGCTGGGCAGCCCAATAGGCGTTCAATTGATGGGTTTTGCCGAATGCGCTCAATCCACCACTTCAGCGCAGCACCTTCCTCACCTGTTCGCCATGCCAAATAAAAAGTCTCATCCGGCTTCGGTTCCTCTACCTCCTTCTCAGCCAACAAGCCGGTGGCAATGGCCTGCCGTGCGTAAGACTCAGGCAGGAAGCCAAAGCCAAGGCCTGCTAATTGAAACTCGTATTTGGTCCGCATATCCGGCACCGCTAAGCTTTCTTGCCCGAACAGCAGCCCTACGGTTCGTACAGGCATCAGGCGGGCTGAGTCAGAAACCGCGATTGCCCGGTATTTGCTCAGATCGTCCCTACCGAGTGAATGCGAAACTGCTGCCAGCGGATGCGAAGGCGACACCGCAAAGACAAATGAGACCTTGCCCATCGGCTCGGCGGTATAGCCGCCCCCAGAGGGGCCATCGCCTGCGGCGCCAATTAACAGATCAACCCGCCGGTCCAGCAGCGCTTCCCAGGTCCCCGATAACGATTCCCGAATGATGCGCAAGCGAGTTTGGTGGGTGACCTCATAAAAGGCGCTGATATCGTTCCGCAGCGCAATTGGAGCCAACATGGAGTCCATGCCAAGGGAAAGCTCGGTTTCCCAGCCCGACGCAACCCGTCTCACACGGGACTCAAGATCGCTTGCAGCCTTAAGCAGAAACCGCCCCTCTTTCAGCAATTCTTGCCCGGCGCGGGTAAGCGTGACTTTGGGGCCCATCCGCTCAAACAATTGCACACCCAGCTCTTCTTCAAGCTTGGACACGGTATAGGAAATCGTGGAAGGAACACGAAACAATTCCTTGCCTGCGCCCGAGAACGAGCCGCGGCGGGCAATGGCATCAATGATTTGAAGCGCATCTAGGCTTAATCGCAACATTCACTACTCTCGTTAACATTCGAAAATTTCGATGATACCACTGCAAATTTTCCGTTTTTATTTCCAGCTTTGCACCCCCATACTACAGTCATCGGCTAAACAGCGAGGGGAAACAAGTCGCTGAATTACGGGCAAGGCAAAAGCGTGCTTTCGAAATTATCGTATATCAGAAACATGCATGAGCTTTAGTAGATCAAGACCTTTCTTGTTTGGCAATCCCGCCCTCAAGAACCGTAAGCCTTAACGAGAAATGGAGCAGATCATGTTGCAAGTTCGCAAGAGTGGTGACCGGGGCCGCGCCGATTTCGGTTGGCTTCGTTCGCAGCATACGTTCTCTTTTGGGCATTATCAGGATCCGGAGCACACAGGGTTTGGGCCACTGTTGGTAATCAACGAAGACCGGGTACACCCAGGACGTGGCTTCGGCACTCACGGACACCGGGACATGGAAATTATCTCGTACGTGCTTGATGGCGCACTCGCTCACGAAGACAGCATGGGCAACGGCTCTACCTTGCGTTATGGCGATGTGCAACGCATGAGTGCCGGCACCGGTGTACGGCATAGCGAGTTCAACCGCTCGGGCTCAGAGGCTGTGCATTTCCTGCAGATCTGGATCCAGCCGAATGTAAAGGGAATCGCACCCAGCTACGAAGAAAAGCATTTTAGTCCCGAATCGAAGCAAGGACAGTTGCGGCTGATTGCATCAAGCAATGGGCGTGATGGCTCGGTGCTGATCCATCAGGATGCGGCGATCTATGCCTCGATCCTGAACGGCAGTGACCAGATCAAGCATGAGCTGACGCCGGGACGGACAGCATACGTCCATGTCGTCCGCGGCCGTGCGGTAGTCAATGGTACCGAGCTTGCGAGCGGTGATGCGCTCAAGGTGACAGGCGAAACCGTCGTAACGCTTGCTCAGGCTGAAGCGGCTGAGGTGCTGCTGTTCGACCTGCCTTATTAATTTCATTCAATGTATCTGGAGTTTGCCTCTAGCACGAATATTTATATGGCGACAGCGGAGCTCAAGGAGCCGACATCGCCGTAATCGCTTGCAAAGACGGAATCGACATCAGCAAGCATTTGGCTATGCCTTGCGCAATTGGGATGCACTCATCCGTTTCATCGAGGAAGGCGTGCTGGAACCGGACAATAATGCCAGCGAACGCGCACTGCGGGCGGTGGCCGTTGGTCGATCCCGCTATCTGTTTGCGGGTTCGGTACGTGGTGGCCATGCTGCGGCAACGATGTATTCGTTACCGGGTACGGCAAAATTAAATCGACTCAATCCGTATATCTGGCTCAAGGATGTATTGACCAGGCTGCCATCACATCCCTCCAATCGGGTTGCTGAACTGCTGCCGCTGGCTTGGCCACACTCGGTATAAACACGATAAACTACGAGGATGGATCCTCGTCTTCTCGATACGCTTCGCAACGCGCCCAGTCTCGAACTCTATCAGCTCAACCTGATGGTCAACCAACTGCTTGCCGACCCAAAGCGCATTCTGGAAATCCGCAGGCAGTTGCACCTGGGCGTTAAGGTTATGTTCTTCCTGCATAGTACCAATGCCCTGGCTGCCGGTACCGTCCTGCAATTGCGACCGAAGGAGGTTTGTGTCCAGGACGACGTGTCCCGCGTGATGTGGTGGCTCCCCTATGCAGCTATCGTCCCCCATTCCGGGCGAGGGCCTATTGAGGTGCCGTCGCCAAGTCCCCCCATTGCGTCGGCCATATTCCAGATTGGCGACACAGTCGGTTTCACCGACAAATACCTTCGTGAGCATGTTGGCATCGTTGCCCGGATTAATGACAAGACCATCTCCATCGATTGTGATGGTGAGCGCTGGCGTGTTCCGGCTCGCTTGCTTCGGAAGATCGTTGATATCTGAACCTTGGCGCCACCGTACAGAAGGGTTCTGTAAATACAGGTTGCGCAGACACTTACGCATGCGTGGGTCGGCGACGCGACGATTGCCGGCGCCATCCCGTCCACCAACTGATCGCGCGTGGTTCGTATGGCGAGCAGAGCACCTTGCTGCTGGACGCTCCAATAGCGGGCCAGTCCCCGCCTCCCAGCTTACATATTCCTGTCGAAAAATGCGGTGACTTCGGTTGCAAGACGGCCATGAAACGCCGTGCGGTCGAATCCCTCCGGATTGCTGTTCGGATTGCCAGCGGCAGACGGGATCGATTGCGTCAATTCAACCATGAAAGCAAAATGTCCGGCGTTTTTGACTTCCTCAAAATCGGCTGCCGGCAATTGCCCATGCACTGCACGGCCATGATATTTCCCGTTCAGGACCGTATCATGTTCCGCGACATAGATTTTTAACGGAACGGTGACGCGCTTGAACGATTCCGGTGTCAGTACCTGGCCCAGTGGCGCCATCGCCACTACAGCGCGGACCCGCTTGTCCATCACGTCGAAATCGGATGCCTTGATCGTCCTCCTTTCCGCTGCTCGTGCTTCCTCGGACAATGCGCCGCGCAAGGCGCAGAATACGGCATCGTCAGTTACGGTCGCGCAATGATCGGCGACACGCTGCGGATCGGCGATTGCGCCGGCCAGGGCTAATACGGTAAAGCCCCCGGCAGAGTGCCCGATTGCGCCGATGCGTCCGGACGGAATCCGGTCTTTCCATTCCGGGTCGGCCAATAGCGCATCCAGCACGCGCGAGACTTGCCTGGGGCGCTCGGAAAAGTAAGTCACGGACGATGCCAGCGAACGATCACGCCAGTTATCGCGAGGATGCTGGAGCGCCGCCACCAGGTAACCGCTTTGCGCAAGCGATTGCGCCAGGTTGTGATGGTTCAGTTCGCTGCCGCTGTTGCCATGGGATATCAGGATCAATCCCTTGACCTTTGCGGGCGGCGTGCCTCCGAATGAGACGGTGATTGCATACGGCCCCATCGCAATGGTATTGGCGGGCGCTGTGGTCGGGTAGAACAGCGCGACCGGGATCGGCTCCGCCGCCACCACCGTCATCATGCGAAAGCCGGCTTGCAGCGGTGGTTCCGTTTGGATGGATTGCGCAAACGAACTAATGGATAAGCAGACGCTGACGGCGGCCAGCAGGTTTTTGAGATTCATGGTTTTCTCCGTTCAGGTTGGAGTCGGTGGATGGAGTATCCATGAACCTCCAGCATCATACAGTCGGATTGCGACGAAACGCCGGTAATCCTGCGCGAATTGCAGAATGCAGGCACGAACTAAAGTGGTGATGCGCGCCGGCCTCGTTTTGCCGGGAACACTATGGTTCCCGCGACGCAGCGGAAGGGCTCTATGTGGCTGAGCGTTTGGAAGCCACCATTCGTGAGTGAAGACCCATTCATCAAGGGCAATTCCAACGGTGCGTCAGTCGGCCGCCTTTCAGGTCAATCGTTAGCCCGCCGACGTCTGCTTTGGTCTATTCTGTTGAAAAGTCCGTTGACGGAAGGCGGCATCCGGCCTACGGTGTAAAGATATTGAGGATTTTGGGCGGAGGTTGTGATGCTGGGACGCCAGGCAACGAAACGGGAGCACTTTGTTTCCGTCAGTCTCGACGAATATGTTCCCGAAGGCCATCTTTTTTTAATTAAACTTTACTGAAACAGCAGCAGAACAACCTTATATAAATGATTGCCTGGCGACTATTTCACAGAATAGGCCGATAGTTGACGTCTGCTACGATGGAGAA